>DATGLW010000059.1:0-5582 GCA_035293965.1 Acidimicrobiales bacterium
AACCCGTGGGCGAACATCAGGCAGTCGCCGGCCGAGAGGTGGTGTGCCACCTCGGCGTCGTAGACGGCCTTCTGCTCGGTGTCGGGGAGGAGGATCATCACGAGGTCCGCCTCGGCCGCGGCGCGGTCCACCGACACCACGCGCAGCCCGGCCTCCTCGGCCTTGGCCCTGCTCAAGGAGCCCTCGCGCAGGCCCACGCGCACGTCCACGCCCGACTCCGACAGGTTCAGTGCGTGCGCGTGGCCCTGCGACCCGTACCCCAGGATGGCCACTTTGCGCCCCTGCACGAGGCTCGGGTCGGCGTCGGACTCGTAGTACAGCGTGGCCATGGCGGTGCCTCCTGAAGGTGCTCGGACAAGTGGTGCAGGGGGTTGACTGGGGCGGATGGGGACGGAGCGGGACGAGTCAGCCGGCGCGACCCGGGATGGGGCGGGCACGCGCCGCACGGCGCCCCAGCTTAGGCAGGGCCACGCGCCCCGTCCGCTGGAGGCCGGCCACCCGGAAGCTCGCCAGGAGCGCCTCGAAGTCGTCGAGCGTGTCGGGAGGACCGGCGAGCATGACGGTCAGCTGGTCGCCGCCCACGTTGACGACCTCCCCGCCGAAGACGTCCACGAGCTCGATGACCTGGGAGCGCTCGGTCATCGTGGCTGCCACCGTCGCCAGCAGCAGCTCGCGCTCCACAGCCTCCGACGGCGACAGATGGGAGATGGCCACGACGTTGACGAGCTTGTCGAGCTGACGGACGACCTGCTCGAGGGATGCCGGCTCGACGTCGACCACGATCGTGATGCGGCTCAGGCGCTCGCCCTCGTCGGTGGGGGCGACGGCCAGCGAGTAGATGTTGAACCCGCGCCGCGAGAAGAGCCCGGCGATCCGAGCCAGCACGCCCGCCTTGTTCTCGACGAGCACCGACAGGATGTGGTGCCGCACGCGGTCCTCGCCGTCCCAGGGTGGCCCAGCAGCCGTGCCCTGGGTCACGCCATGCCCCGGCGGCTCTTCTCCAACGCCTCCTGCTGGTCGGGATGCACCTGGATGGCGTCGTTGGACGTGCCTGCGGGCACCATGGGGAAGACCTTCTCGAACGCATCGGTTCGGAAGTCGACCACCACCGGCCGGTCGTCGACGGCGTTGGCCTCCTCGATCGCGGGCACGACCTCTTCGGGCGCCTCGGCCCGGATCCCCACGCACCCCATCGCCTCTGCCCACTTGACGTAGTCGGGCAGGTCGGGCGAAAGGTAGACCTCCGAGTAGCGCTCCTCGTAGAACATCTCCTGCCACTGTCGGACCATCCCGAGGTAGGCATTGTTGAGGATGGCGACCTTGACGGGGATCCGCTCCGCCGAGGCGGTCACGAGCTCCTGGGCCGTCATCTGGAAGCACCCGTCGCCATCGATGGCCCACACCGTCCGGTCCGGCCGCCCCACCTTGGCCCCGACCGCGGCAGGCACGGCGAAGCCCATCGTGCCCGCGCCACCGGAGTTGACCCACGTGTAGGGATGGTCGAAGCGCCACCACTGGGAGGCCCACATCTGGTGCTGCCCCACCCCGGCGACCACGATGGTGTCCTCCGGGCACAGGTCGCGCAGCGTCTCGACGACCAGCTGCGGCTTGAGCGGTCCCTCCGCCGACCGGTCGTAGTGCAGCGGGAAGTCCTGCTGCCAACGGTGCAGCTGTGCCCACCATCCCGACAGGTCGGGGCGCGAGGCGGCCCGGGTGCCCGGCCGAGCGCGAGCACCGGTGGTGCCGCCCGCGGCCGACGGGTCGTGGCCGAGCCCGAGGGAGTCGAGGGCCTCGAGCAGCTCGTCGACCACCAGTCGGCAGTCGCCGGCGATGCCGACGTCGGGCTTGCGCACCTTGCCGAGCTCGGCCGGGTCGACGTCGACGTGCACGACGCGGGCACCCGGGGCGAAGGCGTCGACCTTGCCCGTCACCCGGTCGTCGAAGCGGGCGCCGAGCGCCACCAGGAGGTCGGCGCGCTGCATGGCGGTGACCGCCGTGTAGTTGCCGTGCATGCCGGGCATCCCGAGGCACAAGGGGTGCGAGTCGGAGAACGCGCCGCGGGCCATGAGGGTGGTGACCACCGGGATGCCGGTGCGCTCGGCCAGCTCTCGCAGGCCCTCGACGGCTCGCGCCTTGAGGATGCCCCCGCCGGCGTAGATGACCGGGCGCTCGGCGGCCATGAGCAGCTCGGCGGCCCTGCGCACCAGCTCGGGGTCGCCAGAGCGGCAGGGGTGGTAGCCGGGGAGGTCGAGGTCCTCCTCCGACGCCGGCCAGTACCACTCCAAGGTGGCGTTCGACACGTCCTTGGGGACGTCGACCAGCACCGGTCCGGGCCGCCCGGTGGTAGCGACGTGGAAGGCGGCGGCAACCACGCGCGGGATGTCGGCGGGGTCCTTCACCAGCCAATTGTGCTTGGTGATACCCATCGTCACCCCGGTGATGTCGCACTCCTGGAAGGCGTCGGTTCCGATGGACGCCGTGGCCACCTGGCCGGAGATGACCACGAGCGGCGTGGAGTCCATGTAGGCGTTCGACAGCGGCGTCACGATGTTGGTGGCACCCGGCCCGCTCGTCACCATGGCCACCCCCGGCCGGCCCGTCACCATCGCGTACCCCTCCGCCATGTGGCCTGCACCCTGCTCGTGACGGACGAGGACGTGGCGGATCGGCGAGTCGAGGATCGGGTCGTACACGGGAAGGATCGCCCCCCCGGGCAGGCCGAACATGACCTCGACCCCCTCCATCTCGAGGCTCTTGATGAGCGCCTGGGCTCCGGTCACCTGCATGTCGGCTCGCCTTCCTGTTCCTGTTGCCTGCCGGGTCGTTCCTGTTGCCTGCCGGGTCGTCTTCACGCTGTCGTCGCTCTGCTGCCGTGCCTCGTGGCCCGCAGCCCTGGCGCCTCGCCGGCCCAGCCCCGACGACCGCGCCCGACGACCGGGCCCCGAAATTGAAACGACCTCCCGGGTTCGGGAGGTCGAGCGCGCGCGCCGGGGAGGGTCGCGCGCTTACGTGATGCGTACCAGCGGGGCGCGACAGGTCATGGTCCGACCATTCTGCCACGTGGTCCTGCTCCTCACAACTGCGCGGCTCATGGCTCGGTGACTGCCCCCCGCTCGGCACCGGTGACGAGGCGCGCGTACTTGGCCAGCACCCCGGAGGTGTAGCGCGGTTCGAAGGGCTTGAGCCTGGAACGGCGCCGGGCGAGCTCCGCTTCGTCGACGACGAGGTCCACCCTGTGCTCGTCGACATCGATGACGATGCGGTCGCCGTCCTCGACCAGGGCGATCGGACCTCCGTCTACCGCTTCGGGCGCAACGTGACCGATGCAGAAGCCGTGGGTTCCGCCCGAGAAGCGCCCGTCGGTAACGAGTGCGCAGTCACCGCCCCGGCCGACCCCCTTCAAGGCGCCCGTAACGGCCAGCATCTCGCGCATCCCGGGCCCGCCCTTGGGGCCCTCGTAGCGAATGACCAGGACGGTGCCGGGCTCGATGCTGCCGGCGAGGATGGCGTCCATCGCCGCCGGCTCGCCGTCGAACACGCGCGCCGTGCCCTCGAAGTGCAACTGGTCGATGCCGGCGACCTTGACCACCGAGCCCTTCGGCGCCAGCGTGCCGGTCAGGACGGCGATGCCCCCGGTGACGTGGATCGGGTCCGACAGCGGGTGGACCACCGTTCCGTCCGGCGCGGGCGCGCCGTACGCGGCGAGATTGTCGGCCACGGTGCGACCGGTGACCGTGAGGCAATCGCCGTGGAGGAGACCGGCCTCGAGCAGCTCGCGCATCACGACCGGCACTCCGCCGACCCGGTCGATGTCGGTCATGTGGAAGCGGCCGTGCGGCTTGGTGTCGGCCAGGTGCGGCACCCGGGCGGCGATCCGGTTGAAGTCGTCGAGCTCCAGGTCGACCCGTGCCTCGTGGGCGATCGCCATCAGGTGCAGGACGGCGTTGGTCGACCCGCCGAGCGCCATCACGACGGCGATGGCGTTCTCGAACGCTTCCTTGGTCATGATGTGGCGGGGCCGGATGCCCGCCCGCAGCAGCTCGACCACCGCCTTGCCGGACTCGTAGGCGAAGTCGTCGCGGCGACGGTCCACCGCAGGAGCGGACGCGCTCCCCGGCAGGGACATGCCGAGGGCCTCGCCCACCGAGGCCATCGTGTTGGCAGTGAACATGCCGGCGCACGACCCCTCCGTGGGGCAGGCGTTCCGCTCGATGAGCCGCAGCTCCTCGTCGCTCAGGGCGTCGACGGCGTGGGCGCCGACCGCCTCGAACACGCTCACGATGTCGAGAGCCTGGTCGCGCAGGCGCCCCGGCAGGATCGTGCCTCCGTAGAGAAAGACGCTCGGCAAGTTGAGCCGGGCCGCCGCCATGAGCATGCCGGGGAGGGACTTGTCGCAGCCGGCGAACGCGACCAGGCCGTCGAAGCGCTCGGCGTGCATGACCGTCTCGACCGAATCGGCGATGATCTCACGGCTGACCAGCGACGCCCTCATTCCCTCGTGGCCCATCGAGATGCCATCGGAGACCGCGATGGTCACGAACTCGAGGGGGAACCCTCCGGCAGCGCGCACGCCGTCCTTGGAGCGCTTCGCGAGGCGATCGAGCGGGAGGTTGCACGGTGTCACCTCGTTCCAGCTCGACGCCACGCCGATCTGGGGCTTGCCCCAGTCGTCGTCGGTCATGCCGACCGCCCGGAGCATGGCGCGCGCCGGCGCTCGGGTCGGCCCCTCGGTGACCTCGTAGCTCCGTGGCTTGACGCCGGGACGCTCAGCGCCAGGAGAGGACGGCGGAGCTGAGTGGCGGGCGGTCATGGCCGACAGCATACGACCAGATGCTGCGATCCTGGGGGTGGTCGGTACCGGCCACGGTTCTCGACGCGCCAGGCGCGCCGTAGAGTCCCCACCCGTAGCGCAGCACCCGGCCTGCAGCAACCTCGGGCCGCAGCGCGTTGGCCAACTGCCGCGAGGGCGGGTCCGCCACGTCCACCCCGTTGAGGAGCAAGGCGGCATGGAGCTCGTAGAGCCGCATCTGCACGCCCGAGGAGATCAGCAAGACCGCAGCTGCCTTCCGCAGCTCGCCGCCCTTCAGGACCCGCGGTCGGGGTACTCGACCTCGCAGGTCCGCCACTCGGGGCAGGAACGTGTCCTCTGGGGGGCACCACTGCCCGAGCGCCTGCCGGCAGACCTCGAGCCGCCTGGTGAGCTCGATCCGCCGCAGCGCGAGCCTGCGAGCTCGGTCGTCGAGCTCGTCGAGCTCGGCGAGCAGCCGATCGCGGATGCCGAGGATGCGGGCACGCATAGCAGGTTGGGGGCCATAGCGCCGTGGCCGCAGGAGCATGGCGTCGGTCATGAAGCGCAGTGATCGGGGAGCCACCGGCCGATGGTCTCGCACGGGTGTGACGCGTGCGCGCCAGGGGCTGCGCGGTCGGCACGGTGCGCCTGTCCGGACTTCCGCAGCTCGTAGGCATTCTCGGGGTGCCGCGGCGACAGAAGCCCTGGTGAGAGCAGTGCGAGAGCTCGAGTTCCTCCGGATCCTGTAGGCACACGAAGCCACCACTTCCACCGGGTAGCAGGGTACAGTTGT
>DATGLW010000060.1:0-24992 GCA_035293965.1 Acidimicrobiales bacterium
GGCGCATTGAGGGCGTGGCCGGCCATGCTGCCGTCGTTCGGCGCGTCGCCGAAGGGGTACACGGCCCCGAGCGCGTCGGTCACCCAGTAGCCGGTCCCCTGCGCGGTGGCGAAGACGGCCGTGGCCGGATCGAGGCCGCCGACGCTCCCCACCGGCCCACCCAGAGCGGGGGCGTCGCCGTAGGCGGCAACGCGCCCGTCGGCGAACAGGATCCAGTAGCCGCGCCCGTCGGGGGTGCGCACCGCAGCGGTCACCGGCGCCCCCTGCGGGCCCGGCGCCCCGTAGAAGGGGGCGTCACCGAAGGTGTACACGCCGCCGGTCGCGGTCACAACCCAGTAGCCGTTGCCCGTGGCATCGGGCATGACGGCCACCGCGGCGGCCCCGCATCCGCCGATGGCCGGGCACGAGCCGGCGAAGCGCGCGTCGCCGAAGGCGAACACGCCCCCGTCGGCCCCCACCATGAAGTACCCCCTGCCGTCGGCCGAGGGCACCATGCCCACGATCGGGGCGCTGAGCTTGGGCGCGCCGCCTGCCGTGCCAGCCGGCGCGATGCCGAGCCCGGGGATCGACCCGAAGAAGCCGGCGTCGCCGAAGGCGAAGATCCCCCCGTCGCTCGCCACGAGCCAGTAGCCGGCCCGGTCTGCGGTGGGGGTGATGCCCACCACCGGGCGCTGGAGCACGAGGCTGCCCGTCGAGCCGTAGAACTGGGCCGAGCCGAAGCTGAAGATGCCCCCGTCGGCCCCCACCAGCCAGTACCCGTGGGGCGGGGGCGGAGGAGGCGGCGGAGGCGGCGGGGGCGGCGCGACGTAGGTGAAGGGGGCAACGAGGGTGCCCGCGCCCAGCGCGCCGGCCGCGCTCACCTCGACGGTGCCGGTCCCCGGCGGCACCACCACCGTGGCCGAGGTGGCGGTCGAGGAGGTCACCTGGGCCTCGGCGGTGCCGAAGCGGATGGTGGCGCCCTCGAGGCCGAGGCCGCTCACGGTCACCGTGGCCCCGCTCTGGCCCTGTCCGGCAGCGGTCACCTCGGGGCACGCGAGCCCCGAGGCGCGCGGCGAGCCGAGGCCGGTGGCGCCGTCGTAGCCGGGACCGGCCCGGTACAGGCCGCCGTTGCTGCCTGTCACGTCGTTGTCGCCGCTCGTGACGTCGTTGAAGGCCGTGCCGTAGGCGCCCTGCCGGGCCAGCCGGTACAGCAGCGGCGCCCACTGGCCGGTCGCGGCCGTACAGCCGGTGTTGCGATCGGCGACGAGGCCGGCGAGCAGCGGGGCGACGAAGCTCGTGCCCCCATATGCGCTCCAGGCAGCGTTGGCGTAGACCACCATGCCCACCCCGGCGTTGGCCGACAGGTCGGGGACCTCCCGGCAGGCGTTGTTGCAGGCGTTGCCCGGAAGGGGTGCGAGGACGGCCGGCTGCCAGGACGGAGCGGCGAAAGAGCGGGAGATCCCCCCGCCGCCGCCCGCGCCGTTGTCGTTCCAGGCCGTCTCGCCCGCCTGCCCGAGGGTGGTGCCACCGGCCGCGGTCACCGAGGGATCCGAGGCCGGGTAGTCCACCTCGAGCGCGGTCGACTGGTCGACCGGGTAGCAGTCCTCGGACCCTGAGTCCCCCGAGGCGGCGACGATGGTCTGGCCCTGGACCGCCGCCTGCTCGAAGAGCGTGGTGAAGATCCAACCGGAGGTCGCCTCTGCCACCGGCTCGCAGGTGCCCCAGCTGGTCGAGACCACCTGAGCGGGGTGGGGGTCGTTGACGATGGCGCTCCACACGTCGTAGGGCCCGGAGGGGTCAACGTTCGAGTTCGGGCCCTCGTAGGCGACGATCGCAGCCCCCGGTGCCTGGGTTGCCACCTGCTCGATGTCGAGGTCGGCCTCGGTCGTGCCCTGCTGGTCTTTGGTGCCGCCGCCGTCGACGGTCACCCGCGAGACGGCGTTGTGGAGCTGGAAGCAGCTCTCGTAGGTGGCGACGTCGGAGGCGGAGTACGGCGACAGCTCGTAGACCGCGACCGTCTCCCCCTGGCCCTGCAACCCGGCTCCGAGGAGCGAGCCGATCCCGTAGGCCGAGCCCACCTCGTCGAGGGTGAACCAGGAGCTGCCCGCGGCGCCACGGGCTGCCGGGCACGGCGTGGGCCCCTGGGCCTGCGGCAGCAGGCCGCCTCCCGGTGCGACCTGCCGGGGGGTGCCGGGCGCCAGGGCCGGGCGGAGGGGGAGGCCGCCGCCAGGCGCCACCTGCCGGGGGGTGCCGGGCGCCAGAGCCGGGCGGAGGGGGTTGAGCGAGGTGAGCCCGAGGATGGCCCGAACCTGGCCGCCCGAGAGGCTCGACGGCAGGAGCGGCGCCCGGGTTGCCCGGTAGCCGAGCCGGCCGGAGGGCTCGGCGTACTCCTCGAAGGTCGTGCCGAGGGCGGCGGCGGCAGCGCGGGCGGGTGCGGCCACCTCGACGGCGAACCCGGACACCCTCGGGGCGAGGCCCGCTTCCCGGAACCACGACTCGACCGCCGCCACCTCGGTGGTCGGAGGGCCGAAGCGCGCCAGGAACTCCCCCGGGTGCAGCCAGCGGTGGTACCGGGGTGATGCCGGGTCGGAGAGGTCGTGGAGGAGCGACCCCAGGCCGGCGGGGTCGGAGGGGCCCAGCACGACGCTCAGGTGCAGCTCGCGGTCACCGGGCAGCGGCCCGACGTCGATCGAGCCAGGCGGCGCGCCCGGAGCCGCCAACTCGGGTGCACGGACGAACGGGAGGATCGAGGTCGCGGCCGCATGCGGCCGTAGGGCCACGAACCAGGTCAGCGCCGCAAGGACCGACACACCCGTAGCCAGCCGGAGGATCCACGCCAAGCGCCACATCGTCGTGTCCGCCTCCGGCCCGCGCAAGGCGGGGAGCTCGAGGAACGGGTGCAGAAAGAACGGGTGCAGGGAGGCAGTTCTGCGGGATCGGTCGGCCCCGGGTCCACGTCGCGGTGCCCCGGCCCTCCAACCCGCTCCCGCTCCGCCGGCCGAGCCTAGCCCGCCCGCCCGGCGCGGGTACCAAGAGCGGACCTCCTTGCCGGCGGCGGGACCCTCTGTCAGAGTTCGAGACGGCCCCGCCGGGGCCCACCGTGCTGATGGACGCGTTCCTCTTCGCCCTCGGGATCGTCGTGGTCGTCCTCACCGCGGCCCAGGTGCTGTTCACCATGGTCCTGCCCCGGCGCCCCCACGGCTTCGAGCGGCTCACGCTGATGGTCAACCGCGGCGTCCGGCTCGCCTTCCTGATCGTGTCGCGCCTGGCCCGGAGTTACGAGGCCAAGGACTCACTCCTCGCCCCCACGGCCCCGGTCGCCCTGGTGGCCCAGCTGCTCTCGTGGGCCGCGTCGTTCGTCGTCGGGTTCGCGCTGGTGCTGCAGCCGACGACCCACGACGTCGCGGCCGGGCTCCTCCAGGCGATGACGGCGCTGTTCACGGTGGGCACCGCCCACGCCGGCGGCCCGCCGAACGAGGCGGCCGACATCGCGGCCGGCGCCCTGTGGGTGGTCATCGTGGCCCTGCAGATCGCCTACCTGCCCTCGCTCTACGCGGCAGTGAACCGGCGCGAAGCCCTCGTGGCCCTGCTCGAGAGCCGGGCCGGCGTGCCGGCATGGGGCCCCGAGCTCCTCGCCCGCCACCAGCTGGTCGGCATCACCGACACCTTGCCCGACTTCTACGACCGATGGGAGCAGTGGGCGGCCGACGTCGCCGAGAGCCACACCACCTACCCCATCCTGCTGCTCTTCCGCTCACCCGAGCCGTGGTTCTCCTGGCTGATCGGGTTGCTCGCCGTCCTCGACGGCGCCGCGATGCACCTGGCCCTGTCGCCGTCGAGCGCGCCCTCCCAGGCGAGACTCTGCCTGCGCATGGGCTTCACTGCGCTCAGCCGGATCGCGGCCACCCTCGGGTGGCGGGTGGATGCCGACCCCAGCCCCGAGGGGCCCATCGAGCTCACCTTCGGCGAGTTCGCCCAGGCGGTGAGCATGCTCACCGCCCTCGGGTTCCCCATGGAGCGGAGCGCCGAGGAGGCGTGGCCCGACTTCCGCGGCTGGCGGGTCAACTACGAGGACGTGGCCTACCGCCTCGCCGATCGGTTGGTGGCACCACCGGCGCCCTGGTCCGGCCCTCGCCGGCACCTCCGCACCGGGCCGGTCGCCCCCCGTCGGCCGCCCCAGCGGCATCCGGGCCCGTCGGTGCTGGCCGAGCACCGGCCCTCCATGGTGGTCGGTCCGCCCCCGCGGCGCAGCCGAACCCGCTGACGCGGCTCGCCGGCCTCAGCCGCCGGCGTCGGGCACCGGGCCGCCGTCCCCCTGGGTGCGCTGCTCGGCCGAAGGCCCCCCGGCGCCGTCGGCCATCGTTGGGAGCGCCGCCGTGGCGACGCGGCCGTTGCCACGGCCGGCCGGCTCGGCCACGAGCTCGGGCAGGGGCGGCAGGGGGACCTCGACCCTGCTGCGGGACTTGTGGGCCTCGAGCACCGCCTGGTGGTACTCCTCGGCGAGCCGCCGGAACTCGGCGGTGTGGTAGCGCCGCCCGTCGACGAAGGGCCCGGGGCGACCATGGACGATGGCGAGGACGTCCTCGCCGGTGATGGTCTTGTGGGTCTCGAGGGCGTGGGCGACTGCGAGCACCTCGAGGCGGTTCTGCTCCAGCAGCTCCCGGGTGCGATCGAGGAGCTCGCCAAGCTTCGCTTCGATGCGCGACCCGAGGCTGCCCGAGAGCATCTCGTTCTTGCGGCGCGAGTCGTTGTCGTTCGGTCCGCCCCCGCCGCCGACACCGGCCTCCCGGGTGACGCCGTGGCTGGCGACCGTTCGCCCCATCCCCCAGAACCCCTCCATGAACGTGGCGAGGCGCGTCGCGCTCTCGAGGTCGCCGCTCAGGCCCGAGGAGCTGTCGCCGTCGAAGAACATCTTCTCCCCGGCCAAGCTGGCGAGGGCGGTCATGATGTGCGCCTCGTAGTCGCTGCGCCACTCGGTGAACGTGTCCTCGGCAGGTACCGAGGCCACGAGCCCGAGGTAGGTGCCGCCCTTCTCGATGGTGGCCACGTCGATCACGAGCTCGCGGCGCGTCCGCACTGCGGCCACGGCGTGGCACGCCTCGTGGATGGCCACCGCGTGCCGCTCGCGCTCGATGTACTCCACGTCCTCAGGGGGGCCCATGTCCTTGAGCTGCTTGGCCTTCACGACGTCACCCCACGTGATCCGCTCGCGCCCGTCGCGGATGCAATTGATGAGGGACTCGTTCACGAGGTCCTTGATCGTGGCCCCCGTGGCATACGGGGTGATCGTGGCCAGCCGGTCGATCTGCTCGGCCGACAGGTCGTGGTCCACCTTCGCGAAGTAGCCCTCGTAGGTGCGGACCCGGCCGGCCTTGCTCGGGTAGCCGACCTTGTAGACGCGGTCGATCCGGCCAGGGCGCAGCAGGGCCTCGTCGAGCGCGCCGGGCATGTTGGTCGCCATCATGACGAGGATCCGGTACTTGGGCGGCGGCTTCGGGGGCAGGCCCAGGGCCCGGCGCACCACGCGGTTGACGAAGCCCCGCGGCTTCTTGAGGCCCGACAGCTCGGACAGCAGGGACTCGAGGGTCCCCATGCCTCCCCCGCCCATCATGCCGGCCGCCACCGCACCGAGCACGCTGCGCCTGGGGGGCGCCGAGGCCACGGGCTCGGGCTCGGGCAGCGCCCGCGCCTGGACCGCGGGGTCGAAGTAGGCCAGGCCGTGGCAAGGCAGGGTGCGCCGTTGCCCCGCCCACGGGCTGGCGGCGGCGCGGGTGGGACCGAAGACCCCCCCTTGGCTCAGGACGCCGCGGTTGCCGAGCGAGTCGGCCTCGTCGAAGAACACCACGACCCCGCCGTAGCGCAGGGCGAGCCGGCGGAGCTTGCGGAAGAGGCTCTTCACCTTCAGGATCCCGATGCCCATGAACATGTTGATGAACGCGCCGGGGTCGACGAACACGAAGGGGTTGTGCGTCTCGCCCGCCACCGCCTCGGCGATGAGCGTCTTGCCGGTGCCCGGCGGTCCCCACAGGAGGATCCCGCCCGGCACGTACCCACCCCGTGACTCGATCGCCTCGGGCTCCTTCAAGAAGATGATGTTCTCCTTGACCCGCTCGAGGACGGCGTCCTGGCCCCAGACGTCCGAGAAGCGGGTCTTGACGTCGCCGGGGTAGTAGACCTCGATGCCCCCGCGCGACAGCAGCCAGAACAGCCCGATGAATTGGAAGGCGATGAAGAAGAAGGCGAAGGCCAGTTGGAGGATGAACGGCATCGCCGAGTACAGGGCGGCCGGCACCTGGAACAGCGACACGGCAGGGCTGACGTGGTACCAGGCGCCGAGCACGATCGCCAGCACCACCAACGCCGCCACCACCCGGGCGGCTCGCGCCACCCGGTAGCGGTTCCAGTCGCTCACCCGCCCGGTCAGGCGGTGCAAGCCGCCGAACACCCGCTCGGACCAGAGCGCGTGCCATCTCGCGGACCGCTCGCTCACGAGGTAGTGGCCCTGGCGCAGGAGCTCGAGGCCGAGGAGCGCCTCGAGCCACCACAGCGACGCGAGCTGCGCGCCGACGGCGGCGGAGAACGGCTCGATGGGGTTGTTGGTGAGGTCCGCCCACAGCAGCACCCACCACAGGCCCACGAGGAGCAGCACGAACTTGCTGCGGTCCCACCACGAGGACCGGGCACGCACCGCGGGCGCGCCGAGCGTCGGCGCCGACGACGGCGGCAGGAGGGGCAGGCGCGGGTACGTCCCGGGCGCCGGCTGGAGCGAGGCGTCCGCGGGCGCGCGATCGGGGACCGGCTCGCCGTGGCCGCGCTCGTCGTGGTCGCGCTCGTCGTGGTCGCGCTCGTCGTGGTCGCCGTCGCCGTTCATGTCCTCGACTCCTTCAGGGTCCACGAGCCCAGCACCTGGCGGATGGACCCCGCGTTGGCGCCCCAGCAGCTGACCTCGCACCCGACCCCGATGGCAAAGATCCAGTTGGTCTGCGCGTCGACGGCCACCACCTGGCCGAATGTCTTCACCGGTCCCTTGCCGTCGATGTTGACGACCATCTTGACCCCGCGAACACCACCAGGGCCGGTGAACTCCTGGTAGCTCAGCACCTGGAAGCCGCTGGAGGCGGTCAAAGGGTCGGTCCCGAGGATGGCCGCCCGCATGCTCGAGAACGACAGCTGGTCACGGTCCGTCGGTCCCAGCTGGTGGGCGTCGACCACCCCTGTCGGGAACCGCGACCCGATGGTGAGCGCGCTCGACACCGTAGGACGCGGCGCCGCCGACAGTGCTTCGATCCACTGACCGTCGGTCAGCTGCTTGAGCTCGCTGGGCCCGAGGGGACCGTTCTGGGCCTCGAAGATGGCCTTGGCGTCGTAGACAGTCCACCTGGAGGGGACCTTGAAGTACACGTCGGTACCGTCGGGGCTCCGGTGGCTGATGTAGACGTAGCCGGTGCCGAGGCATCCCGACAGCGCGGCGGCTGCCGCGAGCGCCGCAGCGGCGCGCACGGCGGTCGGCACGAGCCGCTGGCGGCCGCCCGACGAACCCGCCTGTCGCCTCCGGGGTCGAACCATATGGGCCCTTCACTCGCACGCGTTCACCCGCACGCGCCGCGCCCGCGACCATACGCGCGACCAGCCGCCGTTGGAACGGCGCGGCGCAGCCGAACGGTGGCGTCGGCCCTGCAGGGCACGTCCAGGATTGCGGGCATGTGACACCCGCAACGCGTCCGCAGAGTTGCCGCCGGGATCGTCACCGGCCGACACGGTCACCGCACCGGCTGCTCGCGGCCGGTCCCCGCGCCAGGCTGCTCCCGACCGGGGTTGGTGCCGGTGACGCCGTCGCCGCCTTCGCCTGTGCCGTCACCGCCCTCGTAGGGGAACCCGAGATCGGGCGCGGTGAGCAAGGCACGGAAGGCGAGGCCCTCGGCGGCCGCCATGGCGGCAACGGTTCCGCCGCGGTCGACGAGCGCCACGAGGAGGCAGGGCGCGGCGCCCGCCTCGCGCACGGCGCGTGCCGCCTCCAGCAGGGAGGTGCCGCGGGTGACGGTGTCCTCGGTCACCACCACCCGGTCACCCGGGTCGAGCGCCCCGGCGATCCGGCCGCCGGCACCGTGGTCCTTGTCCTCCTTGCGGACGCTGAACGCCTTGAGCGCCCTGCCACGGGTGGCGGCCACGCCGGCGGTCACGAAGGCAACCGGGTCGGCGCCCATGGTGAGGCCGCCGATGGCCGTGGCGTCGTCGGGCACGACCGACAGCACTGCGTCGGCGACGAGCAGCATCGCCTCGGGTCGGCAGACCGTCTGCTTGGCGTCGATGAACCACGTGCTGCGGCGACCCGACTTGAGCACGAAGTCCCCTCGCCGCACCGCGTGCTCGAGCAGGTGGGCGCGCAGCGCCTCGAAGGCGGTCGGGGGAAGCGGGGCGGTCACCGGATCGATACTGCACGCTCGCCGGGCACCACCTCGCCCACGGCCACGGCAGGCCTGCCGGCGCGGGCGAGCGCCGTGCACACGGCGTCGCAGGCACCGGGGTCCGTGACCAGCACCATGCCGAGCCCGAGGTTGAACACCCGCGTCATCTCGCTCTCGGCCACCGGGCCCCGGCGGGCGATCTCGCCGAAGATGGTCGGCACCTCCCACGTCCCGCGCTCGACGACGGCCCGGGTGCCCTCGGGCAGGACTCGCACCAGGTTGCCCGGGATGCCCCCGCCCGTCACGTGCGCGCACGCATGGACCCCACCCGGCGCCTCCCGGAGTGCCGCCAGCACAGCGGGCGCGTAGATCACCGAGGGGCGCAACAGCTCTTCCCCGAGCGTGTGCGGCGCCCCGGGCCAGGCAGGACCCTCGAGGGGCAGGCGTGCCTCCTCCAAGAGGACCCTGCGGGCGAGGGCGTACCCGTTGGCGCGCAGGCCCGGCGAGGACAGGCCGAGGAGGACGTCGCCCGGGCGGACCCGGTGGGGGCCGAGCTCGAAGCCCCGCTCCACCACGCCCACGGCGAAGCCGGCGAGGTCGACGTCGTCGGGGCCCATCGCGCCGGGGTGCTCGGCCGTCTCGCCGCCGAGCAGCGTGCAGCCGGCCTGGGAGCAGCCGTCCGCGATGCCGCGCACCAGCTCCTCGACGCGCTCGGGCACGAGCCGCCCCGTGGCGACGTAGTCGAGCAGGAAGAGCGGCTCCGCCCCTGCGCACACCAGGTCGTCGACGCACATGGCCACGAGGTCCTGCCCGACCGTGCCGTAGCGGCCGAGCGCCTTGGCCACCAGCAGCTTGGTGCCGACGCCGTCCGTCGAGGCGACGAGCACCGGCCGGCGGTATCGGTCGGTGTCGAGGGCGAACAGGCCGGCGAACCCGCCCACGCCGCCCAGGACCTCCCGGCGCTGCGTCGCGGCAGCAAGCTGCGCGATGCGCGCGACGGTGTCGTCGCCGGCCGCGAGGTCGACGCCCGCCGACGCGTACGTCGACGGCACGCCGGGCGCCCCGTCTCCCTCCGGTAGGTCGGGCATCGAACGATCAGACCCCGGGCAACGCACCCTGGAGAGCTGCCGCGGGCACCGGCCTGGGCTCACCGTCACCCGGGGACTCGACACCTCTTCGGTGCCGCAGGGCCACCGGCACGGGCACCGGGTAGCGGCCCGTGAGGCAGGCGTTGCAGAAGCCCGCTCCCGGCGCGCCGATGGCGGCTTCGAGGTTGGCCAGGCTGAGGTATGCCAGGGAGTCCACCGCCAGGTAGCGCTCGATCTCCTCGGGCGTGAGCCGGGCGGCCAGCAGCTCGTCGCGGTCCGGCGTGTCGATGCCGTAGAAGCACGGCCAGCGAAACGGTGGCGACGAGATGCGGAGGTGCACCTCCGAGGCGCCCGCCTCGCGCAGCATGGCCACGACCGACCGCACCGTGGTGCTGCGCACCACGGAGTCGTCGACCACGACGAGCCGCTTGCCTGCCACGTTCTCGCGCAGCGGGTTCAGCTTGCGCCGCACCGCGTCGACCCGGGACTGCTGGTCGGGAGCGATGAACGTGCGGCCGATGTAGCGGTTCTTGATGAGGCCCTGGCCGTAGGGGATGCCGCTGCGACGGGCAAACCCCTCGGCAGCGGGCACGCCCGAATCGGGCACGCCCATCACGAGGTCGGCGTCGACGGGGGCCTGCTCGGCCAGCAGCTCACCCATCCGCCGGCGGGCGCCGTGGACCTCCCGTCCGTAGAGGCGGGTGTCGGGGCGGGCGAAGTACACGAACTCGAAGACGCACAGGCTCGGGCGGACGTCGCCGGGGTCGAACAACTGCTCGGAGTGCACCCCCGACTCGTCGACGACCACGAGCTCGCCGGGGTCGAGCTCACGGACGAACGAGGCGCCGATGACGTCGAGGGCGGGCGACTCCGAGGCCAGCACCCATCCTTCGGGGGCGTCGGCAGGACCCAGCCGCCCGAGGCAGAGCGGACGGAAGCCGTGGGGGTCCCGGACCCCGTAGAGGTGGGTGGGGTCGAGCAGCACGAGGGAGAAGGCGCCCCGGGCGGCCGGCAGGACCGCCCGCAAGGCCGGGCGCAGGTCGCCCGGCGCCGGCGACCCGGCGTCGGCGTGGTGCCGGGCGAGGAGCTCGGCCAGCACGTCGCTGTCGGTGGGCAGCATGCCGGGGAGCATCCCGGCCAGGCGCACCAGCTCGTCGGTGTTGGTGAGGTTCCCGTTGTGGCCGAGGGCCAGCTCCCACGAACCGGCGTCGCGATAGACGGGCTGGGCCGCCATCCAGTCCGAGGCGCCATGCGTGGAGTACCGGGTGTGCCCGATGGCGATGGGCCCGTGCGGCAGCCCCGACAGGGTCCGCTCGTCGAACACCGCCGTCACGAGGCCCATGTCCTTGACCACCGTGATGCTCTGTCCGTCGCTGACCGCCATGCCGGCGGACTCCTGCCCGCGGTGCTGGAGGGCGTAGATGCCGTCGAAGGTGAGCTGCGCGACCCCGTAACCGGGCGCGTACACCCCGAAGACCCCGCAGGCTTCCTTCACCGTCCGGTCCTGTGCCCCATTCGCGCTCTCGCCCGCGACGCCTCGGCAGGCGGCCAGCGGCGGGCGATCGTGTGCTGGCCGTAGTCTCGCACAGCCACGGTACCGGGGATGCCGGGCGCTGCCGCCGCCCGCGTGCCCCGCCCGGTGTGCCCCTCCCGGTGTGCCCCTCCCGGTGTGCCCTGCCCGGTGTGCTTCGCCCGGTGTGCCCTCCCAGTGTCGCGGGCCTGCTTCGGCCTCGTCCCTCGCTAGCGTGGGCAGACGGTGATCGACCTCCACACCCACTCGGTCGCGTCCGACGGCACCGAACCGCCCGAACGGGTGGTCGAGCTGGCGGCCGAAGCCGGCTGTTCGGCGGTGGCCCTCACCGACCACGACACCCTGGCCGGTCTGGCTGCGGCCGGCCGGCGGGCAGCGGAGCTCGGGGTCGACCTGGTGCCGGGCTGCGAGGTCTCCTGCGCCTTCCGCGGAGGCAGCGCGCACGTGCTGGTCTACTTCGTCGGCGACGGTGACGGGCCCTTCCAGGCCGAGCTTGCCCGCCTCCGCGGCGACCGGGTGGCGCGCAACCGCAGGCTGGCGGCCCGTCTCGCGGACCTCGGGCTCGACGTGTCCTACGACGAGGCGGTGGCCGAGGCGGCATCCGAGGAGAGCCTGGGCCGCCCGCACTTCGCCGCGCTGCTCGTCCGCAAGGGTGCAGCGGCGTCGCTGCCCGACGCCTTCGACCGCTGGCTCGGCGAGGGGCGCCCGGCCTACGTCCCCAAGGAGCGAGTGACCCCCGAGGTCGTCGCCACGCTGGCACGGGCCTCCGGGGGCGTGGCCGTGCTCGCCCACCCCCTCTCGCTCGGCCTCGGAGCAGGGGATCTCGAGGCGGCGGTCGGCGAGCTCGCCCAAGCCGGCCTGGCCGGCATCGAGGCCTACTACGGCGACTACGCGCCCGAGGACCGCCAGGGCCTGGCTCGTCTGGCCGCGTCCCACGGGCTGGTGGCCACCGGCGGCAGCGACCACCACGGCGAGGTGAAGCCGGACCTGGCAGTCGGGACGGGGCGGGGGGACCTGGCGGTCCCCGACCGGGTGCTGGCGGACCTCTCCGCCCGGCGCCCCGGCTGACCGCCATCTCCTGCGCGGCGCCCCCCGGCCGGCCCCTCCCCCGGCATCGCCGACCGGCCCCTGGTGCGATCCGAGGGTGGCCCGGCCCGCGAGCGCCGCCGCGTCAGCCGGCCCGGTCGAGGGCGACCGGCAGGGCCTCCGCCCGGGCCTCGCGAACGGCGGCGAGGGGGAGGTCCACGAGCCCCGCCACCACCAGGCGGTCCCCACCGGCGCGCCCGACGACCTGCGCCGGCACGCCGGCCGCGCGCGCCGCCGCCAGCAGCGCTGCGGGGTCGGCGGTGGCAGCCACGATCCGCGAGGGCAACTCGGTGAACAGCTCGGCGTGACCCTCGATCCCCTCCACCACGCAGCCGCAGCCGGCGACGTCTGCCATCTCGGCCAGGGCCAGTGCGAGACCCCCGCCCGACACGTCGTGCACGCCGGCCAGCAGGCTGTCGCCACCGCCCACGGCGTCTGCCACGAGGCCGGCCACGAAGGCGGTCACCCGCCGGTGGGCAGCGAGGTCGAGTTCGGGCAGCCGCCCGTGCCGGTGGTTCCTGACCTCCACCGCCCAACGGCTCGCGCCGAGCGGGTACGGCTGTGCACCCGCGGCCCGGCGTGCCCCGAGCACGACGAGGGCGTCACCCCGGCGCCACCCCATCCCGGGGGGCCGCTGGCGGAGCACGGGCACCAGGCCGAGCACCCCGAGGACGGGCGCCGGGTCGATGTCGGCGCCGCCGCTCTCGTTGTAGAGGCTGACGTTGCCCCCGATGACCGGCAACCCGAGGGCGCGGCACGCCTCGCCCAGCCCGTCGATGGCCTCCGACAGCTGCCACATGACCTCGGGGTGCTCGGGGTTGCCGAAGTTGAGGCAATTGACCACCGCCACCGGGGTCGCCCCGACGCAGGCCAGGTTGGCCGTGGACTCGGCGAGCACGAGGGCCGTGCCCCGCCTCGGGTCCAGGGCGCACCACCGGGGGCTCGAGTCGGTGACGACCGCCACCCCGGCATCGCTCGGGGGGAGCCCGGGCCCGGCCAGACGGAGGAGTGCGGCGTCCCCCCCGGGACCCACCACGGTGTTGAGGAACAGCTGATGGTCGTACTGGCGCCAGACCCAGGCAGGGTCAACCAGCAGCGAGAGCAGGTCGGCACCGCAGTCGCCGGGCGCCTCGAGCGCACCGGGATCCTCGGCGGTGCGGCGCTCGAGATCGGGGGGTGGCGCCATGGGGCGGTCGTAGAGGGGGGCGCCCTCGGTGAGCGACGCCGCCGGCACGTCGGCCAGGACCGGCCCGTCGATGCCGTCGCGCACCCGGAGGCGCCCGACCGGCCCGCCACGGTCCGCGCCAGAGCCGCCGGGCCCCGCGGGCGGCGTTCCACCGGCGGCCGTGCCGGGCGGCTCGGGTTCGGTGACCCGGCCGACGACGGTCGCCCGGACCTCCCAGCGATCGCACACCTCGGCGACCGCCGGCCAGTCCTCCGGGGCGACCACGGCCAGCATCCGCTCCTGGCTCTCGCTCGTCATGACCTCCCAGGGCGCCATGTCCGGTTCGCGCCGGGGGACCGCGGTCACGTCGAGGTCCATGCCGACCCCCCCGCGGGTGGCCGTCTCGCTCGCGGCGCAGGCGAGGCCGGCGCCACCCAGGTCCTGGATCCCCACGACCAAGCCGGCGTCGAGGAGCGACAGGCATGCCTCGATCAGGCGCTTCTCCTCGAAGGGGTCGCCCACCTGCACGCTGGGGCGCTTGGCGTCGTCGTCGGGTGCGCCGCCCGGCGCGCCGTCGAACCCCGCGGAGGCCAGCACGCTCACCCCGCCGATGCCGTCGCGCCCCGTGGTGGCGCCGAGGAGGACGACCAGGTTCCCCGGGCCCGACGCTCGGCCGAGCACGAGGCGCTCGGCCGGCAGCGCGCCCAGGCACAGCACGTTGACGAGGGGGTTCTGGGCGAAGCAGGGGTCGAACGTGAGCTCGCCACCGACGGTTGGGACCCCGACCGAGTTGCCGTAGCTCGAGATCCCCGACACCACCCCCTCGACCAGCCATCGCTGGCGGGCGTCGTCGAGCGGTCCGAAGAACAGCGGGTCCATGAGGGCGAGCGGCCGGGCGCCCATGGTGAACACGTCGCGCAGGATCCCCCCGACCCCGGTGGCCGCGCCCTGGTGCGGCTCGATGGCCGAGGGGTGGTTGTGGCTCTCGATCCGGATGGCCACCGCGATGCCATCGCCGGCGTCGACCACGCCCGCGTTCTCCCCCGGCCCGACCAGGACCCGGGGGCCCTCGGTGGGCAGACGACGAAGGTGGAGCCGAGACGACTTGTAGGAGCAGTGCTCGCTCCACATCACCGCGTACATGGCCAGCTCGAGACGGTTCGGCGCCCGGCCGAGCAGCTCGACGATGCGATCCAGCTCGTCGTCGGTGAGCCCCAGGGAGCGGTGGAGCGGCTCGGGTTCGCGCTCCTCGGACGGCACGCCCGACAACCTACCCGCCGACGGTCCTGCGGTTTGCACAATGGCGAGCGCCCCGAAGAGTAAAATGGGTATTTCGCACACGACGGTCGTCCCACAATCCGAGCTCGCGCCCATTGCACGTTCACGATGTCGGAGGTTCCGCGGTATTGTCGGAATCGACCACCTCGGATATGCATCGAACTTCGGAGAAAGAACGCCACCAGGCACGGACGGAAAGATGGTGATGATGCCCAAGGAGAGAACCCGTACGACGCGACGCTCGATGACGGCCGAGCACAAGGCAGCGCTGGCCAAGGGGCGTGAGGAGGGTCTCGCCGTGCGCCGCTATCTCGAGGCGCTCGAGTCGTCGCGGCCCAAGCGTGGCCGCAAGCGCACCGCCGCATCGATCGACCGCAAGCTCGCCGCAATCGAGGCCCGGCTGGCGTCGGCCGACCCGCTCACGCGCCTGCATCTCTTGCAGGAACAGAAGGACCTGGCCGAGGAACGCTCGCGCATGGGGGACGTGCGCGACCTCACCGATCTCGAGCGTCAGTTCGTCAAGGTCGCCAAGTCCTACGGCGAGCGCAAGGGCATCACCTACGGAACCTGGCGCTCGGCCGGCGTCAGTGCCGCCGTGCTCCAGCGGGCTGGGATCCCCCGCACCCGGGGCTGAGGGAGGGCCGCGGCCATCCGCCGCCGGGCACGCGGGCGGCTACACGTGCCGCGGCCCCGAGCATCGAGCGCAGCAGCACGGCACCGTCGCACGAGCCGAGCAGCTCGGAGCAGGCGCGCTCGGGGTGCGGCATGAGACCCACCACGTTGCCCGCTTCGTTGCAGATGCCGGCGATGTCGTCGAACGAGCCGTTGGGGTTGTCGAGGTAGCGCAGCACGACGCGGTCCTCTGCCCGCAGGACTGCCAGCGTGTCGGGGCCGCAGACGTAGCTGCCCGTGAAGTGGTTGACCGGCAGGCGCAGCCTGCTCCCCGCCTCGGCCCCTTCGGTGAGCACCGAACGGGTCGTGCACACCTCGACGGGCACCGTCGTGCACACGAACCGGAGCTGGCGGTTGCGCTGCAGGGCACCGGGGAGGAGGCCCGCCTCGGTCAGCACCTGAAAGCCGTTGCAGATGCCGACCACGGGGCCGCCGGCGGCCGCGAAGCGCGACACGGCACCCATCACGGGCGAGAAGCGGGCAAGGGCCCCGGGGCGCAGGTAGTCGCCGTGGGCGAACCCGCCCGGCAGGACCACCGCGTCGAGGCCGGCGAGGTCGGTCCGGCGGTGCCACACGAGCTCGGCCCGCCCGCCGAGCGCGCCGAGCGCCTCGACCACGTCGTGCTCGCAGTTGGTGCCGGGGAAGACGACCACACCCACACGCGGCGCCATCAGAGCCGGCTCCTTGCACCGGCGACCCGCCCCGGCGCCGCAGCCGGCTCGGGGCCGATCTCGACGAGATCGAGCGAGGCCTCCTCCATCACCGGGTTGGCGAGCAGCCGGTCGGCCAGCTGCTCGGCCCGCTGCCGGGCCGACTGCTCGTCGGGCGCGTCGAGCTCGAAGCGGAACGACTTGCCCGCACGCACGTGGGTCACCCCCTCGAACCCGAGGGCCGGGAGCGCCCGCTCGATCGTGGCTCCTTCGGGATCGGCGATGCCCGGGCGCAGCTGGACCTCGACGCGCGCCGTGAACCTCACCGTCGGGCACCGTACCAGTCGTCCAGCCGGTTCCCGGTCACCCGCTCGTAGGCGGCGACGTAGCGCTGCGACGTGGCCTCGACCACCTCGCGGGGCAGCGGCGGGGGCGGCGGGCGCTTGTCCCAGGGCTGGGAGTCGAGCCAGTCTCGCAGCGGCTGCTTGTCGAAGGACGGCGGCGGGCGACCGGGCACCACGTCGCCGGCGAGCCAGAGCCGCGACGAGTCGGGAGTGACGACCTCGTCGCACAGCGTGAGGCGCCCGTCGACCCACCCGAGCTCGAACTTGGTGTCAGCCAGCACGAACCCGGCTTCCTCCACCCGCGCTGCCGCCTGCCGGTAGACGGCCAGGCACAGGTCGCGGGCCGTCTCGGCGGCCGGGGCGCCCACGAGCTCGACGGCCCGGCCGAAGTCGATGTTCTCGTCGTGGCCGGTCGCTGCCTTGGTCGAGGGCGTGAACATCGGCTCGGGGAGCCGGTCGGCCAGCCGCAGCCCGGAGGGCAGGGGCGTGCCGTGCACGGTGCCGCGGGCCGCGTACTCGGCGTAGGCCTGGCCGGCGAGATAGCCGCGCACAATGCACTCGAGGGGCAGCATCTCCGCCCGGCGCACGAGCATCGCGCGGCCCGCGACGTCGCCGAGCGCGTCGCTCGCCGGAACCAGCCGGGCGATCACCGCCGGGTCGGCGCTCACCAGGCTGCCGGGTGCCACGTCGCCGAGCTCGCCGAACCAGAAGGACGTCATCGCCGTGAGCACCCGGCCCTTGTCGGGAATCGGCTCGGCCATCACCACGTCGAAGGCGGACACCCGGTCGGAAGCCACCATGAGGAGCAGCCCGTCGCCGGCGTCGTAGAGCTCGCGCACCTTGCCCGAGCACACCAACCGGAGGCCGCCGTGGGCCCCGTCAGGTCGCGCGCCGCCGGGCGTTGCCTGCGGCGCGCCCGTGGCCTCAGGCGCCACCGGTCGCCTCGCGGGGGCGGTCGAGGGCGTCGAGCGCGTCGATGAAACGGCCGGCGTGCCGCAGGGCCCGGCCCAGGTCGAAGGCCGCGTCGAGCGCCTCGTCGCCGAGGCGGACCTCGGGATCCTCGCGCAGGACCTCGCGCAGGTGGCGCCCGGACGCGGCGGCTTCGCGCGCGTCGCGCTGGACGATCCGGTACGCCTCGTCGCGGGTGAGCCCCCCGGCGACCAGGGCGAGCAGCACCGACTGGCTGAACACGAGGCCTCCCGAGCCGAGGGTCAGGTTGGCGAGGGCCCGCTCGGGGTGGACCACCAGGCCGGCGACGAGGCCGGCTGCCTTGCGCAGCACGTAGCAGGCGAGCATGGACGCGTCGGGCAGCGCGACCCGCTCCACCGAGCTGTGGGAGATGTCGCGCTCGTGCCACAGGGCGACGTCCTCCAGGCCGGCGGCGAGGTACCCGCGCAGCAGGCGGGCCAGGCCGCAGAGCCGCTCGGAGAGGACGGGGTTGCGCTTGTGGGGCATGGCCGAGCTCCCCTTCTGGCCTGCCCTGAACGGCTCCTCGGCTTCGCCGACCTCGCTGCGGGCCAGGTGGCGCACCTCGGTGGCGATGAGCTCCACGGTGGCCCCGGCCGACGCGCACGCCCAGAGGTACTCGGCGTGGCGGTCGCGCGAGATCACCTGGGAGGCGGGAACGGGCTCCAGTCCGAGCGCGCGGCACACCCGGGCCTCGACGCCGGGCGTCACGTTCGAATAGGTGCCCACGGCCCCCGACAGCTTGCCCACGGCGATCCGAGACCGTGCCGCGCGCAGGCGCTGGCGGTCGCGGTCCGCCTGCAGGGCCCACAGGGCGAACTTGGCGCCGAAGGTGGTCGGCTCGGCGTGCATGCCGTGGGTGCGCCCGGTCACGGGCACCTCGGCCAGCTCCTCCGCCCGGCGGCGCAGCGCCGCCACGAGGTCGTCGGCCGCCGCCACCAGCAGGTCCGCCGCGTCGACGAGGGTGGCGCACAGGGCGGTGTCCACCACGTCCGAGGATGTCAGGCCGTAGTGGATCCAGGATCCCTCCGGGGGGCCAATCCGGGCCTGGACGACGTCGACGAAGGCGGCCACGTCGTGGTCGGTCACCTTCTCGCGCTCTTCCACCTCGGCCACGAAGGCGTCGTCCACCTCGGGCGCCCGGGCCCGGCAGGCGGCAGCCACGCCGGCCGGCACCGTGCCCTCCGCTTCGAGGGCCTCGGTCGCCAGCAGCTCGACCTCGAGCCAGCGGGCCATGCGGGCCCGGTCACCGAACAGCGCCGCCATGTCGGCTGGCGCGTACCGGGGGATCACCGCACCCCTCCCCCAACGTCGGCAGCGCCCTGGGCTGCGGCCGCGGCGGGCGCGCCGGTCGCGGCGTCGGTCTGGGCGGCGGCCGCGATGTCGTCGCGGTACTGGCACCCGGGCCACGCAATCCCTGCCGCCGCCCGGTAGGCGAGGCGCCGGGCGTCCGCCACATCGGCGGCCACGGCCGTGACCCCGAGCACCCGGCCACCGGCAGTGGTGAAGGGGCCGGGCGGGCCCCCTGAGGTGCCGGCGTGGAAGACGGTCACCCCCGGCAGCGGGTCGCGCAGCTGCCCGTCGGGCCCGAGCCCGTCGATGGGGTCGCCGGTCCGCACCGGGCCCGGGTAGCCCTCGGCCGCCATCACGACGCACACCGCAGCCTCCGGGGTCGCACGCGGGGGGTCCCCCAGGCGGCCCTCGGCCACCGTCATAAGGAGCTCGGCCAGGTCGTCCGCCAGCCGGGGCAGGACGACCTGGGCCTCGGGGTCCCCGAGGCGCACGTTGAACTCGAGCACCTTGGGACCCTCGTCGGTCAGCATGAGCCCGGCGTAGAGGACGCCGCGGTAGTCGATGCCGCGGGCCCGCAGGGCTGCCACCAGCGGTTCGACCGACTCGTCCATGATCTGCTCGACGACAGCGCGGTCGACGTCGGGCAGCGGCGAGTAGGCGCCCATGCCGCCGGTGTTGGGTCCCTCGTCGCCGTCGGCGAGGCGCTTGAAGTCCCGCGCCGGCACGAGCGGCACAGCGCGCCGGCCGTCGCACAGCGCGAGCAGCGAGCACTCCCGGCCGGTCAGACCCTCCTCCACGACCACCCTGCGGCCGGCGTCGCCGAACGCGCTGCCCGAAAGCTTCGCCTCGACGTCGGCCTCGGCCTCGGCGAGGGAGGTCGCCACGAGCACCCCCTTGCCCGCCGCGAGGCCGTCGGTCTTGACCACCCAGGGACCGGGGAGGGTGCGCAGGAAGCGGCGCGCCTCGTCGACCCGGTCGAAGGCGCCGAAGCGTGCCGTGGGGACCCTTGCGCGCGTGAGGAGGTCCTTCATGAAGGCTTTCGACCCCTCCAGGCGGGCACCGTCGGCCCCCGGCCCCACCACCTTGCGCCCGGCGGCCCGCAGGCGGTCGGCCAGGCCGCCGACCAGCGGCACCTCGGGACCGACGACGTAGAGATCGGCTGCCACCTCCTCGGGCGGCGCCGCGGTGGTGGTGATCGGCCGGGCACCAGGGCTGCCGGCAGCCATCCCCGGATTGCCTGGGGTCACGACCACCTCGGCGCTTCGCGCCAGCACCCGGGCGAGCGCGTGCTCGCGCCCGCCGGCGCCTACGACGCAGACCCTCATCGGCCGCTCACGCCACGGCGAAGGAGACGAACTGCTCGCGACCGGGGCCCACCCCGACGAGCCGGACCGGCACCCCGATCTGGTCGGCGAGGAAATCGACGTACCGGCGGGCAGCCGCCGGCACCTGGTCGAGGGAGGTCACCCCCGTCAGGTCGGTGCGCCAGCCGTCGAGCTCCTCGTAGACGGGCACCACCTGGTGCATCGTCGACTGGTGGTACGGCGGGTGGGAGTAGCGCTTGCCGTCGGCCTCGTAGGCCACGCACACCTTGACGGCCTCGAAGGTGTCGAGCACGTCGAGCTTGGTGAGCGCCACCTCGTTCAGTGAGTTGAGCCGGACCGCCTGGCGGAGCATGACGGCGTCGAACCAGCCGCACCGGCGGCGGCGCCCCGTGTTGGTGCCGAACTCCTGGCCGCGCTCCACGAGGATGTCGGCCAGGTCGTCGTGGAGCTCGGTCGGGAACGGCCCGGCGCCCACGCGGGTGACGTAGGCCTTGGCGATGCCGATCACCCGGTCGATGTCGCGCGGCCCGAGGCCGGTGCCCGTGCAGGCGCCGCCGGCCACCGGGTTGGAGGAAGTGACGAAGGGGTACGTGCCATGGTCGAGGTCGAGGAAGGTGGCCTGCGCGCCCTCCAGCAGCACCCCGCGGCCTGCATCGAGTGCGTCGTGGATGACGCCGACCGCGTCGCCCACCATCGGAGCGAGCCTGGGCGCGTACTCCCCGAGGTAGCGCTCCGCGATGTCGTCGGCCGACAGGGGAAGGCGGTTGTAGACCCGGGCGAGGAGGGCGTTCTTCTCCTTGAGGGCGACGTCGAGCTTCTGGCGGAAGATCTTCGGGTCGAGCAGGTCCTGCACCCGCAACCCCACGCGGGTCGCCTTGTCGGCGTACGCCGGGCCGATCCCGCGGCGCGTGGTGCCGAGCGCGTTGCGCCCCAGGTACCGCTCGGTCACGCGGTCCAGCTCCTGGTGGTAGGGCATCACGAGGTGCGCGTTCCCGCTCACCACGAGGCGGCCGGTGTCGACGCCGGCCGCCTGCAGCTCGTCGACCTCCCCCAGCAGCACGGCTGGGTCCACCACCACGCCGTTGCCGATCACCGGGGTGATGTGCGGGTACAGCACGCCACTCGGCACGAGCTGGAGCGCGAAGGACCTCCCGTCGACGACGATGGTGTGCCCGGCGTTGTGGCCCCCCTGGTAGCGGACCACCATGTCCATCTCGCCGGCGAGCAGATCGGTGAGCTTGCCCTTTCCCTCGTCCCCCCACTGGGTCCCGACGACCACGGTTGCAGGCACGAGCTCCTCCGTCTGCGCTGCAGATCCCGCCACACTCTAGCCGCCCCGCCTCGAGCGTCCGGGGGCCGCAGGGCGGGGGCCGCCGGAGGGCCGGGGTGGCTCCGCCTCGAGCGTCCGGGAGGCCGCAGGGCTGGGGCCGCCGGAGGGCCGGGGTGGCCGAGGGCCAGGGTCAGCGGAGGACGATGGCGCCGTCCACCACGTCGACGGTCACCGTCGAGCCCTCGGGGTAGCGACCCTCGAGCAGCGCCAGGGCGAGCGGGTCCTCGACCTGGCGCTGGATCACCCGGCGCAGGGGGCGGGCCCCGAACGCGGGGTCGTAGCCCGCGTGGGCGAGCCACGCCTCGGCGGCCGGGGTCACCGAGAGCGACAGGCGGCGCTCGGCCATCCGGGTGCGGAGCCGACCCAGCTGCAAGCCGACGATCACCGCCAGGTCGTCCTCGGTGAGCGGGCGGAACCGGACGATCTCGTCGATCCGGTTGACGAACTCCGGCTTGAAGTAGGCGTTGGGGTCTCCCGGCAGGTTCGAGGTCATGATGAGCACGGTGTTGGTGAAGTCGACCGTCCGCCCCTGCCCGTCGGTCAGGCGCCCGTCCTCGAGCACCTGGAGCAGGACGTTGAACACGTCGGGGTGTGCCTTCTCGATCTCGTCGAGCAGCACCACGGCGTAGGGCCGGCGCCGCACCGCCTCGGTGAGCTGCCCGCCCTCCTCGTAGCCGACGTAGCCCGGAGGCGCACCGACCAGGCGCGACACCGTGTGCTTCTCCATGTACTCGCTCATGTCGAGCCGGACCATCGCCCGCTCGTCGTCGAAGAGGAACTCGGCCAGCGCCCGGGCCAGCTCGGTCTTGCCCACCCCGGTCGGGCCGAGGAAGAGGAACGACCCGATGGGGCGGTGAGGATCGGACAGCCCAGCCCGGCTGCGCCGTACGGCGTTGGCCACGGCGGCCACGGCCTCGTCCTGGCCGACGACGCGGGCGTGGAGGGAGTCCTCCATGCGGACGAGCTTGGCCATCTCGCCCTCGAGGAGGCGGGTGACGGGCACGCCGGTCCAGCGGCTCACCACCTCGGCCACGTCCTCGGCGTCCACCTCTTCCTTCAAGAACCGTTGCTCGCTCTGGAGCTTGGCCAGCTCGTCGGTCGCCTGGTCGATGCGGCGGGTGAGGTCGGGCAGCTCGCCGTAGCGGATCGCGGAGGCCGCCGCGAGATCGCCGTCGCGCTCGAGGCGGTCGGACTCGCTCCTCCGCTCCTGCAGCTGGTCCTTGAGAGACCGGATCGTGGCGATCGCAGCCTTCTCGGCCTGCCAGTGCGCGGTCATGGCGTCCGCTCGCTCGCGCAGCTCGGCGAGCTCCTGCTCGAGGCGGCCGAGACGCTCGGCCGACGCCTCGTCGGTCTCCTTCTGGAGGGCGACCCGCTCGATCTCGAGCTGGCGCATGCGCCGCATGACCACGTCGATCTCGGTCGGCATGGAGTCGATCTCGATCCGCAGCCGGCTGGCCGCCTCGTCGACGAGGTCGATCGCCTTGTCCGGCAGGAACCGGCCGGTCACGTACCGGTCCGACAGCACGGCCGCCGCCACCAGGGCCGCATCCTGGATGCGGACCCCGTGGTGGACCTCGTAGCGCTCCTTCAGACCGCGCAGGATGGCGATCGTGTCCTCCACGGTCGGCTGGCCGACGTAGACGGGCTGGAAGCGCCGCTCGAGGGCCGCGTCCTTCTCCACGTACTTGCGGTACTCGTCGAGGGTGGTGGCCCCGATGAGGCGGAGCTCGCCGCGGGCGAGGAGCGGCTTGATCATGTTCCCGGCGTCCATGGCGCCCTCGGCTGCCCCGGCGCCCACGATCGTGTGCAGCTCGTCGACGAAGGAGATGACCTCGCCCTTGGCGTCGGTGATCTCCTTCAGCACGGCCTTGAGGCGCTCCTCGAACTCGCCGCGGTACTTGGCCCCCGCGACCATCGAGCCGAGGTCGAGCGCCACCACCCGCTTGCCGCGGAGGCCCTCGGGCACGTCGCCCTCGACGATGCGGTTCGCGAGCCCCTCGACGATGGCGGTCTTGCCGACGCCGGGCTCGCCGATGAGCACGGGGTTGTTCTTGGTCCGCCGCGACAGCACCTGGACCACCCGGCGGATCTCCTCGTCGCGGCCGATGACCGGGTCGAGCTTGCCCTGCCGCGCCAGCTCGGTGAGGTCGCGCCCGTAGCGCTCGAGAGCCTGGAAGGTCTCCTCGGGGGTGGGCGAGGTCACCCGGTGGCTTCCCCGGACGTCGCGCAGCGCCTGGAGCAGCTGGTCGCGCCCGACGCCGACGCGCCCGGCCATGGCCAGGAGCAGGTGCTCGACGGACAGGTAGTCGTCGCCCATGTCGGCACGGATGCCATCTGCCGCCTCGAGCGCCTCACGGGCCTCGCGCGAGAGCGTCGGCTCGGTGCCGCCCACCGCGCGCGCCTGGCGCGACAGCTCCTGGCCCAGCCGGCGGGCCAGGTCGGTCACCTCGACGCCCACACGGGCGAGCAGGGGACGGGCGATGCCCTCGGACTGCGCCAGCAGCGCTGCGAGCAGGTGGGCCGGGGTCACCTCGGCGTGACCGGCGGCCGCCGCCTGGCGGGTGGCCTCTGCGAAGGCCTCGCGGGTCTTGACGGTCCAGCGTTCGGGGTCGATCGGCACCGGTCTCACCTACCCGAGCGAGCCTGGTCCAGACGGACGAAAGGGACGGGGGCCTGGCTCACGGGCACGAGGTCGCGCCGGTAGTGCCGGTGCGTCCGCTCGAGCGACTCCCGGGCTTCGGCCCGGACCCGCTCCAGCTCCGCGCGCAACGACGCCACCTCGGCCTCGAGCTCGAGCACCCGGCGCACCCCCTCGAGATTGAGGCCGGCCGTGGTGAGCTGCTGGATGCGGCGCAGCCGTGCGAGGTCCTGGTCCGAGAACCGGCGGCTGCCGCCCCGGGTCCGCGAGGGGTCGAGGAGACCCTTTCGCTCGTAGACCCGCAGGGTCTGGGGGTGCACGCCAGCCAGCTCGGCCGCCACGGAGATCACGTACACGGCCCGGGTCGCCCTGTCGGTGCCCTGGGCGCCCGGCGCCAGCGGGTTGTCCGCCGCGGCGCCCTCGTGGGGCGATGTCGCATGTCGCCGCTGCCGGTCGCCGGTTCGCCCCGGCCCGGCCAGTGGGTCGATCGCGTCCCTCGGTGTGCCCATCACTCTCATCGGTTCACGCTCCCAGGTACTGGCGCGGCGCGGCGTCGGTGACCTTGGCCAGCGACTCCACGGCGGCGCGCTGCTCATCTGTCAACGAGGTCGGCACGAGCACCTCGATCCGCACCAGGAGGTCGCCCGGCTTCGACCCGTCTCGCAAGCCGCCGGGCACGCCCCTGCCCCGCACCCGCAGCGTCGTGCCCGGCGCGGTGCCGGCGGGCACCCGCAGGGTCACCGGGCCGTCCAGCGTCGGGACGGTCACGGTGGTGCCGAGGGCAGCCTCCGGGAAGGTGACGGGCACGGTCAGGGTCAGGTTCCGACCGCGCCGGCCGAAGACCGGGTGGGGCGCCACCTGCACCACCACGTACAGGTCACCCGGGGGGGCCATGCCCTCGCCCGGCTCGCCGCGGCCCTTCACCCGGATGCGCTGGCCGTCCTCGACCCCGGGGGGGATCCTGACCTTGACCTTGCGGACCTGGCGCTCGGTGCCCGTGCCGTGACAGGTCGGGCAGGGATTGTCGACCACGGTCCCGCGCCCGTTGCAGCGCGGGCAGACCGTGCTCAGCGAGAACAGCCCCTGGTTGTCGTCGAGGGTCCCCCGCCCGTTGCAGCGCTCGCAGACGCGCGCTTTGGTGCCCGGCGCCGCCCCCGTGCCCTGGCAGGTCCGGCAGCGCACGTCTTGGGGCACGTTGACCGATGCCGTCACGCCGCGCACCGCGTCCTCGAAGGACAGGTG
>DATGLW010000061.1:0-52728 GCA_035293965.1 Acidimicrobiales bacterium
GGCAAAGTCGGGTAGCAGGTCACGCAGGCGGGCGCGCAGTCCCGCGATCGCCGCCCGGCGCCATGGCGCGGTCGCTAGAGGACGGTGCCGCGCACGAACTGGGTGTAGATGCGCGCGAACTCCTGGTTCACGTCGTCGGGCAGCGCGTGGGCCGCCCCGAGGCGCTCGGCGCCGAGGACGATCTGCGCGGCCCGTTCGACCAGCGCGGTGACCTTCAGGGCGGTCTCGGGTCGCGAGCCGACGGCGACCATGCCGTGGTTGGCGATCAGTGCCGCCGCACGCCCCTCGAGGGCCGCCACCGCGTGCTCGCCGACCTGGGGCGTGCCGCTCTTCGCGTAGGGCGTGACGCGCACCTCGCCGCCCACGTACACGGCGAACTCGTCGATGCAGCACGGGATCGGCCGCCTGGCCACCGCGAACATCGTGGCGTGCACCGGGTGGGAGTGCACGACCGAGCCGACGTCGTCGAAGGCGCGCAGGCAGGCGAGGTGCAAGGACAGCTCAGAGGTGGGCGAGCGGCCGTCCTTGGCCTCGAGCACGTTGCCCCCCGCGTCGACCACCACGAGGTCGTCGACTTCCATCTGGTCGTAGTCCACCGACGAGGGGGTCACGACGACGGTGCCGTCGTGTTGGCGGGCCGAGACGTTGCCGGCGGTGCCCTCGGTGAGGCCGCGGTGCGCCATGTCCCTCGCCGCCGCCAGCACGGCCAGGCGGGCGTCGTCCACGTACCTCACCCGAGCACCTCTGGGTTCACCACGTGGCGCGGCCGGTCCCCGGCGAGGAGCCGCTCGAGGTCGTCGGCGACCATCGCCGCCTGGCGCGCCTCGGTGTCCCAGGTCGCGCCCCCGATGTGGGGGGTGAGCACCACGTTGTCCAAGGCGGCGAGGGGGTGGTCGGGAGCCAGGACCTCGCCGACCACGTGGTCCAGCCCGGCCCCGGCGAGCGACCCGGCGCGCAGGGCATCGACCAGGGCGTCGGTGTCGTGCAGCTGGGCCCGGGCAGTGTTGAGGTAGATCGTCCCGGGGCGCATGGCCGCGAACTGTGCGGCGCCGATCATCCCGACCGTGTCGGCCGTGACCGGCGCGTGCATCGACACGACGTCGGACTCGGCGAGCAGCTCGTCGAGCCCGTGGGTGGCCTCCTCGTTGTAGGGGTCGTGGGCCACGACCCGGAGCCCGAGCCCCTCGAGCCGCCACCGCAGGGCGCGGCCCACGGCCCCGAGGCCGACCAGTCCGGCCGTGCGGCCCGCGAGCTCCCAGGCCCGGAAGCGTTGGTAGGGGATGGCCCCGTCCGCGTAGGCGGTACCGGCGCGCACGGCGCGGTCCGCCTCGAGCACGCGGCGGGCGACCGCGAAGAGGAGCGCGACTGCCAGCTCGGCCACGGCGTCCGCGTTGCGCCCCGGCGCGTTGACGACCGGGATGCCCGCCGCGGTGCAGCCCGCCACGTCGACATTGGTGGGATCCCCCCGGGTCGAGGCGACCGCGAGCAGGGGGAGCTCGAGGACCGGGCCACCCACGGTGTCGGCCTCGACCACCAGCACGTCGGCCCCCGCCTCGCGGGCTCGCGCCGCGAGCGCGTCGGGGCCCAGGATGCGCAGCGGCGCCTGGTCGATCCACGGCTCGTAGACGACGTCGGCGATCGTGCGCAGCTTCTCGAACCCGGCGCCCCGCAGCGGCGCCGTGACCAGGGCACGGACGCGACGGGGCGGGGCCACGGCACGCAGTATGCCCTACGATGGCGCCCTCGTCGTAGCCAGAGGGAGATGTCCGTGGGCGACGTCACGATCGGGATCGACATCGGCACGACGTCGGTCAAGGCCGTGGCGGCCGACGGTCATGGCCGCGTGCTCGGCCGGGTGCGGCTGCCGCATCGCCTGATCGTCCCTGCCCCTGACCGCCTCGAGCATGATGCGAACCAGGCATGGCGGCTCGGCCCGCGCCGCGCCCTCACCCGCCTGGCCGGCTTCGGCCCGCGCGCCGTGGCGATCTCGAGCCTGGTGCCCTCGATGACCGCCGTCGATGCGCACGGGCGCCCGCTGACCCCAGGGCTCCTCTACGGCGACGCGCGCGGCAGCGGCCGGCAGGCTGGGCGGTGGACCGGCGCCGACGACGGCGAGATCGTCGGGTTCGTCCACTGGTCGGCGGCGGCCGCGCCGCAAGCGGCGGGGTACTGGCCCGCCCCCGCCGTGGCGACCTTCGCGCTGGCACGCGAGGCGGTGATCGACTTCGCCACGGCTGCGAGCTCGGCGCCCCTCTTCGACGGCGCCGGCTGGGATGCGGCGCTGTGCGCGTCGTGCGGAGTCGGCGCAGAGCAGCTGCCGAAGGTGGCCGGCATGGGCACGGCGATCGGGCGGGATCGCGACACGGGGGCCCTCGTGGCCGCCGGAGGCGTCGACGCCCTGTGCGAGGGGATCGTCGCCGGGGCAGGCAGGCCCGGCGACGTGCTCGTCCACTGCGGCACCACGCTCATCGTGTGGGTGACCACGACCGAGCCCCGCGCGGCCCCGGGGTTGTGGACGACCCCGAGCCTGGCCGGGCAGCTGTGGCAGGTGGGAGGACCGAGCAACGCCGGCGGCCTCTTCCTCGGGTGGTTGGCTCGCGTGCTGGGCCGCGACGCCGACGCGCCGCCCCCTGATCCCGGCAACGTGCCGGTGTGGGTCCCCTACATCCGCGGCGAGCGCGCCCTGCACCACGACCCGAGCCTGCGGGCATCGCTCCACGGGCTCGACCTGACCCACGGGCCGGCCGCGCTGCGGCGGGCAGGCTTCGAGGCGGCGGGGTTCGTCGTGCGTCACGTGGTCGACACCGTCGGGGCGCCGGTGCACCGGGTCGTCGCCGCGGGCGGGGGGACGAGGGTGCCCGGATGGATGCAGGCGATCGCCGACTGCACCGGGCTGCCGGTCCACGTGCCGGCCGTGCCCGAGGGCGCGGCCCTCGGGGCGGCGTGGCTCGCGCGGATGGGCGCCGGGCTCGAGCGCGAGCTCGGGGATGCGGCTCGCTGGGCGGCGACCGATCGCGTCCTCGAACCCGACCCGTCCTGGCAGGCGGCGGCCGCTGAGCGCTACCTCGCGTTCTGCTCGCTGGCGGGGCCTTCTCGGGGCTCGGGCGGGCCGACGTAGCCGCCGGCCCCGGGCGCGCGGCCGCCCCGTCACCGCCCGTTCCCGCCCAGGGCGGCTCAGGCGCCGGCCGTGCTCGCTGCCGAGGTCTCGGCCGCCTGGGCCTCTGCAAGTTGCCGGCGGACCTGGTCCATGTCGAGGTCCTTCACGCGGGTGATGAGCTCTTCGAGCGCCGCGGCCGGCAGGGCCCCGGGCTGGGCGTAGCGCTGGCCGCGGCGCAGCCGTGTCGGTCGTGCGCCCTGCCATCTGTGCCCGCGGGCGCCCGGCGAGCACCTCAACGTCCACCCCCTGTACCCAGTTGGGGTATTCATCGTGCAGCCCAATCGGAGGCAGGTACGTGTTCTCCCGGCCCGCCCGGCCCCACCCCCGGTTCCGGGCATATACCCATGGGGGTATAGTGTTGTCGTTGCTGCCGCGGGGGCGCGGCACGACCTGTGGGAGGACGCGGTGGCCTACGAAGAACTGAGCGCACAGGAGCTCCTCGATCATCTCGGGTCCGCGGGGGATGTCCTGGTCGTCGACGTCCGGGAGCCCGACGAGGCGGAAGCCTGGGCGATCCCCGGGTCGCGCAACATCCCCCTCGGCACCCTCGGCGCCGCGGTAGGGGAGCTCCCGAGGGACCGCCTGATCGTGACCGCCTGCGCCTCGGGACGGCGGTCGGCCGCGGCAGCCGAGCTCCTCGCCGGATGCGGCCTCGAGGTCGCCAACCTCCGTGGCGGCATGGCGGCGTGGGGAGCCGCCTACGACGTGGCAGAGGTTGCCGTGCCCGGGGCCACGATCGTGCAGGTCCGCCGCCGGGGCAAGGGCTGCCTGTCCTACCTCGTCGGCGCGGGCGAAGAGGCGTTCGTGGTGGACCCCTCCGTCGACACGGCGCGCTACGAGCAGCTCGCGGCCGACCGCGGGTGGCGGATCACCCGGGTGCTCGACACGCACCTCCACGCCGACCACGTGTCGAAGGCCCGCGAGCTGGCGGCTCGGACGGGGGCCACGCTGCACCTCAGCCCGTTCGAGCCGTACCGCTTCGACTACACGCCCCTGGTCGACGGCGACGACCTCACCCTGCCCGGTGGGGCTGAGCTGACGGTCGGCGTGCTGCACACCCCGGGCCACACCGAGGGATCGGTGGTGTACCGGGTGGGTGACCGGGCGCTGCTGAGCGGCGACACGCTGTTCGTCGACGGCGTCGGCCGGCCGGACCTCGCCGAGCGGGCCGAGGAGTTCGCCCGCGACCTCCACCGGTCGCTGCAGCGCCTCCTCGCCGGGCTGGACGCTTCGACCCTCGTGCTGCCCGCGCACTACGGCACCCAGGTGGCCGTCGTGCCCGGCGAACCGGTCGCGGCTGACCTCGCCTCGCTGGTGGCGAGCCTCGAACCGCTGTCGCTCGACGAGGGTGCCTTCGTGCGCTGGGCATCGGCACGCGTCAACGAGCCACCGCCCAACTACCGGAGGATCCTGGCAGCCAACACGGGGCGGCACTCCGTCGATGCCGCCGCCGTGGCCGTGCTCGAGGCGGGCCCCAACCGCTGTTCCGCCTAGCAGGACCGCCACCGCGCCATGTCCGTTCTCGTCGTGCCGATCGCCCTTTTGATCGGGGCCAGCCTCGGCGCCCTCGGCGGCGGGGGCTCGATCCTGACCGTGCCGGCCCTCGTGTACGTGCTGGGCCAGAATGCCCACGGCGCCACCACAGCCTCGCTCGTCATCGTCGGGATCACGGCGCTCGCCGGCATGGTGGCCCATGCCCGACGCGGCAACGTGCGGTTCGCGAGCGGGACCGTCTTCGCCGCCCTTGGCGTGGCGGCCTCGTTCGCCGGGAGCCGGCTGTCCGCAGGCGTCAATGCATCGGTGCTGCTGCTCGCCTTTTCCGGCCTCATGCTGGTGGCGGCTGCCGCCATGGCGCGCCGCCACGTCAGCACCGCGCCCCCGGCTCGATCGCCGGCAGCGGCGCCGGCCAGCGCCAGTGTGGGGCCGGGCTCCCCCGGCGCGCCGCCGCCTGTTCCCGACGCCGCCCGCGGCGAGCCGTTGGCTGTTCCCGACGCCGCCCCCGGCGAGCCGCTTGGTGACCCTGGTGCCTCGCCCCCGGCCTCGCCCGCTGGCTCCCCGCCACGGTGGCTGGCTGGCCAGGATCCATGGCGAAGGAGGGCGACCGTGGTGGCGGCCGCGCTGGTGGTGGGCCTCGTGACGGGGTTCTTCGGAGTGGGGGGCGGGTTCGTGGTGGTGCCGGCCCTCGCCCTCGCCCTCGGCTTCTCGATGCCCGAGGCGGTTGGGACCTCGCTGCTCGTCATCGCGGTGAACAGCGCGGCGGCTCTGGGTGCCCGGGTCGGCACGCCGCTGCACGTCGACTGGCCGCTCGTGGCCGTCTTCACGGCGATCGCGATGGCCGGCACCCTGGCGGGGAACCGGATCGCGGCTGCCAGGCCGCACCGCCTGGTGCCCGCGTTCACCGTCCTGCTCGTGGCCGTCGCCTTCTACACCGCCGGGCGGAGCCTGCCTCACGTGATGTGAGCAGGCGCCGGGCTGTGCGCCGGGCCATGTCGCCGACGAGGCTGCTGCGGACGACAGCCCGTCCGGCCCGGCCGCTCCGGCGCCCTGCGAGTACCATCAAGGGTTCGTGAGCCCCCTCGACGCTGCCTCGGCACCACCGCTGCCCGACCCTGGGCCGCTGACGCAGTTCTTCTGGGACGGCTGCAAGGAGCACCGGCTGCTCATCCTCCGCTGCCGGCAGTGCGGGCACTACGTGCACTACCCGCGGCCGATCTGCGACCGCTGCCAGTCGACGGAGCTGGGGCCCGAGCAGGTGTCGGGCAGGGGGACCGTCTACAGCTACACGGTCGTGATGCAGGCCTTCCACCCGTACTTCGTCGACCGGATCCCCTACGTCCTGGCCGTGGTGGAGCTGGCCGAGGAGCCCGGGCTCAAGCTGACCACGAACATCGTGGACTGCCCCGAGGAGGACTTGAAGGTGGGCCTGCCGGTAGAGGTGGCGTTCACCGAGGTCGCGGAGGGGCTCGTGCTGCCCCTGTTCCGCAGGTCGTGACCATCGCGCCCGCGAGGAGCGCGGGAAGGAGGGGATGGTGAAGCTGCACGAGCGGGTGGCTGCCGTCGGGGTCGGGTACTCCACGACTGGCCGGCGGACGGGGCTGACATCGTGGCAGCTGGCCATCCAGGCGGCGAGGGCCGCCATGGACGACGCCGGGCTCACCCCGGCTGACATCGACGGCGTGTCGCTGCTCTGGGGAGTCGCCGGACCGCCACCCGCGGGGCTCGACACCGTCGACCCGATGGACTTCGGGTACATGCTCGGCATCAAAGAGCTCAACTGGTACGGCACGGCCGGCCCCGCCTACGTCGGACCGGCCATCCAGGCAGTCACCGCCATCCGCGCCGGCATGGCGCACACCGTCCTCACCCTGCGGATCATCCGCCAGTGGCTCAGCTCGAGCGAAGAGGTGGCGCAGGCTGCCGGGCGCGAGCCACAGCGCGTCAGTGGCGACGCGCAGTTCACGGCGCCCTTCGGCTCGGTGTCGCCGGTGTTCTCCATCGCCTCCCTTCCGGCACGCCGCCACATGGACCTGTTCGGCACCACCGAAGAGCAGTTCGGGGCACACGTCGTCGCCCAGCGCCAGCACGCCTCGCTCAACGACGACGCCCTCTTCCGCGACCCGATCACGGTGGAGGACTACCTCGCCAGTCGTTACATCGCCAAGCCGGTCCGCATCCTCGACTGCGACTACCCGGTCGACTCCGCGTCGGCGGTCATCTTCACCGACGGCGCGCGCGCCGCAGATGCGCGCCCGGCCCCGGTGTTCGTGGATGCGGCGGCGTACTCGTCGGTCAAGTACATGACCTTCGAGAACCTCGACGACATGAACCAGAGCTCACCGTTCCATGCGGCCCGCGAGCTGTGGAGCCGGACGGACCTCACCCCGGCCGACGTCGACTGCGCGCAGCTCTACGACGGGTTCACGATCATCGTGTTCCAGTGGCTCGAGGCGCTCGGCTTCTGCGGGCTCGGGGAGGCCGGGCCCTTCGTGGAGGCAGGGCACACCCGCCTCGGGGGCAGCCTGCCCGTGAACACCGACGGCGGCGCCTGCAACGTCGGCCGGCGCCACGGTGCGAACTTCTGCATCGAGGCCGTCCGCCAGCTGCGCGGCGAGTGCGGTGAGCGCCAGGTGCCCGGGGCCGAGGTGGCGGTGTGGGCCAACGCGGTGGGTCCCTTCTCGGGAGCCATGCTCATGACCGCACGCTGACCCCGGGCCGCCGGCGCACGGCGTTCCACCTCTGCCGCCGGCTCACCGGACCCCGGAGTGCCTGCGCGCACGGGCGAGCCCGGTGCAGGCGCTCAGGTCGAGGAGAGCCACCCGTCACGCCACGAGAGCCGACGCCAGCACCGGGACCTCGGCCAGCGACCGGAGGGCGTCGTTGAGGTGCGTGCAGCAGTCGACTCCCCGGAGGCGCTCGAGCACCTCGGCGCGCAGCGCACGTGCGGGGACCCCCACCAGCCAGGCTGCGTTCGGCGCCGCCGCCGGGCACTCGGCGAAGGGCAGGACCCGCGGGGTGGCGGTCAGCGAGGTCAGCAGGCCCGAGCTCGCGTCGAGCGTGGCGGCGATCGAGTACTCGTGCACGCCCACTTCGGTGCCGTCGGGGTCCCAGCAGCTGTCGCGGAACATGGCATCCACCGTGAGCACGGTGCCGTCGCCCCAGACGTCGATGCGCCGGGCTCGGCGCATGGCGACCGGCGGGTGGTCGTCGAGGCGGTGCCACCCGGCGGGATCGTCGGGATCGGCCAGCGGCGGCACGGGCACCACGTTGTGGCGCCGGTCCGCCACGATCGTGCCGTCTTCGTCGAGGACCGACGACCCCGGCCGGAACCCCGCGCAGATGCCGAGCATCCGGCGCCGCGCGGCCTCGGGCCGTTCCCCCTGGCCGCTCGGCCAGTCGGGAGACCAGCGCGACCAGGCGAACCCGGCGATGAGGCTCGAGCCGGCCACGTCGTCGAGGAGGAGGTACAGGGGCGTGCCGGCGGCCCGCTCCTCGGGCAGCACGTCGGCCAGGCGGCCGCGGAACCCGGCACCGGCACGGGCGCCGACCAGGGCGCCGAGGGCTGGCCGGTCGGGGTTCGCCGCCACCTCCTCCACGGAGCGGTCCGGGGCGATGCCGGCGTGGACCTCGTCCTCTGCCAGCACGACGGGGGGACCGGTGGCTGGCGTGAGCAGGTCACGTGCCCTGCCCTGGAGCCGCAGCTGGGTGCCCCATCCGCCGGGCCAGGTCATGAGAAGGGTGCTGGTCCGCCGCACCGATCCGGGCCGCCTGGCCGGTGGGCGGGCAGCCGGGTCGCGGGGCGGGCGGGGAAGGTTGTCCACCTCGTCCTCCGGTCGATCTCGAGGCGATCCTTCCAGGCGGGCGTCGCACGCGGCAAGCAGGCCCCGGCCGCAGGGCGCGAGGCGCCGGCCGTGGCAGGGGTCGCCGGGAGCCTCGGCTGCAGGAGCCCGCCCGCCGGTCGCGCGGGTCCGCTCAGCCGGGGGGCGCGTGCCAGCGGACCCCTGGGAACCGTCCGAAGTCGTTGTCGAAGGACACGATCCCGCAGCGGTGCTCGATGGCCAGGGCGGCCACGTGGGCGTCGTTGACCAGGTTGCCCCCCGTGCCGACGGCGTCGAGGAGCGAGCGCACGATCCGGGGATGGCCGACGGTCGGCTCCACCACGACGGCGGCAGCCGAGCCCAGCCACGCCTCGACCCGGTCGAGGGCCTGCGCAGAGGTCATGGGACGGGGGAACAGCCCGACCTTGGTCACCAGCCGCAGGAAGGCGAGCAGGACGATCCAGCAGAAGGCGACGGTGTCCTCCCCCGAGAGGGCGCCGTCGAGCCATTGCCGCGCGCGTGCGTGATGGCGCGCGTCGGTGTTGACCGCGTACAGCAAGACGTTGGCATCGACGATGTCCACGGGGGTTCACGACCCGGCGCGCAGCTTGCGGACCAGCTCGTCGTCCTCGAGGCCGGCGACCACCTGCAGGGCCCGATCGAGGTTCACGCTCGGCTCGCCGAGCGAGGCCGGCTCGGTCCGGAAGGGCGCCCGCCGCCCCGACTCGGACGCGGCGCTGCGGATGGCGTCGTTGATCGCCTCCTTGAAGGACAGGCCACGCTCGCGCATGCGCCGCCGGATGAGCTGCTCGACGTCGGGATCGAGCGTGACAGTCGTCCGCACCTTTGCATCATAGCATCATTTCATGTGATGCCGTGATGACGACCCGGTGAGCCCGGCAAGGCGCCGTGAAGACCGAGCGGGCCCGGCGGCCCCGCCCGGGGAACCTCAGGCGGGAACGAGCCCGCCCAGGCGGTCGTGGAGCTCCGCGACGAGCTCGGTGACCCTCGCTGCCCATCCCGCGCCGTCCGCCGCGGTCGGCCGTGGGGTGGCGCCGCGCCGGTCGCCGACGATGATCACCTCGTCGAGCCCCTCGGGCCCCGCCACGACCTCGTCCCAGGGCACGTCCGCTGCCTGGAACCTGGTGTCGCCCATAACGGCGTCCTCGCGGCCCCGCCGGCAGGACCCCGACACCACGCAGCGGAAGACGTCGGAGCCGAAGGTGCACGCCGGCGTGGCGACGGCCCCCGGCTCGGTCCGCTGGAGCAGGACGACCGGCCCGGCGTCGTGCGCGCCCATGAGGCTCGCCGCCAGCCGCACCGAGGCCCCCACGGGCTCCCACCCGGCGGCCTCGTCGAAGGAGCCGTCGATGTGGCCGAGCTTGCTGAAGGGCTTCGCGATCGTGGTGACCAAGCCGTCCACGCCGTCGTCGTCGTCGGGGAGGATCACCGGCAGCAGCTCGCCGAAGCGGGCACGGGTGGCCGCCATGGCCTCGGGGCTCGCGGCCCGGGCGCGCAGCTCGGGGTTCGTGGGCCGCACCCGGTGGCCCCGGCGATCCGCGAAGAAGATCACGCGCCAGTTGCCCTCGGGGTGCGGGGCGTCGCCGTCGCTGCCGTAGGGGCGTCCAGATCGCTGCAGGCGGAACTCGCCGTGGTGGTAGCGCTCCCGTCCCACCCACAGCTCGCCCTTCATGACCACCCGGAAGTTGTCGCACGGGTGGCTGTGCGCCGGGGTGAGGTCGGGCGGCCCGGCCAGCTGCTCCGGCGTCGAGGGGGCGTCGAAGAACAACCCGACCAGGGGGCCGACCACCGGGTCGCCCATCCCGACGAGCACCGGCTGGCCCGAGCGCTCGCTCAGGGGCGGACGCCGGAACGACAGGTCGAAGCTCCGGGCATCGACGTCGAGACCCACCGCAGCGAGCATGCGCTCCCCCTTCGATCGGTTCTGCCCGCAAGGCTAACCGATCGAAGGGTCCGAGCACCCCGGCAGCCACGAACCGACGGAGCTCGCCATGCCCCGAGAAGGGCGTCCGAGACGGTCGCCGACCTCGATCCCCGACTTCCCGGCTCCGTCGGTGAGCACGCCATCTCCCGAGCGGAGCGCTCCTCCATGGGGTGCTCGGGCTCCCCAGGTGCGCCGAGCTTCTCGCTGCCGCCCGCAGCGTTCCTACATGGGGTGCTCGGGCCCGAAGAGGCTCCACCCCCCGGCCCGGTCGCGGACCCAGCCGCTCGAGGCCCACGTGCCGCCGTCGACGGGCACGATGGCGCCGGTGACGTAGCTCGCGAGCGGCGAGCTCAGGAAGGCGACCACCTCGCCGCACTCCTCGACGAGCCCCTCGCGCCCGAGGGGGATGTAGGAGGCGAGGGCCGCTTCGCGCTCGGGGGAGCGCGGCGGGAGCTCGGCGGGGACCGGCCCGGCGCGAAGGCCGCTGTTGCCCGGGGTGCGGGTCCAGTCCGGCGCGATGCAGTTGACGCGGATGCTGTGCTCGGCCAGCTCGACTGCCATCGTGCGCGTGAAGCTGTTCATGGCCGCCTTGCAGGCCGCGTAGACGGCGAAGGTCGGCGCGGCGCGCGAGCCCTCGATGCTCGACACGTTGACGATCGAGCCGCCCTGCCCTTCTCGGATCATGAGCGGCACGGCGGCCGACGTGGCGGCGAGCATGCTGACGAAGTTGATGTCGATGTGGCGCCGCCAGCTTCGCTCGCTCTGCTCGAGGAACCGCCGGGCAGCCACGCCACCTGCGTTGTTGACGAGGATGTCGATCCGGCCGAGCTCCTCGTCGGCCCGGCGGACCGCGGCCCGGACCTGCTCGGTGTCCATCACGTCGGTCGTGATGGCCACGGCACGGCGCCCGAGCGCCCGCAGCGCGGCTGCGGTGCCCTCGGCCCGCTCGGGGTCGATCTCGGCCACCACCACGTCGCATCCGTGGGCACCGAGGGCGAGGGCGACCCCCCGCCCGATGCCCGCGCCCCCTCCTGTCACTAGCGCCACCCGGCCCGACAGGTCGATGCCGTTCGTCACCGTCACCCTCCCTCGACAGAGGTGGCCGCCGTCCGGACCCCGGCGGCCGGCGGCGGCTTGCCCCTACAATCGCAGCCTGCAAGGAAGGCCGCACCTGAGCGGGCTCAGCGCCGCCCGGATCCGACGAGGACGGTCGCACCCGGGGCACGAGCACGGGCCGCAGGCCGGGACACGAGCACGGGCCGCAGCCCGCGGCACGACACGAGGAGCGCGACGAGTGAGGATCGGCATCTTCTTCCCGAGCGTGGAGCACGGCACGCTCGACGACATGGTCGGGCGGTTCGGCGAGGTGGCCGACGAGGGCTTCGCGTCGGCCTGGCTTCCCCAGAGCCGGAGCTTCGACGCCCTTACCGCCCTCGCCGTCATCGGTCGGGAGGTGCCGGGCGTCGAGCTCGGCACGGCCGTCGTGCCGACCTTCCCGCGGCACCCCCTCGTGCTCGGGACCCAGGCCCTGACCGCGAACGCCGCGGTCGGTGGGCGCCTGCGGCTCGGCATCGGCCTGTCGCATCGGGCTGCGATCGAGGGCGCCTACGGCCTCTCCTACGACCGGCCCGCGCGCCACATGTCGGAGTACCTCTCGATCCTGATGCCCCTCCTGCGCGACCGCGCCGTCGACGTGGCGGGGGAGACCCTCGTGGGACGGGCCCAGGTGACGGTGCCCGGTGCCGAGGCGCCGCCGGTGTACCTGGCGGCCCTCCAGGCGCGCATGCTGCACCTGGCCGGCGCGGTCGCCGACGGCACCATCACGTGGTGCACGGGTCCGGTCACCGTCGAGAAGCAGATCGTGCCGCAGATCACGAAGGCGGCGGCCGACGCCGGCCGGCCGTCGCCGCGGGTGCTCGTCGCGTTGCCCTGCTGCGTGACCGACGACGAGGCCGACGGCAGGGCCAAGGCGGACCGCCAGCTGGAGGGCTATGGCCAGATACCCGTGTACCGAGCGGTGCTCGACGCCGAGGGCGCCGGCGGGCCCGGCGACGTGTCGGTGGTCGGTGACGAGGCCGGCGTGGCGGCCCAGCTGCGGCGCCTCGAAGCGGTGGGTGCCACCGACTTCATCGCCATCCTGTGCGGGACCGAGGCCGACCGGGCGCGCACGCGCCGCCACCTCGCGTCGCTGGCCTCCTGACGGGAGGCCAGCCCAGCCTCTCGGCCCCGGGCGTCAGGCGTGGGCGGGACCGCGGGGCACGTCGCGGAAGGGGATGTCGCGGTCGCCGCTGCGCTCGCGGGGCATGCCGAGGACGCGCTCGCTGACCACGTTGCGGCTCATCTCGGTCGTGCCCCCTCCGATGCACGCCGCCTGGCGCATCAGGTAGCCGACGCCGGCCAGCCCGAGCTGGGGCTCGTCCTCCGACCAGGCCACGGCGCCGCCCCCGGCGAGCTCGAAGGCGATGGACGCGTTGCGCACCTCCCTCGTGCCGCCGAAGAGCCGGATGAGCGCGGCGGCCTGGTCGCTCACCCGCCCCGAGCGGATGCCGGCCGACACGTGGCGGGTCATCGCGTCGCCGACCAGCGACAGCGCGTGCGACTCACCGATGAGCTCACGGGCGTGGCGGTCCCCGATGCGCCCGGTCTGTCTGGCCAGGCGCAGCAGGCTCGACCCCCCGCCGGCGCCCCGGGCCGGCCGGCGCCCCATCGGCTGGGTGACGTACGGGGAGCCCCCGGCCACCGTGCGCTCGTGGTACATCCACCGCACGCCGACCGTCCAGCCCTGGTCGACCTCCCCGACCCGGTCGGCGTCGGGGATCCGGACGTCGCTGATGAACTCCTGGCAGAACTCGCGGGAACCATTCAGCATCTCGATGCGGTGCACCTCGATGCCGGGCTGGTGGATCTTGACCATGAACACCGACAGGCCGCGGTGCTTGGGGACGTCCCAGTTGGTCCGGGCCAGGCACAGGGCCCAGTCCGCCCACCAGGCGCCGGTGGTCCAGATCTTCGAGCCGTTGAGCACCCACTCGTCGCCGTCGCGCACGGCCGTGGTGAGGGCGCCGGCCACGTCGGAACCCCCGCTCGGCTCGGAGAGGAACTGCATCCACAGCTCCTCGCCCCGCAGGATCGCCGGCACGTGGCGCCGCTTCTGGTCCTCGGTGCCGAACTCGAGGATGACGGCCATGCACGGCGTGAAGGTGGGGATCTGGGTCTCCGCCGGGTAGTCGTAGCCGGCGATCTCCCGGTTGAGCGCCTCCTGGTGGGCCACGGTGAGCCCCTGCCCGCCGTACTCGCGCGGCACGCAGATGCCGGCGAGGCCGCCGTCGAAGAGCATTCGCTGCAGCTCGCGGCACCGGGCGATGCGGGCCAGCTCCTCCTCGTCGGAGCGCACGACCGCCATGGCGCCCATCTCGCGGCCGCCGGCGGGCGCGGGCGGCAGGTTCTCGGCCAGCCACCGCCGGGCGCGCCGGGTGAAGCTCTCCACGTCTTCGATGTCGGTTGCGGTCACGCTCACTCGCTCGCCTCCCGTGCTTCGAGGATTGCCGTGAGGCGGGCGGCATGCTGGCCGGGCGTGCCGAAGAGGGGCACGTCGGTCGCCACCCGCCGCAGGAACAGGTGCAGGTCGTGGTCGAAGGTGATGCCGATGCCCCCGTGCAGCTGCACGCAGTCCTGCACGAGCTCGGGGCCGTAGCGCCCGGCGTAGCACTTGGCCGCGCTCACCACCTCGGCCCTGTTGGGCGCGTCGTCGCCCACCGCCCGGGCCGCCTCGCCGGCGATGGCGTCGGTTGCCTCGAGCCACATGGCCATGTCGGCGAAGCGGTGCTTGATCTCCTGGTAGGAGGCGAGCGGCCGGCCGAAGGAGTACCGGTTGAAGGCCCATTCCACGGTCGTGTCGAACGCCCAGCGCATGGCGCCGGCCATCTCGGCCAGCTGCACGGCCACCGCCAGGTCGGCGAGCCACGCCACGCCGCCGGCCGCCTGCTTCGGCTCGCCGACCATCGAGGTCGCCGGGACGCGCACACCCCGGAAGTCGAGCCGCGCGAAGCGGCGCGTCAGGTCGATCCCCCGCAGGGGGGTGGCGGTGAGCCCCGCCGCCGCCCTGGGCACGAGGAACTGGCTCACCCCGCCGTCGTGGGAGGCGGCGACGAGCACGTGGTCGGCGTCGGCCCCGGCCTCGACCGGTGACTTGGTGCCCTCCAGGACGAACCCGTCGCCGTCGGGCGTTGCCGCCAGGTGTACCTCGCCCAGCTCGTCGTGGGGAGGAGGCTCGGCGAAAGCCCAGGTGGCGATGGCTTCCCCGGCCATCAGCTGGGCGAGGGGCCCGGCCTGCTGGTCGGGGGTCCCGAAGCGTCCGAGGGCCGCGGCCACGAGGTTGGTGGCGAGGAGCGGGCCGGGTGCCGCGTGGCGGCCGAACTGGTAGGCGACCAGGGCCAGGTCGACGACGCCGTTGCCGCTGACCGACGCCCCGCCGGCCTCCTCGGGCACGAGGAGGGAGGTCCAGCCGAGCTCGGCACCCTTGGCCCACAGCCCGCGGTCGAAGCCCGGCCCGGTGCGGGCGAGGTCGCGCACCGCGGTCAGGGGGAGCTCGGCCTCGAGGAAGCGCCGCGTCGTCTCCTCGAAGAGCTGCTGGTCGTCGGTGCGCTCGAACATCCCCCTCCTCGCTGAACCTCGCTGAAAGAGCCTGGTGCCCCCCGGGACGCGTCGCCCGCGAGCTGGCGTCCTGTGGCCAGGGCTGGATTTCTGCCCTCGGAGAAGTCAGACTAAGTCAAAGAACGACCCGGGGCCACTGCGCCGCCGGGCGAGGAGCCGCCGGGCGAGGAGCCGCCGGGCGAGGAGCCGCCTGGGGCCGTCGTCGGGCGGCACTGCGCCCCGAGGTCCGGCCGGCCCCGGCAGCCGCAGCGAAGAACCGACAGCGAAGGACCGGCAGCGAAGAAGGAGAAGAGGAGGAGCCCATGAGCTCGACCGTCACCACTCTCGGGAGCCAGGAGCGGACGGCGCTCCCGTACCTCGTCAACGACGCCGACGAGCACTCCACGCCGCGCACGAGCGCGTACGAGCAGTACATCGACCCCGACAAGAAGGAGATGGCCATCCGCTCGGTCGTCGACGAGTCGGGCAACCGGACGCTCCTCTACAACGGGCGCCCCCCGCGGTTCACCTTCAAGAACTTCCAGGTGGTCGGCTCGAACGAGATCCTCGAGGAGATCGGGGTGAAAGACCGCGGCGTCGACGAGGAGACGGGCCTCGTCATCCCCGGGTCGCTGCTCAACCGGCTCAACCCGTTGAAGAGCCTCGACGCCGAAGGACGGAAGGACTTCGCCAAGCGCTACCGGGCCCTGCAGGAGCACCTCGACAACCCGGCCGATCGCCTGCAGGTGATGGACGCCCAGGGCGTGGAGGCATGCGTCAACTTCGCCACCCTGCCCGGCACCGAGGCGCAGTTCGAAGGTGATCTCCCGGGCCTGTACGCGAACCTGACCGCGCTCAACCGCTACCTGGGCCACGAGTGGGGCTTCAACTACAAGAACCGGATCTTCACCCCGCCCTTCATCTCCTTCGCCGACCCCGACATGGCCCTCGCCCAGCTCGAGGACATCATGAAGATCGAGGTGCCCAAGGTCATCCAGACGAGCACCGGGCCTTCCATGCACACCTCGCCCTTCCGCCCCGAGAACGACCGGTTCTGGTCCATCTGCAACGAGGCCGGCATCCGCTTGGCGACGCATCTCGCCTCGCTCACCCGCTACGCCGCCCAGGGCGAGGAGTGGAACGAGCCCGAGGTGATGCTGGGCGACATGGACGCCTTCCAGTGGGTCTTCTACTACGGCGACCGCCCCGCCATGGAGACGGTGGGCGCTGCCATCTTGCAGGGGTGGTTCGCACGGTTCCCCAACATGAAGCTGCTGTTGTCCGAGCAGGGCACGGTGTGGCTGCCGTACCTGATCCGCAAGATGGACCACGCGTTCATGATGGGACGGCGCGCCACCTGGGGGAAGCTCACCATGCGCCCGAGCGAGTACTTCCGCGAGCACTGCTTCGTGGCGCCGTTCCCCGAGGAGAACCTCGACCGTGTGATCGAGGTCGTCGGGCCCAAGCCCATCGTGTTCGGCTCCGACTTCCCCCACGGCGAGGGCCTGCCCGACCCCTCGGCCTACCTCGGCCAGCTGAAGAACCTCTCCGAGGACGACGCCCGCGCGGTCATGCGGGGCAACCTGGCCCGGTACCTCGACCTCCCGGCCTGAGCCAGGTGCACGAGGACCGGTTCACGATCGTCGAGGACCTCGTCGCGCCCGGCGAGCCTGGCAGCGGCCACCACCTGGTCGACTACGAGACCCAAGCACTCGTCTCGACGCTGTGGTCGGCGTACCTCGCGCGGGCGCGCCAGGGGCTGGCGCCGACGCCGGTCACCCAGGCCATGCGGCGGGTGACGTACTCGCTCGACAGCGAGTGCTTCGCGGGGGACCGGCTGCAGCGCGGCATCCGCGTCGCCGGCCGCAGCCGGCGGGCCTGCACCTTCGAGGCGGCGCTGTGGCACGCTGACGACGGCCGGATGGTGCACGCCGCCGAGCTCGTGACGGTGTTCATCGAGCCCGGAAAGGGAGCGGTCGAGATCCCCGAGGACTTCTGGGCGGCCGTCGAGGCGATCGAGGGCCGGCGCATCGAGGCGGCTGCACCCGCGGGCTGAGCGGCGGCACCGAGCGCTGCGCCGTGCTGCAGGTGGCACGCGGGTTCCGGTGGGGTGCAGCATCTGCGGGTGCGGCCCGCAGGCGGCCGCGCGCGAGCGGGTGTGCGTCGTGAAGGTCGGGCACGTCTGAGCTCGTGCACGTCGTGAGAGTCGTGCACGTCGTGAAGGTCGTGCACGTCGTGAAGGTCGTGCACGTCGTGAGAGGAGCACCATGGGAGAGGTCGCGGACCAAGAGCTGATCGACGCCGCCGTCGAGCGCCTGCTCGAGGAGCACCCGCCGGCGACCACGGACCCGGTGACCTTCCTGCGCGCCCAGTTCGACGCCGGCCTCGCCTACGTGTGGTTCCCCAAGGGCTACGGCGGGCTCGACCAGCCGGTGTCGGCCCAGAAGTCCGTCGACGAGCGCCTGGCCGCCGCCGGGGCGCCGCCCAGCGGGCGGGTCACCAACGCGATCGCCGCCGGGCAGGGTGCGGCCACGATCCTCGCCTACGGCAGCGAGGACCAGAAGCGGCGCTACCTGCGGCCCCTCTTCACGGCCGAACTCATGGGCTGCCAGCTCTACAGCGAACCGGGCTCGGGCTCCGACTTGGCGTCCCTCGCCACCCGCGCGGTGCGCGACGGCGACGACTGGGTGGTCAACGGGCAGAAGGTCTGGACCTCGGGCGCCCACCGCGCAGACGTGGCCATCCTGCTCGCCCGGACCGATCCCGACGCGCCCAAGCACGCCGGGCTGACCCAGTTCGTCTTGGACATGCACGCGCCGGGGGTCGAGGTCCGCCCGCTTCGCCAGATGACGGGCGGGGCCGAGTTCAACGAGGTGTTCCTCACCGACGTGCGCGTCCCCGACAGCGAGCGGCTGGGGCCGGTCAACGGAGGCTGGGCGGTCTCCCAGCACACGCTCGTCTACGAGCGCTACAACATGCCCGAGCCCCCGGGCCGCGGCGAGGGGCCGATCGCGGCGGTGGTCGCCGCCTGGCAGGCACGCGCCGACAAGACATCGCCCGAGGCCCGCGCGCTGAGGGCGGAGCTCCTCCGTCACTGGGTCGCCGTGGAGGTGGTGCGCCTCCTCCAGCTGCGGGCAGGGGTGCTCCGCTCCCAGGGGACCTCCGGGCCCGAGGGATCCCTCGGGAAGCTCGCCGTGTCCGTGACGAGCCGGCGGCTGGCCGAGTGGGCCCCGGCGCTGCTCGGCCCTGCCGGCACCGTGACCAAGGCGGGCTACCGGCCGACACCCGACGAGCCGGGCTGGGGCAGGCGGGGCGGCCGCGACCTCGTGATGGCGTGCGTGGGGAGCCCCGGCACCGCGATCGCCGGTGGGACCGACCAGATCCAGCGCAACATCATCGGCGACCGGGTCCTCGGGCTGCCCCGCGAGCCGGCCGTCGACCGGGGTGTGGCCTGGAGCCAGACGCTCCGGAACGCGCCGTGACCGAGCGCACCGCCCGGGCTCGGGCACACCAGGACGATGGTGCCACCCCCTCGGCCACGCCGCGGCACGTGACCGAGGGTTGGGCCACCGCAGGTGGCGTGCGGGTCCACTTCCTCGACGCCGGCGAGGGCGCAGAGGGCGGGGAGCACCTCGCGCCGGTGCTCGTGGTGCCCGGTTTCGCCGAGGCGGCCGAGGAGTACCGCTGGCTCGTCGAGGCACTGGCGCCCCGCCGGGCGCTCGCCATGAGCGCCCGTGGGCGGGGCCGCAGCGACGCGCCGCGTTCGGGGTACCGGTTCGAGGACCACGTCGACGACATCGACGCGGTCGTGAGCGCGGCCGCCCTCGGGCCGGCGGTGCTGGTGTGCTTCTCGCGGGGCTCCTCGTACGGGCTGGGCTTCGCCCTGCGCCGGCCTGATGCCGTCGCAGGGCTCGTGATCGGCGACTACCACGCGCGCCACGTCGGGCTGGCCCCTGCGTTCGTGGAGCACCAGCGCACGGCCTCCATACGCGGCGTGCCCGTGCGTGAGCGCATGCCCGACCATGCCGTGGCAGGCGTCCAGCTCGAGAGCGTCGAGGTCCCGCTCTGGGACCGCCTGGCACAGCTTCGCTGCCCCGTGCTGCTCGTCCGGGGCGGGCGGCGGGGCGTGCTGGTGGACGACGCCGTCGAGGCGCGCTACCGCGAGGCGCTGCCGGGCATCGAGGTGGCGATGCTGCCCCGTGCCGGCCACGACCTGTGGAGCCGCGACCGGGCCGCCTACCTCGGAGTGCTCGTTCCCTTCCTCGAGAAGGTCGACGCGGCGGGCTGACCCACCTGGGCCCCGGCGGCGACGATCTGGCCCGTCACGAGGCGCGAGGCGTCCGAGACGAGGAACAGCGCCACGTCGGCCACGTCCTCGGGGTCCGCCAGGCGCGCCACCATCGGCTCGAGCAGCTCGTCGGGCAGCTGGCGCATCATGTCGGTCAGCGCCGAGGGCGACAGGGCGTTCACCCGGATCCCGAAGGGGGCCAGCTCCTGGGCCCAGGTCAGGGTGAGCCCGACCAGGCCTCCCTTGGACGCCGCGTAGGACGAGAAGCCGATCGTGCCGTGCGTGCCGGCGCCCGACACCACGTTGAGGATCACGCCGGCACCCTTCTGCTTCATGTGCGGCACCACGGCCCGGGTGAGCAGCATGGGCCCGGTGAGGTTGACCCGGATGACCTCGTCCCACTCCTCGTCGCTGACCCGGGTGACGGCGGAGCGGCGCGAGATCGCGGCGTTGTTCACGAGGATGTCCACCTGGCCGAGCTCGTCGACGGCGCGCGCCGCGAGAGCGGCGATGGCGGCGCGGTCACCCATGTCGCCGCCCATCCCCACCGACCCGGCAAGGGTGGCCGCGACGGCGCGCGCATCCTCCTCGCGCCGGCCGTTGACGACCACCCGGGCGCCCTCGGCGGCAAATCGCGCCGCCATGGCCCGGCCGATGCCACGCGTGGACCCGCTGACGAGGGCCACCTTCCCGTCGAGCACGCCAGTGATGGCACACCTCCTTCCCCGACTTCTCCGAGCAGCCCGGCCAGTTCCGGTTCTTGTGCCCCGCACGCTACCGGAGCCCGTTCGGGGCCGCGGCAGGGCAGAGCGAGCGCCCCGGTCCGGCGCCGTAGGCGGCTGGCGGTTCCGCCCTTGCCGGCTGGCGGCCTCGTCGGTGCCGGCTCGCGGCCCCGCCCTTGCCGGCTGACGGCCTCGCCGGTGCCGGCTGGCGGCCCCGCCCGTGGCCCGGCCTGGGGGCCGGATTCCTGCCCACCTCGCCCCATTCGGTACGCTCCGGGGCGACGTGGGGGACGACCAGCCGGCCCGGGGAGGGACATGAGCACCTGCGAGCGCACATGAAGATCGCCGTCTGCGTGAAGCACGTCCCCGACAGCCGCGTTCGGATCGACGCTGGCTCGAAGCGGCTCGACCGCTCCGGAGCCGGCGAGCTCAACAAGTTCGACACGAACGCCGTCGAAGAGGCCCTGCGCGTGAAGGAGCGCCTCGGCGAGGGAGACGTCGTCGTCGTGTCGATGGGCCCCGAGGGTGCCGCCGACACGGTGCGAGCGGCGCTCGCCCTCGGTGCCGACCGAGGGGTGCTGGTGAGCGATCCCGGCGCCATCGGCTCGGACCTCCTGGCGACGAGCCGGGTCCTGGCCAAGGTCCTCGAACGGGAGCAGCCGGACCTGATCCTCTTCGGCCAGCAGGCGAGCGACGGCGCGGGTGCCGTGCTGTGGGCCGCGGTGGCCGAGCGGCTCGGCGTGCCGTCGGTCTCCCAGGCCACCGAGCTGGTCGTAGAGGGGGGCCGGGCCCGGGTGACCCGCCAGACCGAGCGCGGCGACGACGTGGTCGAGGCTCCCCTCCCGCTGGCCGTGGCGGTGAGCGACGCCATCAACGATCCTCGCTATGCCTCCCTCAAGGGGGTGATGGCGGCCAAGCGCAAGCCGCTCGAGACGCTCTCGCTGGCCGACCTCGGCGTCGACGCGGCGCAGGCCGGCGAGGCCGGTTCCAAGACGGTGGTCCTCGGGATCGCCCCTCCGCCGGCCCGCAGCGGTGCCAGGCGGGTGGAGGAGGGCGATGCGGCCCAGGCGATCGTCGACTTCCTCGCAGAGAGGCAGCTCGTATGAGTGCCGTCGTCTTCTTGGAGCACGACGGGGGCGAGCTCCACAAGGCCCCGCTCGGGGTGCTCGCCCGCGCCGCCGACCTCTTCGGGAGCGCCGACGCGGTGGTGGTCGGCAGCCAGGCGACGGCGCTCGCCGCCGAGGCGGGCCGTTTCGGGGCAGCCGTGGTGCACGTGGCCGACGACCCGGCGCTCGACCCAGCCCTGCCCGCCCCGCGGGTCGACGTGCTCGAGACGGTCGTGCGCCAGGGCGGCTACGACACCGTGCTGTTCTCCAACTCGGTGCTGGCCGCCGACGTGGCCGCCGGCCTGGCGGCGCGGCTCGAGGCGGGGCTCAACTGGGACCTGGTCGACCTGGAGCAGCGCGACGGCGAGCTGGTGGGGAAGCGCCCCGCGCTCGGCGACTCGGTCCTCGTCGACGTCGGGTGGCGCGGCACGCCGCGCCTCGCCCTGTTCCGTCCGGGCTCGTTCGACGCCGTCGAGACCGGGGGGGTGGCCGAAGTGCGTCCGGTGGCGGCGGCCCTGGCGCCGCACTCGACCAGGGCGATCCTCGTCGACCACCGGCACCAGCCCGACGAGGGGCCCAAGCTCGAGGACGCCGAGGTCATCGTGTCGGGGGGGATGGGCCTCGGCGCGCCGGAGCACTTCGCCCTGGCCGAGGAGCTGGCGTCGGTTCTCGGCGGGGTGGTGGGTGCGACCCGCGCCGCCGTGTACGCCGGCTGGTACCCGGCCTCGGCGCAGATCGGGCAGACCGGCAAGACGGTGTCGCCCCGGCTCTACGTGGCGCTCGGCATCTCGGGTGCCGTCCAGCACAAGGTGGGCATGCAGGGCTCCAAGGCGGTGGTGGCCGTCAACAAGGACCCGAACGCGCCCATTTTCGAGTTCAGCGACCTGGCGGTGGTGGGCGACGTCCACGTGATCGTGCCCCGCCTGGTCGAGCTCCTGCGCGCCCGAAAGGGGTCGTGATGGCGCGTGCCATCGACTTTCCGCCGCCGTTCCGGCCAGGCGACTACGTGGCCGAGCCGACGGACGCGCCCGACGCCCGTATCGAGGTCGGGGTGCTGGTGGTCGGCGCGGGGCCGGCCGGGCTTGCGTGCGCCATCCGCTTCGGCCAGCTGCTCGAGGAGCACCCCGAGGTCGCCGAGCGCCTCGGCGACGTGCCCCTGGCGGTGCTCGACAAGGGCAAGCAGCCCGGCTCCCATTTGCTGTCGGGGGTGATCGTGAACCCCCGTTCGCTGCGCACGCTGCTCGGCGACAAGGTCCGCGTCGAGGACCTGCCCGGCTACGGCCCGGTACGCAAGGAGTCGGTGTACCTGCTGACCAAAAGGCGGGCCCTTCGGATCCCGACGCCCCCGCCGATGCGCAACCACGGCAACGTCATCTCGTCGCTGTCCCAGCTCGGACGCTGGCTGGCCGGGCAGGCCGAGGAGGGTGGCGCCATGCTGCTGCCCGAGACCGCCGCGCGGTCTCTCCTCGTGACCGACGGCCGGGTGGTCGGCGTGCGCACCGGCGACAAGGGCCTCGGTCCCGACGGCGCGCGGCGGCCCAACTTCGAGCCGGGCTCGGACATCGTTGCCGCCGTGACCGTGCTCGCCGAGGGGACCCAGGGGCACCTGACCGGCGTGGCCCTCGACCACTTCGGGCTGCGGCCCGCGGTCCCGCAGGTCTTCGAGCTCGGGGTGAAAGAGGTCTGGCGCGTGGCGCGACCCCTCGACCGGGTCATCCACACCATGGGCTGGCCCCTGCGCCCGTGGGCCCGGTACCGGGAGTTCGGCGGGTCCTTCGTCTACCCGATGGGCGACGACATGGTGTCGATCGGCATGGTGGTCGGCCTCGACTACCGCGACGCCGAGCTGTCGGTGCACGACGTGCTCCAGGAGCTCAAGACCCACCCGCTCGTCCGCTCCATCCTCGAGGGTGGCGAGCGTCTCGAGTGGGGGGCCAAGACGATCCCGAGCGGCGGGTTCCGCTCGCTGCCGGCGCGCCTGCACGCGCCGGGGCTCGTGCTGTGCGGGGACGGTGCGGGCATGGTCAACGTGCCCACCCTCAAGGGGGTGCACTACGCGATCGAGTCGGGCCGGCTCGCCGCCGAGGCCGCGTTCGCGTCAGTTGCGAATGGCGCAGATCTCGGCGCTTACGACGAGGCCGTGCGCTCGAGCTTCATCTGGCGGGACCTGCACGAGGTCCGCGACATGCGCCAGGCGTTCGAGCACGGCTTCTTCCTCGGCGGTGCCCTGGCGAGCGTCATGACCGTCACCAAGGGCAAGGTCTCCCTCGGCCGGGCGCGCCGGGAGCCCGACGACGCCCAGCCGGTGCTGCGAACGGACCGGGCCTCGCGCTACCCCGAGCCCGACGGCGTCCTCACGTTCGACAAGCTCTCGTCGGTGTTCGCCTCGGGGAACCGCTCCCGCGACGACCAGCCGAACCACATCTGCCTGGAGCGCCGGGTGGCGCCGGACGTGGCGAGGATGTGGGTCCAGCTGTGCCCCGCGCAGGTCTACGCGGTCGGCCCCGAAGCCGGCGACGGCCTGGTGGAAGTGCTCCTGTCACCCTCGAATTGCGTGCAGTGCGGCGCCATCTCTGCCAAGGGCGGGCGCCTCACGCCCCCCGAGGGGGGCTCGGGCCCCGAGTACACACTCACCTGAGCGCGGCCGGCCGGCCCAGGGTGGGCCCGGCCAAGGGTGAGCTGAGCGCGGCCGGCCGGCCCAGGGTGGGCTGAGCCTGGTCGCGTCCTGCCTCCGCCGAGCGCCTTTCCCAGCCGAGGCGGCGGCGTGCGGAGCCGTCCGGGGACGGAGCCGTGCGGGGACGGAGCCGTGCGGGGACGGAGCCGTGCGGGGGACCGAGCCGGGCGTCGGGGGGGACCGAGCCGGGCGCCGCTCGTGAGCGGGATCAGCCCCGCGGCGTCATGTCGAGGTCGGGGGGCGGCTGCTCGGGCACCTTCCAGCGCAGGAAGCCCTTGTCGTACTTCTCGTGGTAGCCGTTCGCCGAGTCGACCATCTTGGCGAAGGCGGCCTCGAAGCCGTTCCAATCCTCTTCCTCGATGCATTGCCGGACACCGGCCACCATTTCACCGATGAAGGACTCGAGGTCCTCGGCGTACTTGGGCCGGAGGATGGCGCCCTTCTCCATGAGGTTCACCGCCTCGGCCAACTGGAACCGGGCCAGCGGCTTGTTCCGTGCCCTGCCGGCGTAATAGCACTTCCAGATCCGCTCGCCGATGAGCGGCATGATCTCTGCCATTCCCGGCATCAATTCGCCGAGATCGCTCAGTGAAAAGGAACCCCCCTTGATCTTGATCTCGTGGTCGTGATCCGCTGCGCTCGACATGCCCGGGACCTTACCACGGGACCTTTGGGGCCCAGCGGGCCGGCGGCTGCCGGGCGCGCCCGGATGTGCGAGCACCGCGGCGACGATCTCGTCGAGGTTGTCGGCGTAGACCATGGTCGGGATCCCGTAGCGGCGCGCCTGGGCGCGGTAGTGCTCGCCGATGGCCTGGGCGCCCTGCACGTCGCCGGGCCCGACTGGCCGCCGTGTGTGGCGCTGGCCGGCGAGGCGCCGCGCGTGCTCGGCGCCGCGTGGTGGCTCGAGGACCACGAAGGGCAGCCCTTCGCCGTGGTAGAGCTCGGGCAGCAGGTGCGTCCCCTCGACCACGAGCGAGGTGCCCTCGTTTCGGGCGCGCGCCAGGCAGGCCTGCACCGCGGGGAGGAGCCGCTCGGCCTGGGCGCGGACGGTGGCGACCGGGTCAGGTCCCTCGTAGGTGCGCATGAACAGGCCGGGCTCGGCCCCGGGGCCGACCTCGCTCTGGACCACGGCCCTGATGAAGCCCGTGCCGATCCGGTGGTCGAGGTCGAGGCGCGCCAGGAGGTGGTTGGCGAGCGTGGTCTTCCCGCACCCGGCAGTGCCGCCCACGAGCACGATGAGCGGCTCGCCGCCCCCCGTGCCGCCCTCCGCGGGCCTCTCTCCCGCGGGCATTCGCCTACAGGGTGAAACCGGCCAGGGGCCGGCCCTCTTCGAAGCGCCGCACGAGCTGCTGCGCGATGACGTTGCGCTGGATCTCGTTGGTGCCCTCGCCCACGATCATGAGCGGCGCGTCGCGGTAGTAGCGCTCGAGGGGGTACTCGGTCGAGTAGCCGTTGCCGCCGTGGACCCGGATGGCATCGAGAGTGACCGCGGCTGCCACCTCCGACGCGAACAGCTTGGCCATGCCTGCTTCGAGGTCCGACCGCCTCCCCTCGTCGAAGCAGCGGGCCGCGTGGAGGTTGAGCAGGCGCGCCGCGGCGATCCGCGTTGCCATGTCGGCGAGGTAGTTGCCGATCGACTGGTGCTGCCAGATGGGACGGCCGAAGGTGTGGCGTTCCTGGGCGTAGGCGAGGGCGTCGTGGAAGGCGGCCCGGGCCACGCCGATGGAGCGGGCTGCCACCTGGACCCGTCCGAGCTCGAGGCCGGCCATCATCTGGGAGAAGCCGCGCCCCTCCTCGCCGCCGAGCACGGCCGAGGCCGGAACCCGGCACCCCTCGAAGACGACCTCGCAGCTCTCCACGCCGCGGTATCCCATCTTGGGAAGGTCGCGCGACACGACCACGCCGTCGTTCTTCTCGACGAGCAGGATGCTGATGCCGCGGTGCGCGGGCGCGGCGGCGGGATCGGTCTTGCAGAGCAGCGCGATCAGCTCCGAGCGGCGCGCGTTGCTGATCCACATCTTGGTGCCGTCGACCACCCAGCTGTCGCCGTCGCGCACGGCCCGTGTCCGTATCGCCTGGAGGTCCGAGCCGCCGTCGGGCTCGGTCAGCGCCATGGTCGCCCGCAGCTGGCCGGTCGCCATGCGCGGGAGGTAGGCCTGGCGCTGCTCGTCGGTGCCGAACCTGGCGATCAGGTACGAGACGACCGAATGGCCGCCGAACGCGCCGGCAAGGCTCATCCAGCCCCTGGCCAGCTCCTCGGTCACGAGGGCGAAGCAGGGGGTGGACACCTTGAGCTCCCCGTAGGGCGGGGGGACGGCCAGGCCGAACACGCCGAGCTCCTTCATGGCCTCGATGAGGTGCTCGGGATAGGTGTTCTCACGCTCGAGCGCCATGGCCACCGGTCGCACCTGCTCGTCGACGAAGGACGCCGCGACGGCGACGATGTCCTCCTCGCCGGGGGCCAGGCCGGCCGCCAGGTGTCGGTCCTCCATGCCGTGCGCCTCCGCTCGGTCTGCCGGCTCGGTCCGGTCGCCCCATCCGCCGGCTCGCTCCGGCGACACGGGACGCCGCCGGCTCGCTCCTCGCGCACGGGACCTGCCGGCAGGCCCAGTCTACGGTGCTCCTCCCGGCGGGACCCTCCGGGAGGGAGCGGCAGGGCGGCCCGCTCAGCTCAGCGGCCGGGAGCGGAAGAACTTGCTCAGTGTGTCGGCCTGCTGCTGGTACGACGAGCCGATGCGGGGCCCGTAGAGCATCTCGGGTTCTTCGAGCATGCGCTCGAAGGTCAGCTTGCACACCGGTTGGCCGTGCTCGATCATGAACGGCACGTCGTGTGCCCGGACCTCGAGGGCGGCCTTCGACCCGTGGAACGAGCCGCTCGGGTCGTAGCCGAAGCCCGGGTCGAAGAAGCCGGCGTAGTGCGTGCGCAGCTCGCCGCTCGTCGGGTCGTAGGCCGTCATCTCCGCCGCCAGCGTCGAGGGCACGCTGACCGCCTCGTCCGACATGAGCAGGTAGAAGCGATTGGGGGACAGGATGATGCGCTCACCCTCGTCGCGGCGCACCGGGTCCCAGAACACCTCGGCGTCGACCGGTCCGGCCTGGACGAGGTCGAGGAGCGGCGCGTTGTCGCGCGCCGAGTACCCGACCCGCCCGTCGCGGTCGCCGCGCAGGTCGAGGCGCAGGAAGAGCCCGTCGGAGAGCATGAGCTCCTCGGGTGCCAGCGGCACGCCGCCACGCCAGAGCAGGGGCTCGCGGCCATGGGTGTCGAGGATGTCGGCGTCGGACAGGGTGGGCCGGCCCATCGAGAGGCGCAGCTGGTTGAGCGACAGGTCCTCGCGGACCCGGATGGCGAACGACAGCGGTACCACTTCGAGGTAGAGGGCGCCGGTGTACCCGTTGGCGATCTCGTCGAAGCGATCGCTGCGATCGGTGATGACCCTGGTGAAGACGTCGATTCGTCCGGTCGAGCTCTTCGGGTTGGCCTTCCCCCGCAGGCCCTCGGGCAGGGCCAGGTGCTCTTTCAGCTCGATCAGGTAGGGACGGCCCGCCTCGAGCATCGCCCCGCCGCGCCGCAGGTCGATCTCGTCGAGCGTGAAGTCCTTGAGCTTGGCCTCGACCGTCTCCTTGCCCGGCAGGAAGCTGCAGCGGATCCGGAACGCCCGCTCGCCGAGCCGCAGGTCCAGGCTGGCCGGCTGGATGTTCTCCTCGGGCACCTTGAAGCGGCCGGCGTCCACGTAGCCTGCCCGGACCGCCTTCTCCAGCAGCTGGCAGGGGAGGACCCCGACGCTTCCGGCCGGCAGGCCGAGGGAGCGAGCTGCCCGGCCCGGCTCGCGAGCGGCGCCACCGGGCCGATCGTGCCCGGTGGGAGCGTGCGAGGTGCCGGTGTGCGCCCCGGACGGCGGACCGGGACGCACCCGCGGCGCCGCACCCTGGCTCCGTTCGTGCGCCACCGCTGCCGGCCCCTCGTCTGGTGTCCCGCCAGCCACTACGTCAGCCAACCACACGGCTGCTGTTGGCAGACAGGGGCACGACATGGGGATATCCCGCCGGTCCTTGTGGAGGAGCTGTGGGCGGAGCTGGGCGCGCGCCGTGCCCTGCAGGAGCCCGCCCCGTGCCGCACCGGGTTCAACCTGCCGCCACGCCGGCACGAGCGGTCATCGTGACCTGGCCGTCTGCTCCCACGGCGGCAAGCTCGACGCCTGCCCCGCCGTCGGACCAGCGCCCGAGCAACGTGAGCGGCGGGCCCGAGAACGCCGGCCGCCGCGCTCGGGCGTGGAGCCAGGTCAGGCGCGCCGGCACGTGGCGCCGGCACAGCTCGGCCAGGGCCACGGCCTGCAGCGGGCCATGCACGACGAGGTCCGGGTACCCCTCGACCCCTCGCGCGTAGTCGCGGTCGTAGTGGATCCGGTGGGCGTTGTAGGTGAGGGCAGAGAATCGGAACAGCAGGACCGGGTCGGTGGGGAGCTCGTGGCGCCAGGCCCACGGCGGGCCGGGCGGCTCCGGGGCGTCTTCGCCAGCCGGTCGCCCGGTGCCGGCGCCCTCGGGGGGAGCGCTGCCGACGAGGCGGTGCGGCGGCTCGGTGAGCGGGAGGCGGAAGACCAGGTCCTGCACCTCGACGATGGCGGGCTCGGCGCCGGCTTCGAGCGCGTAGCGGTGGGTGACCTCGACGAAGGTCAGCGGGCCGCTCCGGCCGGCCTTGTGCGTCACCGAGGTCACGATGCTGCGCCGGTGGAGCGCGGCGCCCACGGGCACGGGCTCGATGAGCTCGCAGCGCACGCCGGCGAACATCCGCCGGGCGGGCGCCAGCGGCGGCAGGAAGGTCCCGGGCCTCGGGTGGCCGTCGGGGCCGAGGTCACGCTGCGCCGCCACCGGCAGGAAGGCAAGCCAGTGCCAGAGAGGTGGCAGCGGCGAGCCGGCAAGCGGGGGAGGGCCGCTCGCGTCGAGGAGGCCGTGGAGTGCGGCCGCGGCTGCCGGGGTCACCACGTCGGACCGCTCTTCGGCGCTCGGCTGCCAGTCGCCGAGCCGGGTGTCGGCACCGGCAGCGGGCGGGGGCGCCGGAGGCGGGCTGTCGGACAGGGACGGCATGGGCGGGCTGCCAGCAAGCATGGCAGGCGCATCGAGGCTCGCACCAGCCTGCTGGGCCCGCACCACGCCCCGAACGCGCTCGCGCGCCACGCCCCTGAGCTCCTTCCCTGGCGTCTACCGGCCTGACGCGGGCGCGCCGTTCTCACGCTGGTGGGCGGTGTCCTCCTCGCCGTAGATGAGGTACCCGTCCGCAGCGGCCTGCACGCCCTCGGTCAGCCGGTGCGGTGCCAGGCGGCCGTCGTGGCCGAGGTGGTACACCTCGGCGCCGCCGAGGAGCGTGGCCGCGTCGGCGATGAGGCGCCGGTGGCAGCGCCACCACAGGGTCTCCGCGCACATGACGGCGACGGTCCGCCGCGACGCCTCGTCGAGGACGCCACCCAGGGCCGCTCGGAACCGGTCGGTCCCCATGTAGTCGGCGTACCCGCGGAAGGAGGGGTGGCGGAGACCGACGTTGGGAGAGCCCGGCGCGGGGCGCCGGAACCCCCCGAGATCGCGCTCCCACCGGTACTCGATGCCCGCCGCCGGCACCCACACCTCGAGCTCGGCCCGGTTGAACTGCGGGAAGCGGCGACTGCCGGGTGCGCTGCGGACGTCGACGAGGAGATCGATGCCTGCGTCGGCGAGGAGGCGGGCGAATGCCTCCTGTGGCACCGTGCCGTGACCCACGGTCACGAGACGTGCGTGCGGGGCCACCCGCACTACGGTACGGCCGAACCGGCGCGACGCGTCGCGCATGGCTGGCGTGCACGAGCCGGCCGGTGATTCACGAGCCGGCAGGCGGCCCCGGGCCCCGTCGCCCGGACCGAGGGGCCGGCTCGTACCAGGTCGTCGTCGCCTGCACGGAGGGACCGTGGTTCGCTCGTTCGAGATCGAGGTGGCGGCTCCGTTCCGCCTGGACCTGACCGTCTGGGCGCTGCGGCGCCGCCCGCACAACGAGGTCGACAGCTGGGACGGGTCCTGGTACCGCCGCACGCTGGACCTTGCCGGTCATCCGACGGAGCTGGCCGTCCGCCAGCCGCAGTCGAGGGTGCCGCTGCTGGTCGTCGAGCTGCGGCGCCAGGGCCGGGTCGGGGCTGGGGCCGCCGACGTGGCGGGCCACGTGCTCGAGGGGATGCTCGGGCTCAGGGTGGACCTGGCGCCCTTCTACCGGATGGCAGAGGCCGACCAGCGGCTGCGCCCGCTGGTCCGGCGCTTCGAGGGGATGCGGCCCCCCAGGTTCCCGACGGTGTTCGAGGCGTTGGTGAACGCCGTGGCCTGCCAGCAGCTGTCGCTCGCCGTCGGGATCCATCTGCTCAACCGCCTGGCTCGCTCCTGCGGCGTCCCGCCGGCGCTCGACGGCAGTCCGCCGGGCTTCGCGACGCCAGAGAGGCTCGGGCGCTCGGAGGTCGACCTCCTTCGCCCGCTCGGGTTCAGCGCGGCCAAGGCTCGGGCGCTGGTCGGGCTCGCCAGCAGGGTGGCGGGCGGCGACCTCGACCTCGAGGCGCTGCGCCTCGCCGACGACGACCGGGCGAGGGCGGTGCTGCTCTCGATCCCGGGGATCGGTCGCTGGAGCGCCGAGTACACGATGCTGCGCGGCCTCGGGCGCCTCGAGGTCCTGCCCGGCGACGACGTGGGTGCCCGCAACAACCTCCGGCGCCGCTTCGGGCTGCCCGCATCCGGCGGCTACGACGAAGTGGCAGAGCTGTCGCGTACCTGGTCCCCCTTCGGCGGGCTCGTCTACTTCCACCTGCTGCTCGACGCCCTGGCGTCGGCCGGGCACGTGGCGGTCCCTGCCTGAGGAGCACGCCCGTGCTGCCCCGCCCCTCGGCGGCCCGGGGCGCGTGCCTGGGTCCCGCCGGCTCGGGGGCGCCGCTTCCGGCTCGCTCCGCACGGTGCCCAGGTAACCTGCGGCGGGCACCGGGGCGCCGGCCGCAGCGTGGCCTCGGAGCGACGAGGCCGGCGGGGCCGGGGCGCCCGACGCGGTCGATCTGGTCGACGAGTGGGGTTACGAGTCCTTCCCGCTGAGCGACCCGCCGCAGTCCTGGCGCTCCGACCGCCTGCGAAGATGAGCGATGCCAGAGGAGGTGCGCCCATGACCCCCGAAGAGCTCGTCTCGACCGCCGCAGTGGCCACCCAGCTCCGCGTGGACGCCATCCGGTGCTCCACGGCAGCCGGGTCCGGCCACCCGACGTCGTCGCTGTCGGCGGCCGACCTGATGGCGGTGCTCGTGGCGCGCCACCTCCGCTACGACTGGGAGCGCCCTGACCTCGCCACCAACGACCACCTGGTGTTCTCCAAGGGCCACGCCTCCCCCCTCCTCTACGCCGTCTTCCGGGCCGCGGGCGCCGTCAGCGAGGAGGAGCTCCTCACCACCTACCGGCGCTTCGGGGCCCGACTGCAGGGCCATCCCACGCCCGCCCTCCCGTGGGTGGACGTGGCCACCGGTTCGCTGGGCCAGGGCCTGCCCTGCGCGGTCGGCATCGCCCTCGCCGGCGCGCGGCTCGACGAGCTCGACTACCGCGTGTGGGTCCTGTGCGGCGACAGCGAGATGGCGGAGGGCTCGATCTGGGAGGCCTTCGACAAGGCGGGCCACTACGGGCTCGCCAACCTGACCGCCATCGTGGACGTGAACCGTCTCGGCCAGCGCGGGCCGACTGAGCTCGGCTGGGACCTCGAGGCCTACGCGCGCCGGGCCGAAGCGTTCGGCTGGCGGGCGCTCCTCGTCGACGGCCACGACCTCGAGGCGATCGACGCCGCGTTCGCAACCTGCCGGCGCGAGGCCGCGCGGCCGACGGTGGTCGTCGCCCGGACGATCAAGGGCAAGGGCGTCCCCTCCCTGGAGGACGCGCCGGGCTGGCACGGCCGCGCCCTCCCCGAGGACCTCGCCGAGCAGGCGGTCGCCGCCCTCGGCGGCCTGAGCGACCTGCGGGTGGTGACGCCGAGGCCCCCCGAGGCACCCCGCGCGGCTGCGCCGGCGCGGCCGCCCCTTCGCCTGCCCCGCTACGCCGTGGGCGACCGCGTGGCGACGCGGCGGGCCTTCGGCGACGCCCTGGCTGCCCTGTCGGCATGGCCGGACGTGGTGGTGCTCGACGGCGAGGTCGCCAATTCCACCTACACCGAGGCCTTCGCGTCGGCGTGCCCGGAGCGCTTCTTCGAGATGTTCATCGCCGAGCAGCAGATGATCGCCGCTGCCGTCGGGTTCTCGGCTCGCGGCTACGTGCCGTTCGCGTCGACCTTCGCCGCCTTCGTGTCGAGGGCGGCCGACTTCGTCCGCATGGCGTCCATCTCGGGCGCGAGCATCAGGATCAACGGCTCGCACGCCGGAGTCGAGATCGGGGCGGACGGCCCCTCCCAGATGGGCCTCGAGGACCTGGCCATCATGCAGGCGGTGCACGGGTCGACCGTGCTCTACCCCTGCGACGCCGCCTCGGCTGCGCGCCTGACCGCGCTCATGGCCGAGATCCCCGGCGTGTCGTACCTGCGCACGACGCGGGGCGCCTACCCCGTCCTCTACGGGCCCGACGAGACCTTCCCCGTCGGCGGGGCGAAGGTCCTGCGAGCCGGCGAGCGCGACGACGTGGCCCTCGTCGGGGCCGGGGTGACCGTCCACGAGTGCCTGGCGGCCGCCGACGAGCTGGCCCGCCAGGGCGTGTCGGCCCGCGTCCTCGACGCCTACTCGGTCAAGCCGATGGACGGCGCCGTGCTGGCGGCAGCCTGCGAGGCGACGGGCGGACGCCTGGTGGTGGTGGAGGACCACTACGAGGAGGGCGGGCTCGGCTCGGCGGTGTGGCGGACGCTGCACGAGGCCGGGGTGGGCGCCGTGCACGCGGCCCACCTCGCGGTCCGGTTCATGCCGACCTCGGGCACGAGCGCAGAGCTGCTCGACGCGGCCGGCATCTCCGCCCGCCACGTCGTGGCCGCCGCGCTCGCGGTGCTCGAGGGGCGAACCGGCCAGCCCGGCGAGGCCGTCGCCGAGGGGGCGCGCGAGTGAGCCCGGGCTCCGGCGCCGACGGTGCGCAGGCGACTGGGGAAGGCGAGCACGCGGAGGGCTGGGAGGAGCTCGGCGTCGATGCCGGGGAGGCGGCTGCCTGGCAGGCGATCGGGTTCGGGCCCTTCGAGGCGGCGCTCGCCGCGGGCGACGGCTTCACCCCGTCATTCGCTGCCCATTACCGGGCGCAGCTGCGCAGGACCGCGCAGGCGTGGCTGCGCTCGGGCATGGGCGAGGTGGAAGCCCTGGGCTGGCACCGGGCTGGGTTCGGCGTCGGCGAGGCGCTGCGCTGGCGGGCGCGTGGTGCCGACCCGCAGGAAGCGGCTCGGCGCGCGGCGGGGTTCTCGTGGTCGCGGGGGGAAGGCGAAGGGAACGGCTGAGCGGGGCCCCGGCGGCCCGCGTCACCCCGACCCGGTCGGCGGGGCGGTCGGCGGCTCGCCGAACCCCCCGCCGCCGGGCGTCTCGATCCGCAGGAGGTCGTTCGCCCGCAGGTCGAGCGTCGCCTTGGCCGGCACCTGCCGGCCGTTGAGCATGATCCGGCCGGGAGCCCCGGGCAGGCCGCCGGCCCGTCCAGCGGGGGAGCGCACCTGGCGATCGGCGATCAGGGAGCAACGGCAGTCCTCGAGGACGCGCAGCTCGCGCACCACCCCGTCGCCCCCGCGGTGCTCGCCCCTGCCGCCCGAGCCGAGGCGCAGCGCGTGGCGCTCCACCCGGATCGGGTAGGCGAGCTCGAGCGCCTCGGCCGGCGTCGACAGCGTGTTGGACATCGCCACGTGGACGCCCGACGGGCCGTCGGCGTCCGGGCACGCGCCTTGGCCCCCGGCGATCGTCTCGTAGTAGCTGAAGCGCTCGTTGCCGAAGGCGACGTTGTTCATCGTGCCCTGCCCCTGCGCGGGCACCGGCAGCGCCTGGCCCAGGGCCGCGAAGACGACGTCGACGACCCGAGAGGAGGTCTCGACGTTGCCGGCGGCGACCGCGGCAGGGCTGGTGGCGTTGAGGAGGGAACCCGGCGGTGCCACGACGCAGACCGGCGCGAACGCCCCGCCACAAGCCGGGAGATCGGGCTCGGTGAGGCAGCGGACGACGAAGTAGCAGGCCGAGCGCGTGACCGCGAGGGGACAGTTGAGGTTCCCGTCGTGCTGGGGCGCGCTGCCGGCGAAGTCGATCGTGACCTCGTCGCCGTGGACGGTGACCGCAGCCTCCAGCGCGAGCAAGCCCTCCGGCGCCTCGATCACGTCGCGCGCGGACCAGGTGCCGTCCGGAAGGGCGGCGATCGCGCCCCGCACGACGCGCTCGGAGTACGAGAGGAGCTCGTCCATGGCCGCGCGAACCCGGTGCCGTCCGTGGTGGGCGCACAATTCGCCGAGACGGCGGTGCGCGAGGTGCAGCGCTGCCAGCTGCGCCCGCAGGTCGCCCAGCCGCTCGCCGGGATTGCGCATCCGTGCCGTCAGCGTCCGGGCGAGCCCGTCGTCGAGCCGTGTCGGGGGGATGACGATGCCCTCGTCGTCGAGCCGCCGCGACCGGGCCGGCATGCTCCCCGGCTCGGGGCTGCCCACGTCCGCCCAGTGGGCGCGGGCGACGGCGAAGCCGAGATCGAGGCGTGCGACGAGCGTCACGTCGGGGAGGTGGGTCCCTCCCGCGTACGGGTCGTTCAGGATCACGACCTCGCCGGGCGCCGGCGCCAGCTCGCGGGCGGCGGCGACGGCCTCTGGCATGGCACCCAGGTGCACGGGGATGTGCTCGGCCTGGGTGACCATGCGGCCACGGTCGTCGAAGATCGCGGTCGAGCAGTCGCGCCGCTCCTTGATGTTGGCAGAGAAGGAGGATCGGACGAGCACGGCCCCCATCTCCTCTGCGATCGCGCGCAGCTGGGCGCCCAGGAGCTGCAGCTCGAGGTTCATCGCCGCTCCAGGACGAGCGTGCCGTGGGCGTCGCTCGTGCCCGACCACCCCGGGCCCACCCAGGCGGTCGAGCCGTCCAACTCGACGACCGCAGGCCCCCGCACCTGGCGCAGCGCCGACGCGCGCAACGCGACGTAAGGGCCGGGCGTCGTGTCCGCCCAGCGCACGGCGACGAGCTCGATCTCGCGGTCGCGATCCGCGTAGCCGTAGCGCTGCTCGTGGAGCCGGTGGAAGGCCTCCGCGAGGCCTGGCTGGATCGGCACGGTCAGCTCGAAGGACTGGCCCCGGTAGCGCAGGTCCGCCTCGCCCGCTGCGGGGAGGGGCCCCGCCTGGGCCAGGGGGCGCACGACCGAGCGAACGGAGTCGCGCCGCTCGTCGCTCGCCGCCAGGCCGAGGGCCGACAGCACGCCTGCGGTCTCGGGGACGAGCACCGTCTGGATCCCCAGGGCCTCGGCGAGCGCGCAGGCGTGGAGGGGACCGGCGCCGCCGAAGGCGACGAGCGCGCACGCCCGGGGATCCTGCCCCCGCTCGACCGACACGACTCGCAGCGCGCGCAGCATCTCCGCCTCGGCCACGGCCACCACCTCTGCCGGCTCGAGCCCTGCCATCGCCCGCTCGGCGGCCGCAGGGTCGAGGTGGATGCCGCCGGGCAGCTCCGCCGGGAGCCTCCCGAGCAGGAGGTTGGCGTCGGTCAGCGTGGGCCGTGTGCCGCCGTTGCCGTAGCACGCCGGCCCGGGCGCGGCACCGGCGCTCTCGGGGCCGATCCGGAGCGCGCCGCCGCGGTCGCGCCAGACGATGGAGCCGCCGCCGGCCCCGATCGTGTGCACGTCGATCGTGGGGAGGCGCACCGGCAGCCCGCCCACGGTCCGCTCGGGCGCCCGCTCGGGGAGGCCGTCGCGGATGAGCGACACGTCGGTCGAGGTGCCGCCCATGTCGATCGCCAGCGCCATCGGGTACCCGCACGCGCGGGCGATCCGTGCGGCGCCCATGGCGCCGGCAGCCGGTCCGGAGAGCAGGATGGTGGCCGGGTGGGCCGCCGCCTCGGCCAGGGTCACCACGCCGCCCGAGGAGCGGAAGACGAGGGGCGCTGCCAGGTGGTGCCGCCGGCAGGCCGCCTCGAGCCCGGCGAGCGCTCGGGCGACCGGGGGCCCGAGGTATGCGTCGACCGCCGTGGTCGAGGCCCGCTCGTACTCGCGGAACTCTGGCGCGATCTCGTGCGAGGCGACCACGTGCAGGTGCGGGTGGCGGCGCCGCAGCTCGCGTGCCAGGGCCTGCTCGTGCGAGGGATCGCGGAAGGAGAAGAGGAGGGTGACGGCGACGGCCTCGACACCGTCGAGGGGCGGCAGGTGGTCGAGATCGAGCGGCACGAGCACCCCGTCGGGCCCCATGCGCTCGCGCACCCCGTAGCAGCGCTCGAGCGCCACGACGGGCTCGGGGTGCGGCGAGCAGAGGCGGTAGAGGTGGGCCCTCGTCTGCCGGCGGACGTGCAGGAGATGCTCGAAACCCTCCGTGGCGACGAAGGCCGTGCGCGCGCCGCGGCGCTCGAGCAGGGTGTTGGTCGCGAGCGTCGTGCCGAGCGTGAAGCGGCCGAGCGGTCGGTCACCGGCGACGGCTCGCGCGGCGGCGACGATCACCTCGGCCTGCGGCGTTCGCGTCGGCAGCTTCGCCGTCACGACGGTGCCGTCGTCGCCGACGAGGACGGCGTCGGTGAAGGTGCCGCCGACGTCGATGCCGAGGATCGTCACGGGGCGATGGTACGTGCTGGCGACGTCGCCGCTCCCGCCCTGGCGCTTCCCCATGCGGGGGCCTCCAGCCTGGAGGTCACCCAGGTGGGCAAAGCGGGGCGGGCCGGCCGCTCAACGACGCGCCGGGCGCGTCAGCCGCCGCACGACGGCGGCACGCGGTCAGCCGCTGAACGACGGCGGCACGGTGACCAGGTTCCCGCAGAGCGGCTTGCCCCCGAAGGCGGGGACGAACCTCCCACCTTTCATCTGCACGTAGATGGCGCAGCTCCGCCGCGGCAGCATCCCTGCGGTCCCGAAGTGCTTGAAGGTGACGGGGCTCGCGAACAGGCCGTTCCCGGGGTTCCACGAGCCGACCTGGCGCAAGTTGTGGATGAAGGAGGACTGCGTCAGGTGCTTTCCGGCGTGCTCGAGGCCGTAGATCATGAGGTCCGCAGCAGTGTAGGCACCCCAGAGCCCGAGGTCCGGCACGCCGCCCGTGAACTTGGGGTCGTAGCGCCGGAGGACCGAGAGCATCGTCTTGACGGCGGCGTTGGGTGTCGTGAAGTTCATCGGCGCGGCGAAGTAGGACCCCTCGACCGCGGCACGAGCGGTCGGGTTGTCGAGGACGTCGTTGTCGTAGCCCTCTGCCATCACGTTCGGCACCTTGCCGAGGCCCGCATCCTTGAGGGCGGCCGCCAGCGCGACGTCGGGAGCGTCGGTGAAGGCGGACGTCACCCCGTTGCAGCCCAGATGCTTGATCTGCAGGACCGTGGCCGTCCAGTCGGTCGGCGCGAAGGGCAGCGAGTCGTTGAAATAGCAGATGGAGACGCCCTCCTTCTTCGCCGCGTACGCCTCCTCGTTGAGGCTGTTCACGGCCGACTGCGGGAAGCTCGCGGTCATGAGGGCCAGCTTGGTGACGCCGAGTTGCTTCCAGAGGGGGCTTTCGTACGTGTGGTACGCGCCGGAGAGCTCGCCGATGGGCGTGTCGACGTCGAACATGTTCGTGAAGGGCTGCTGCCCCCATTCGGGACCGTCGATGCCGAAGCCCGTGACCGGCACGCCAGCCTGCTGGGCGACGCGGTCGCCGCCGTAGAAGAAGGCGGAGTCCTCGATGATCCCGAAGACGTGGTGGATCGACACGAGATCGTTGACCGCCGTTTGGGCCCCGGTCGGGCTGGAGGTGGAGTCGACGGTCACCAGCTTGAGGGGGTGACCGTCCACGCCGCCGTGCGCGTTCTGGTACGCGATCCGCGCCTGGGCGCCGCCTGGACCGTCGGCGAAGGTCGAGGCGGCCACGCCGGTCAGGTCCCCCACGAATCCGAGGACGATCGGCGACTTGGCGGCCGCGGCCGGTTCCACGCCGACCGCAGCGAGGGCGGATGCGGCCAGCGAGACGGCGCCCAGGGCCAGCGCGAGGCCGCCGCGGATTTGGCAGGCTCCCCCGCGGTGCCTTGTCCGCCCCCCATTACGCAGCCGAGCCTGTCCGTGCTTCGCGCGCATCGCGCCCCCTTCCCGACGACCTGTTGCGCCCGGTCCGCCGCCACCGTAACGTAACGCACGTTACGGATCAACCCGCCGAAGAGGGCGGACTGAGGGGAGGGATCGGTGCCGGAGTCGTTCAGCCTGAGGATCGACGTCACGGAGGCGGCCGGGCTGGGGCAACCGGCCGAGGTGGCGCTCACCGTGCACCTGCCGGACGCGGGCACCCTTCCGGCACGGCCCGTCGTCTGCTTTGCGAAGCCCGGCGGCGGGTATTCGAAGGGCTATTTCACGACCGACTTGCCCGGTCCGGGGCGCGGCGCGCAGGCCGACTGGCACGCGCGACGGGGGTGGGTGTTCGTGTCGGTCGACCATCTCGGCGTGGGCGAGAGCACGGTGATCGACGATGCCGAACGCCTGAACTACACGAACGTGACGGCCGCCAGCCAGGCCGCCGAGCGTCAGGTGCTCGCCCGGCTCGGCGATGGCACGCTCGCCGACGGATTTCCCGCCCTGGCTCATCCGCTGACGCTCGGGATCGGTCAGTCGATGGGGGGCTGCCTGACGGTCGTGCAGCAGGGTCGTTTCCACTGTTACCACGGCATCGGCGTTCTCGGCTACAGCGCCGTGCACACGACGGTCCTCCTCGCCCCGGGGCTGCGCCGCCTCATGCCCTGGGTTCCCCGCGACGTCGTGCCGAGCTCGGGCATCGCCGTCGCCCCGCCGGCGGTGATGGAGGGCGTCGTCCCCGCGGGGGCCGGCCCGGCAGCAGCTCGTGACGACGCGCCGCCCGACATGGCCTGGGGCTTCCATTTCGATGACGTCGACGTCGCCATCCAACGCCAGGACCTCGAGGACTTTCCAACCCGCAACGGGCACGTCCCGCCCTGGGGCTCCGCCACGCTGCCCGGCTGCATCGCTCCGTGGTGCATGGCCCCCGGGGCCATCGCGCCCGAGGCCGCCGCCGTCACGGTGCCGGTCCTCGTCGCGATGGGCGAGCGGGACGTCATCGAGGATCCCCGCGGTGAGGTGCGCGCCTACAAGTCGTCCCCGGCAGTCGATCTGTTCATCTGCCCGCGCATGGGGCACATGCACAACTTCGCCGGGACCCGCGAGCTGTTCTGGCACCGCATCGAGACGTGGGCCGCGTGGGTGCAGGCCTTCGACGAGCGTTCCGGGCTCCATCGCTGATCGATTGAGAGGGGCGATCAGCACGGAGGCTCGGCGCCATCGAGTGAGGGTGGCGAACCTCCTGAGGCCGCCTCGTCAGACCGATAGCCGGCGTGGCCCATGACTTGCGATCTCGCAGAGAGCAGCCGTCCTCGATCGAGGCACATCGGTGCGCTGGGCGGGAAAGGGCTAGAAAGAGCCCTGTGCGGGCTCAGCGGGTGACGAGGGAGCAAGTCCTCGACGCAGCCGATGCCGTGGCGCGGCGAGAGGGCATCGATCGGTTGACCGTGCGCGCGATCTGCGCCGAGCTGGGTGTGACCCAGCCGGCGGTCTACCGGCATTTCTCCACCAAGGCAGAGATCGTCGAGCTGGTCATCGACCGCGTCATCGAGCGCATGGAGCTCCCGGGCCCGGAGGTGGGCGACTGGGTCGCCCGGCTGCGGCAGTGCTTCATCAGCGCCCACGACGAGGTCGCCCCCTACGGCGGTCTCGCAGCCCGGATGGGCCGCGAGATGCCGCGAAGCCCTGCTGCCGAACGCAACTCGGCCTACCTGGCCGAGCTCCTCGGAGGAGCCGGCATCGGGAAGGACGACTGGCTGCGCATCGCGTGGGCTGTCTTCGTCTACACCTGGGGCCACCTCCTCACCGCACAGGCCGCAGCGTCGACCTTTGGCACCACTGCCGACCGGGACGCGCAACGAGAGCAATTCCTCTGGGGCCTGGACCACCTCCTGGCTTCGTTCCGGCGGGCCGTCGAGGAGGGGGAGTTCCTTCGGGCCCCCTCGACCCCGGGCCGCCCCTCGACCTCGGGCCGCCCCTCGACCCCGAGGAGCAGCTCGACCCCGAGAAGCAGGCGGCCGGGCGCCCCGAAGGGCCGGCGCGCGACAAGGGATGGCAGATGACCCTGCCGTCGCGACGTCGTGGCTCCTCGGTGCAGGGGGCCCTGCCCGCGTGGTTCTGGCTGGAGGTTGCGCCACGCCGCGACGCCACCCACGGGTCAGGTGGGGTCGCCGATCGTGTCCTCGAGCGCTTTCTCGTCAGCCCGACAGTCCGGACGGTGCGCGCTGGCGCGCGGCGCTCCGCACGACGGGCACACGAGGTGTGCCCAGCAGGCCGGGTCGCCGCCGGGCTCCTCCTCGTCATGCGCGTCAGGTGCGGGGCCGGTGCGGGGCACGAGCGCGCCGGGCCCGGGCCCGCCGTCCGCCGTGTCTTCGGCGACGACTTGTCGGTGCCACGGCGCCACGACCTGGGGGGCGCCTTCTCCCTCTGCGGGTTCGCCACGTGAGCCGGCGGTCCGCCACAGGGTCAACACCCGCTCTCGCTGGCGCTCCTCGAGCAGCTGGCGGTGGCGCGCCTTCAAGAGGTCGAACATCGTGACCAGTCCCACGATCCGGCTTCCCCGGCCCCGCTCGACGACGGGCAGCGCCCCGAGCCAGTGTTCGGCCATGCGGTCCGCCGCGGATCGCAGCGTCTCGTCGGGCCAGGCGACGACCACGTCGCGATGCGCGATGTCCTGGATCGACCGGGCCCCGAGGCCGTTGCGCTCGGCCTCGAGGAGGTCGGAGAAGCCGACTACCCCGGTCATGGCGGCGGACCCGTCGACCACCGGGTACAGGCGCTGGCGCCGCAGCACCGGGTCCTCGCGGACGGTGGCCAGCGCGCCGGCGACCGAGTCGGTGGCCCCGAACGTGAGCACGTTGGTGAGCATGGCCTCGCCCACGAACAGTGCCTCGAGCGGCTCCACCCCGTACTCGCGCACCACGTGGAACCCGCGGCGGGCGACCTTCTCGGTCAGGATCGACCGCCGAAGCACGATCGACGACACCACGTGGGCCACCATGCAGGCGAGCAGGAGGGGCAGCAGGGAGCCAGTGTCCCTCGTCAGCTCGAAGGCGAAGACCACCGAGGTGAACGGCGAGCGCGTCACGCCGGCCAGGGTTCCGGCCATGCCGAGGAGCGCCCAGGTGGCCTCGCTCCCACCGGGCATGACGGGGGCCATCAGCCCGCCCATGGCGGCGCCCATGATGAGGAGGGGGGCGAGGATGCCCCCACTCGTGCCCGATCCGAGGGCGACCGACCAGATGACGAGCTTGACGACGAGAAGGGTGGCCAGGGCTCCCAGGGCGAGGCGGCCGGACAGCTCGGCGCCGATCTGCACGTAGCCCACGCCGAGCGCCCGCGGGTCGACCAGCCCGCCGAGGCCCACGACGAGCCCGCCCAGGGCGGGCCACCACGCCCAGTGGACGGGGAGCTTGCGGAAGAGGTCCTCGGCGCCGTAGACGGCAGTGGTGAGGACCCAGGCGAGGAGCGCCGAGGCGACCCCGATCGCCCCCGCCGCGCCGATCGCCACCGTCGAGAACGACCCGTGGGGCGGCACGGGGAACAGGGGGGCGGCTCGCAGCAGGCCGTGGGCTGCCATGAGGTTGCGCAGGACGGTGGCCACGACGACCGCCACGGCGATCGGCCCGACCGAACGGGGGCGCCACTCGAAGACGAGCAGCTCGACGCCGAAGAGGGCCGCCGCCAGCGGGGTGCCGAAGACCGCTGCCATGCCGCCGCACGCGCCGGCCACGAGCAGCGTGCGGCGCTCGGAGGCCGACAGGTGCACGAACTGGGCCACCACCGAGCCGACCGCCCCTCCGGTGAGGATGATCGGGCCCTCGGCCCCGAAGGGTCCCCCGGTGCCGATGCTGATCGCGCTCGAGACCGGCTTGAGGACGGCCAGGCGGGGCTCGACCTTGCTCCCGCCGACGAGGATCGTCTCCATGGCCTCGGGGATGCCGTGGCCGCGGATCCGCTCCGACCCCCAGTAGGCCATGGCCCCCACCACCAGGCCACCGCCCACGGGCACGAGCACGCTCAGGGCGTGGAGGTGGGCCAGGGTCGGCGGCACGAGGCTCCCTCCCGAATTGCCGTAGTAGAGCAGGTGGGTGAGCAGGCCGATCAGCTGGAGGAGCCCAAGCGCCACGCCGGCCGACAGGGCACCGACCACCACCGCCAGGGCGCCGATGAGGAACACGCGCGGCGTGGTGGAGAAGTCGGCCAGGCTCTCGTCGGCCCTCGGGCGCGAGACCGAGCCGTGGAGGAAGGACGGCATGCCCCAAAACTAGTCGTTCTACGATACGAGTGCCGCGGCACAGCTCTCGCCGGCGCACGGCTCCCTCCGTGGCACGCCTCGCGCCGGAGGGAGGGGCTTTCGCCGGTGCCGACCGACCTGCAACCGTCGTGTGGCCCTGCCCCTCTGGGCGCCCCCCGGGGTGGTTCCTGGCGCCTCCCCTCCGAGACCGAGCGCCCTACTGGACCGGGCGGAGGCGGCCGGTCTCGACCTCGTAGACGAAGCCCCGGATGTGGTCCTTCTTCGGGATGAACGGGTTGGCGCGCAGGCGGGCGATCGACTGGCGGACGTCTTCGTCGGGGTCGTGGAAGGCCTCGAGCGAGAAGGGCGGCCGGATGCCGGTGTCGCGCTCGATCTGGGCCTTCACGTCGTCGTCCTTGAAGGTGAGCATGCCGCAGTCGGTGTGGTGGATGAGGATGACCTCCTCGGTGCCGAGCAGGCGCTGGGAGATGAGGATCGAGCGCACGGCGTCGTCGGTCACGACGCCCCCCGCGTTGCGGATCACGTGTGCGTCACCCTCGGACAGCCCGAGGATGCCGTAGACGTTGAGGCGTGCGTCCATGCAGGCGAGCACGGCCACCTTGGTGGCCGGGGGCATCGGCAGCCTGCCCTTGTCGAAGGACTTGGCGTAGGCCTCGGCGTTCTGCAGCAGCCTGTCGGTAACGGTCACGTCGTCCTCCTTTGCCAGGGACCGCCCGCCCGGGGCAAATCCGACCACGACAGTCGGGTTTCTATCTCCGTCGGGGGCGGCCGTCAAGCCCAGCGCAGCGGTCAGTGACGCGGCCTATGGATGTCAAACGCCCTTGAGGCTGGCCTGCTCGACGTCCTCAAGGAGTGCTCGCCGGCTCGACGCCCTGCTGGACGCACGTGTGCACGCCGCGCGCCCAGGGCGTCGAGCAGCGGAGCCCGCCCGTCCGCCCTCAGGCCGGCGTCAGAGGGGCGCGTCAATCAGAATGCAGGGACGACGTCACCTCGTCCGCGTATGTGCCGGTTGGGCGCACGGCCATCGCCGACGTCACCACCACCTGGCGGATCGTCCCATTCCACGGGAAGGGCGGTTCGTACCGGTCGACCACAGGGAAACCGCGGTCCGACCCGATCCGCAACTGTGTCCCGCCGTGCTGGAACGTGAAGCTGGGAGCCACCGGGCCGGTGGCGGACCCGATGGGCGCCCCGTCGCACTCGAGCGACAGCTCGACCCCTCCTGCCTGCGGGGCGCAGGTCGCAGCCAGCAGGTGCGCTCCTTGGGGGAGGGGGTCGTCGGAGGTCGCGAGGGCCAGCTCGCCGGCCGGGCGGAAGGCGAAGACGAGGCGCGACTCGGCGACGAAGATGGCGAAGCCGCCGTTCCAGTCGCCGAGAGCGCACAGGATGCCTTCGGCGTCTCCCGCCGGCACCTCGACGTCGATCTCGATTCGGAACCCGGCACCAAGGAAGGGGAGGGCCTCGTCGCAGACCGGCGGCCCTGGCCGGAAAACCGCCCGCGGGCCCGGCGGGTAGGCGGGCGGAATGACCGCCTCGAGGCGAGAGGTGAGGGCGTCGCTCATCGGAAGTACGTGATTGCGCTCGGCCTCGGCAGTCCAGACCTCCGTAAGCTCGTGGACCACGTCGGGGTGCTCCGCCGACACGTCTTCCGCCTCGGAGAAGTCATCGAGGCGGAAGAGCGCCCAGCGGTCGGTGGCGAAGTCGCGGCTGCCCACGAGGAGCTTCTCCTCGTCGGCCACGCCTTTCGACACGTGGTCGGTCGTGGCCTTCCATCCGCCGTGGACGATGGAGCGTGACCCGAGCATCTCGAAGTACTGCGTGCTCCGCGGGCTCGGCGCGGAGGGGTCGTCGAACGTTGGGCGGATCGAGGCGCCGTCGAAGGGATCCTGCCGGACGCCGTCGACCACGTCGGGCTTTGCGACGCCGCACACGTCGAGAACCGTTGGGGCGAGGTCGACGACGTGGCAGAACTGCCGGCGGACCTCGCCGTGAGATTGGATGCCTCGCGGCCACCTGATGATGAGCGGCGTGCGCGTGCCTCCGAGCCACGTATAGCGCTTCCACAGGCGCAAAGGCGTGTTGCCGGCCCAGGCCCATCCCCATGAGTAGTGGTTGTAGGAGCGGAAACCGCCCCAGTCGTTGTAAGCCGCCAGGTTCGCTGCCACCGTTTCGGGGAGACGGGCCGAGAAGCGGTGCTCATTGATGGTGCCGTTGATGCCGCCCTCTGCGCTCGCTCCGTTGTCGGACAGCAGGACGACGAGCGTGTCGTCGAGCTGGCCGATGTCGTCGAGGCACGACAGAAAGCGCCCGATCTGGGCGTCGGTGTGGGTCAGGAACCCGGCGAAGACCTCCTGGCCCCGCGCATGCATCCGGCGGGCCTCCGGGGAAAGGTCGTCCCACGCCGGTACCCACGATGGGCGCTCGGTCAGGATCGTTCCCGCCGGCACTACCCCGCTCGCGAGCTGCCGCGCGAACGTGCGCTCGCGCCAGCGGTCCCAGCCGTCGTCGAATTGCCCGTGGTAGGGGTCGGCCCACTCGGGCGCGACATGGTGGGGAGCATGCGTGGCACCGAGGGCCCAATACAGGAAGAAGGGCTTCGCGGGCGCCGAGTGTTTCTGGTCGAGCACGAAGCGGATGGCCTGCTCCGCCAGGTCCTCGGACAGGTGGTACCCCTCGGCAGGGGTGGCCGGGGGATCCAGGTAATGGTTGTCGCACACGAGGTTTGGGGCCCACTGGTTGGTGTCGCCCTGTAGGAAGCCGTAGTACCGCTCGAATCCGTACCCGAGCGGCCAGCGATCGAATGGCCCGGCCGGCGACCGCTCTCCGCGAGGGACGAGGTGCCATTTCCCGACCGCCATCGTGTTGTAGCCGGCGTCCCGCATGATGCGAGGGAGGGGCGCAGCAGAAGCCGGCACGCGAGCCGAGTAGCCGGGAAGGGCGAGGGGCAGGTCCACCAAGAACCCGACGCCCACCGCATGGTGGTTTCGTCCGGTAAGCAGGCTGGCACGAGTCGGCGAGCAGAGCGCCGTGACGTGGAACCGGTTATAGCGGAGTCCCTCGGCCGCCAGTCGGTCGATGTGCGGCGTGGCGATGTCCGACCCGAACGCCCCGAGCTGCGCGAAGCCGGTGTCGTCGAGCAGGATGACCACCACGTTGGGTGAGCCCGGACGAGCCTTTGGCGTGGCCTGGTAGGCGGTTGTGACGTCGCTGCCGGCCGTGGCGTGCACCGTGGCTCCCCTCCCTGTGACCGTCCGTTCCGCCGGGTGCCCGCCAGCGGTGACGGGTCCGGTTGCGGGCCGGCGCCGCGCTTCCTCGTGGAAATGGCTTTCTGTATGTTTACTAAGGAGACCCCATTCGGGTCAAGGCGCGACGAGGCTCCGAGCGCAGCGCGCTCAGATCTGCCAGCGCATGCTCGGATCCGAGCTACGCCGCTGGCGCTGCGCGCGCCGGTCGGCGGCGCTGGCCATCAACGTGGGCCGGTCCGAGGAGGATCGCAGCGCGGCGATGCCGGCTCCGGTCCACGAGAGGGCAGCCAGCACCAGGGCGGTGGCCACGGTCCCATGCGCCACGGACCCCGTACCGGCGCCCACGATGCTGAAGACCAGCCCGCCTACCGCCACGCCCAGGGCCGTGCCGAGGCCCCGGGTCGTGTTCAAGATGCCGCTCGCCAGACCGGCCTGTGCCCGCGGGGCCGCCCCCATCACCGAGGCGTTGTTAGCCGGCACGAAGGCGCCGAGTCCGGCGCCGAGCACCGCCAGCTCAACCAACACGACTGCCAGACTGCCGTGGGCGGCGGCCAGGGCGGCTAGGGCTCCGCCGGCCGTCACGAGGCCAGCCACAGTCGGCAGCCGGGGGCCGTTCCGGTCCGCGACGGTCCCCGCGACGGGTGCGGCAACACCGAGGGCCAGCGGCAGGACGGTCAGATCGAGGCCGGCCCGCCCGGGCCCCTGGCCGAAGGCATGCTCCAAGAAGAACGGCAGGACGAACAGCGCGCCGAAGAGAACGAGGTACGACAGGAGGCCGGTCGTGATACCGACGGTGAAGGAGCGGCGCCGGAACAGCGCCAAGTCGACCATGGGGTGTCGGCTCGAGCGTTCTGCGAGCAGGAACCCTGTGCCACAGGCGGCCGTCGCCAGCCCGAGTGCGAGCGGAACGGCAAGAGGGATGCGCCCCTGCGCCCCGAGCGACAGGGCCACGAGCAGCGCGGTGGCACCCGGCGCGAACCAGGCGAGACCTATCCAGTCGAACGCCACCCGCTTGCGGAGATGCCGGCTGCGCGGGATGAGGAACCACCCCACGGCTGCTCCGAGGACGCCCGCCGGCACGTTGACGAGGAAGACGAGCTGCCAGCCACCGGCAGCCACGAGCAGCCCACCGACGGCCGGGCCGATGCCGAGCCCGAGGGCTTGGGCGGTCCCTTGTAAGCCGATCGCTCTCGCCAAACGCTCGCGGGGCACGGTGTTGGCGATGATCGCGACTGAGTTCGCCTGCATCATGGCCGCGCCGACCGCCTGGATCGCCCGGAAGGCGTCGAGCACGACGAGGCTGGGCGCCGCCGCGCACAGGGCAGAGCCGGCGGTGAACACGACGAACCCGTATACGTAGAGGAGCTTGTGGCCCACCATGTCGGCGAGGCGGCCGACTGCCGTGACCATCGCCACCAGCACCAGCAGGTAGGAGAGCCCTACCCACTGCACCGCCGCGATGCTGGCGTGGAAATCGTTGCGCAGAGCCGGGTAGGCGAGGTTGACGATGCTGGCATCGAGCTGGCCCATGAAGGCGCCCACGCAGACCGATGCCAGGGCGAAGGAGGCCGCGTGCGGGTGCCGGCGGATGACCGCCGGCCGTGCCGGCTCGGTGAGCAACCGCCCGATCAGGCGGCGGCCCGGATCGGAGCCGGCGTCGAAGCAGGTCGCTCGCCGGCCCATGGCTCCTATCTAGCGGCGGAAAAGAGAGATCGTCCAGAAGGAACTGCCAATGAGGTCGATAGGTGTCAGTTATGCGAGTCCTGCGGCGAGATCGAGAGCAGGTCGGCGTGCCGCGCCATGTCCATGAAGGCGATGGCGGCGGGTGAGAGCGGGCCAGGCCGCCGGACGATCCCGATGGTCCGCGTGAGGGGCGGGTCGAGGCCCACCACCACCACGCCCGTTCCTCGCTGACGGTACACCTCGGCAAGCGCCGCGGGGAGGAAGGTGGTTCCGGCCCCGGCGACGACGAGCGGCACGACCGCCTCACGCTGTCCTGTCTCGACCGCGATGACGGGTTCGATGCCCGCTGCTTTGAAGGCACCGTCGATCAACTCGCGGCTCGACGTGCCCGGCGGGGTGGCCACGAGGGGGATGCCGGCGAGGTCGGCAAGCGGCATGCGTCGTCGCCGCGGGTCCTTCGTGCCTGGCGGCCGGACGGCCACGATCTCCTGGCGGCCGAGTTCGTCGACTACGAGGTCGTGGACCTGCGCTCCTACCACGTCCGTGATGCCGATCTCGCAGCGCCCGATGCGGACGAGCTCGAGGAGCTCGCCAGCGGTCTCGGGCTCGACCAGGCGCAGCGAGACCCCGGGGTACCTCTGGCGAAAGGGTCCCATCAGGGACACGAGTGGCGAGACGGCGAGCGTCGGCAGGCACACGAGATCGAGGCGCCCGGCGACCAGTCCCTGCACGGCGCTGACGGAGGCTCGGAGGGTCTGGAGGTCCCGCAGGAGTTGGCGGGCGGGCTCGAGGAATGCCTCGCCGGCCGACGAGAGGGTCACGCCCCGCGTCGAGCGGTGGAACAGCGGGACGCCGAGCTCGGCTTCGAGCGCGCGCACTCCCTGGGACAGTGAGGGCTGGGTGACGTGCAGAGCCTTGGCGGCCCGGCTGAAGCCGCCGTGGTCGACCACGCCGACGACGTACTCCACCTGGCGCAGCTCCATGTGGGCCACGATATCGAGCGAGCCGGTCGCGGGCTGTCCTTCATAGGCGCTGCCTATCGCCAATATCGGCCATTCCTTCTGGACGCACCGGAGGCCGATCGGTACCGTAAGCGCGGCGACGGCTGGTGAGGGTCCCACTGCTCGGGGGGGAGCCATGGTTTTTCGTGGGCATCGTGAGGTGAGCGGTGAGGCGTCCCCGGCGCCCGGTCCACCGGCCCTCGCCCCGACAGGCGAGACCGAAGAGGGGGGTGTGCCCACGTGGGGGAGCTGATCCTCCGGCGCCTGCTCACGCTGCTCCCGGTGCTGCTGCTCGTTTCCTTCGGCGTGTTCATGCTCATCGCCTTGGTGCCGGGCGACGCTGCCGTGACGCTCGCAGGGGGGCAGAACGCGACCCCTGCCCAGATTGCCCACGTTCGCCAGCAGCTGCACCTGAACGACCCGCTTCTCGTTCAGTACGCACGGTGGCTGTGGGGCGCGCTGCACCTGGACTTGGGCACCTCGCTCATCAGCGGTGTACCCGTCTCCCACGACCTCGCCTCGCGTCTGCCGGTGACTCTTAGCCTCGTGCTCGCTGCAGCCGTTGTGGCCATCGTGATTGGCGTCCCTCTGGGGCTTGTGGCCGGCACGAGCCCGGGAAGCCTTCGCGATTCGAGCAGCCGAGTTGTGTCCAGCCTCGGGATCGCCGTCCCGAGCTTCTGGCTGGCCGTCATCTTGGTGTCGCTGTTTGCCGTGAAGTGGAAGATCTTTCCGCCAACGGGCTTCACACCAATCCAAAAGTCCTTCACCAGTTGGCTCCGCGACGTCACCCTGCCGGCACTGTCGCTCGGGTTTCTGGTATCGGCCTCTCTGGCAAGGCAGCTCCGCGGTGCGCTGATCGACGTGCTCGACGCCAACTACATCCGCACGGCATGGGCCAAGGGGGCGAGCAGGCGGGTGGTCGTGCTGCGCCACGCCCTCAAGAACGCGGCCATCCCGGCCGTGACCGTCTTCGGCGTGCAGGTCGGCTACCTGCTCGGGGGCGCTGTCATCATCGAACAGATCTTCTCGATCCCCGGGATCGGCACCTACATGTTGAACGGTATTACGAGCCACGACCTGCCCGTGGTCCAGGGGGTCGCCCTTGTGTTCGTCGTGTTCCAGATGGCCATGAGCCTTCTCGTCGATCTCAGCTACGGCTATCTCAACCCGAAGGTGAGGGTGGCGTGATTGCCGCCGTCGGTCGCAGGGTGCGGGCGCGATGAGCGTTGCCGACCAGCCCGACGGGCACGTAGCGGCCCCGAGCCTGTCCACGGTGGGGGTTCCGGTTGCCGAGCCCGTCAAGGCGACCCGAAGCGCCAGATGGTGGTCGCGCCTTGCCGCAAACACAGGAGCCCTCGTGGCCCTCGGCTACCTCGTGCTGGTGATCGTGGCCGCCATGACCGCACCGCTCATTGCGCCCCATAGCCCGACGGCACAAGACCTGACCCAGGCGAACAGTGGTCCCTCCCTCCACCACTGGCTCGGCACCGACGACCTCGGCCGCGACATCCTGAGCCGCCTCATCTACGGGGCTCAGATCTCCATGCGCGTCAGCTTCGAGGTCGTGGGGCTCGCTCTCTGTGCCGCCATCCCGATCGGTCTCGTTGCCGGGTATGTCGGGGGCCAGCTCGACAATGTGCTTATGCGAGTGATGGACGCGGGCCTCAGCTTTCCGCCTCTCGTGCTCGCGCTGGCGATCGCTGGCGTCCTCGGTCCGGGCGTCAACAATGCCGCCCTGGCGATCGCGGTGGTGTTCATTCCGACGTTCGCCCGGCTCATCCGAGGCCAGGCGCTGGCCGTGAGTGCGGAGACCTTTGTCGAAGCCTCACGGGCTATCGGGTCGCGATCCTGGTTCATTCTGCTGCGCCGCGTCTTCCCCAATGTGCTGTCACCGCTCCTCGTACAGGTGTCACTCGGCTTGGGTGGAGCACTCCTCGCCGAAGCTGGGCTCAGCTTCTTGGGGTTGGGCGCCCAGCCGCCCGCGGCGAGCTGGGGATCCATGCTGCGCGAGGCGTATGACAATTCGCTGTTCACTGCTTCGTGGGAGCTCTTCATACCCGGTGCGGCGATCGCGCTGGCCGTTCTCGCCTTCAATACCCTGGGCGACGGCCTAGGCGAGGTGCTGGGTCTGGCGTCCAGGCGACGACGTTCGCCTCGCTGGCGGAGGCGGATGGCGCGCCCGGTGAAGGGCCTCACCACAGTGGCCCGGCCGGCACAGCCGTCTCGACCGCCCTCGGCAGGCCGGAGCGCCCTACTGTCGATCGAAGGCCTGACGGTGGAACTCGATGCCGATGGGAGATCCCTGCGCGTGGTCGAGGACGTCTGGCTCCGCGTAGAACGGGGCGAGATCGTGGGCCTTGTGGGCGAGTCCGGCTCTGGCAAGACCGTCACCTCGCTAGCAGTGATGCGGCTCCTCCCGTCGCCTCCTGCCACGATCGTGGGCGGTGTTGTCGAGTTCGATGGGCGTGACCTGTTGTCACTTGACTTCGACGACATGCGCAAGGTACGGGGCCGGGAGATCGCCATGGTGTTCCAGGACCCCATGACAAGCCTCAACCCCGCGTTCACGGTGGGCTCGCAGCTCATCGAGGCGTTGCGGCTGCACGAGCGGGTTGATCGCCGGGTCGCCCGCAAGCGGGCCCTCGAGCTGCTGCAGATGGTGGAGATCCCCGACCCAGCGCGACGGCTGGACGCCTATCCCCATCAGCTGTCGGGCGGGATGCGCCAGCGGGTCGTGATCGCCATGGCGCTGGCGTGCGGCCCCCGCCTCCTGATTGCCGACGAGCCCACCACTGCCCTCGACGTCACGGTGCAGGCCCAGATCCTCGACCTGCTCCGCCGCCTCCAGGAGGAGCAGGATCTCGCGGTCATCTTTGTCACCCACGATCTCGGGGTGGTGGCCGACCTCTGCGACCGTGTGGCCGTCATGTACGCAGGCCAGATCGTAGAGGACGCCCCTGCAGCCGACCTGTTCGCCGTTCCGAAGCATCCGTACACCGAGGGTCTCCTCGCCGCCACGCCGTCGACGCAGGCCAGCGGTGGGATTCTCGTCACGATCCCCGGCCAGGTGCCGTCCCTCGGTCACATGCCAGCCGGGTGCCGCTTCCACCCCCGGTGCCCCTACGCCCGGGCTGCTTGCCAGGAGGCCCCACCACCTGTGGCCGCGGCAGGCGGCAGGCTGACCCGCTGCATAAGGTGGGACGACGTCGTCTTGAAGGGCGCGCCGTGAGCTCCGCGCAGCCTGACCCAGCTGCCTCTACGAGGACTTCGGCACTCGCGCCTCAGACGCCGGAAGCCGTCGCGCGCCTCGTTGGCGTGTCCAAGCATTTCCGTGTCGGCGGCGCTCCCGGCCGGCGGCGGAGCGCCGTGCACGCAGTGGACGGCCTCGACCTGACCATCCCCCGGGGGGAGACCGTGGGGCTGGTGGGCGAGACCGGCTCGGGCAAATCCACCGTGGCCCGGCTACTCCTGCGGCTGCTTCCACCTACGTCAGGGTCCGTGTTTCTCGAGGAGAAGGACGTGACTGGCACGTCGGGCCGCGAGCTCCGTGCGCTGCGGCGCAAGATGCAGCTTGTCTTCCAGGATCCGTACTCGTCGTTCGACCCGCTCACGTCGATCGGCGACAGCATCGGCGAGGCCCTCAAGGTCCACACCATGTTGGACCGGTCCGCCCGCCGTGACCGCACGGCGGAGCTGCTGAGCCAGTGCGGACTGGCGCCGAACCTGGCAGGCCGGCGCCCTGCCGAACTGTCCGGTGGCCAGCTCCAGCGCGCCGCAGTGGCCCGCGCCCTTGCCGTGGCGCCCGCGCTCGTCGCGCTGGACGAGCCGGTGAGCTCGCTCGACGTCTCGACCCAGGCGCAGGTCATCAACCTCCTCTCCGAGCTGCAGGACCGCGTGGGCGTGGCGTACCTCTTCATCTCCCACGACCTGTCCGTGGTGCGCCACGTCAGCCATCACATCGCCGTGATGTACCTCGGCAAACTAATGGAGATCGGACTGGCCGAGGCCGTCTACGATCGCCCGCAGCACCCCTACACGAGGGCACTCCTGTCCGCGGTGCCGGTGCCGGACCCGCTTCGCCAGCGCGGCCGCGAACGTATCGTCTTGAGCGGCGACATCCCTTCACCCGCGGACCCCCCGAGCGGGTGTCGCTTCCGCACGCGTTGCTCCTCCGCGATGGAGATCTGCGCGGCAGTCGAGCCGCCACCCACACGCCTGGCCGACCGCACCGTGTACTGCCACCTGTATGGCGATAGCGGCGCACCCGGCGGCGCGCCGGCTACCGTGCCGGTGACGGTCATCGGGTCGGCGGGGCGAAGGCGACAATGAGAGGTCGGCAGCAGAGACAGTGATCAACAGCACGATTGTGACGCCATGACTGGCGAAGCCACTCATCTAACCCCGATCGTTCATGAGAACGCCGGCGCTGCGCCGGAAGCCATAGATCGGAGCGCGTGAGCGAACCGGTCGGCGATTGCGAGCGCGGTGAGGCGGTGCTGACGCCATTCCGGCCAATTCGAGGGGTGGAAGTTGACCTGGA
>DATGLW010000062.1:0-28382 GCA_035293965.1 Acidimicrobiales bacterium
TGATCATGTCCTTCCTCCCTGGCCGCAGCTCCGGCCAGGGTCCGTGATCCAGCACTCTCCGTGGTGGACCACCAGGAAGGGGGGTCAAGATTCGAGCGTCGATAGGGGGTCAGTTTTCAGCCGGCGCTGACAGGCGGCCCAAGGAGCAAGCATCTGGCGGCCAACCAGGTCAACACGGCCGGTACAACTACGCCCTGGCGTCCAAGGTCCTGCCCGAGACCCTGACGATCTGGCAGGACGGCCAGCAGGTCCTCCTGTCGCCTGCCAACATCGGCATCCCCGTGAGGCCGACCGAGGACGGGACCCTACCCCGTCCATCTGCGGTACCCCAGCCAGATCACGCGCGGTACCAACTCCGACGGCACCCCGTATGCGGACCCCGTCCAGTACGTCGCCTACGTCAACGGGGGCGATGCCGTCCACTACCTCTCCCGCGCCTCCCATCCGCCGAACCGGCGATCGGTGAGACGATCCCGAGGAGCTGGAGCGGCGGGAATGGAATGGAACAGCGCCGCTCATCCCGGGAGAAGCTCAAGGGCCGCAGCGTGGGAGGGTCTCACGACCGAGAAGTGGCGATGATCGAGCGTCGCCACTTGGGTGAGGTTGAGGCGCTCTGCTGCGGCGACGACGGACGCGTCAACGGTTCCGAGCGGGAGATCCCTGTAGAGGGCGACGAGCTCGGCAATCCGCAGCCAATCGCCAGCGGAGACCGGCTCGGCGAGGAGGCTCCCCGCAGCGAGGTCACCGAGGAAGCGGACTTCGGCATCCGATCCGAGTCGGGACCCGACGAGGTACACCACCTCGGTGACGACGAGAACGGGAACGAAAAGTGGGCCAGGATGCTCCTCGAGAAGCTCAAGGCACTCGGCATGGTGGCGGTCGTCGACGTCGACGTAGGCGTACAAGGGCCCGGCGTCGACGAGGAGCGCTATGGCCGTCCCTCGGTTCGCAGGATCTCTTCGATCCGCTCTGAGATGTCCGACCGTCCGCTGGCTCCTGCCCCTGCTGCCATCAACCGGCGGCGACCCCTGTGAGAGCCCAAGTGCTCCTCGATGGCTTCCCTCGTCACTTGAGAGACCGTCGTCGCCCGCCGTTCCGCTTCATGGCGGAGGCGGGCGTCCAACTCGTCGGGGAGCTTGACGGTCGTCCTCTTCACGGTATGCCAGCATACCATGACACCCTGTTTCTGGATACTCGCCCCTGCCTGGTGCGTTGCCCAGGGCGGGTGGCATGGCGCACGGCGTCGAGAGGAGGCCACACCGTCCGAACCGAGATGGACCCAGCCAGTGTGCGCGTCGAGCGGGCAGCCGCCCTTACGGGCGACGTCAGCGTGCCCGCGATGCGAGCACGCCGTCGATTTTGTGGAGGTGGCGGGAATCGAACCCGCGTCCCCCGGCGTCTCCGTAGGCCTTCTCCGAGCGCAGCCGGCAGTGGGTTGTCGGGGGCGGCACCGCTACCGGCGCCTGCGCCGCCCCGTACCCGACGTCGATGTCCCTGGCCGCCGGTCGGTACGGCGGTTCAGGTGAGCCCTACTGGATGACGCCCGTACCCGGCCCGCAGGGCTGGAACCGGACGGACGTCGCGGCGCTTAGGCCGCGAGCGCGAGCTGAGGCTCGGCGTTTGTTGTTGGTTCCGGCTCTTTAGCGTGGATCCGGAGACCACGGCTCGCTTCTCCTACCTCGACTACCGGAGTCGAGACCATTCACCCCCTTGCCTTCTTCCCTGGCCATCTCGGCTTGCTCGCCTTGACCGGCGCGGCTTGCCTTGCCCACGGCCCATTGCCATGAGCATCCTCCGGCCCGGTGGACCGCCAAGAGATGCTACCCGTTCCCAATCGGCCGCCGTTCGGCGGGCCCCGGAACCTGTGAACGCGGTCACGAACTGCCTGCCGAGGTCGGTCCCCGTGCACCCGGGCCCGAGGGGCCTGCGGGGCTCCAGGCAGGCACGGGCAGCGCCGGATGCCGGACGGAGCGGACCTGCCCCTCGGCCCGACCGCGCTCAGCCGAATCGGGTCGCGTTCCGCCCCGCCCTGGCCAGCTCGCGGGCGGCGTCGCGCTCGGCGATGGCATGGCGCTTGTCGTGCAGCCTGCGGCCACGTGCAAGCGCCAGCTGGACCTTCGCCTTGCCGTCGCGGAAGTACAGGGACAGGGGAACGAGGGTCAGCGACTGCTGGGTCGTCTTGCCGAGCAGCTCGTCGATCTGGGCGCGGTGCAAGAGGAGCTTGCGCTTGCGGTCCGGGTCGTGGGCGCCGAAGCCCTGGGCGAAGCGCCACGGGGGCACGTGGACGCCGAACAGCCAGACCTCGCCGTCGACGACCCGGGCGTACGCGTCGGCCAGCTGTGCCTTGCCCTCCCGCAGCGACTTGACCTCGCTTCCCTGCAGGACGACGCCGCACTCGAACGTCTCGAGGATGTCGTAGTCGTGGCGAGCCCGGCGATTGGTCGCCACCACCCGGTCGCCGCCGGTGCCGGTGCGCGCAGCCGCCCGCTTCGCGACGATCCGCTTGGCCCTCGACATGGGGGCAGGATACCGGCGCAACCGGCGTGACCGGCCCCCGCCCCAGCCGCAGCATCCGCGCTAGCTCGCGCCTGCCCCGTTACGCTTCGAGCCGATGTTGCGGCTGCCCTCGGCGCTGTACCTGGAGATGGTGGCCCACTGCATCGGCGGGTTCCCCGAGGAAGCCTGTGGGCTCTTGGCCGGAGATCCGGTATCAGGGGAGGTGGTCCGCTGCTACCCGACCCGCAACGTCGCCGCGTCGGCGACGTTGTACACAGTGGACCCGAAGCAGCACCTTCTCGCCGATCGTGAGGCAGAGGCGGCCGGCCTCTCGATCATCGGGGTCTTCCACTCCCACACCCACACCGACGCCTACCCGTCGCCTACCGACGTCGCCCAGGCGCCGGACCCCGAGTGGCACTACGTGCTCGTGTCGCTTCGCGACACCCACCCCGTGGTCCGCAGCTACCGCATCGTCGGGTACGCGATCAACGAGGAGTCGGTCGTGCTGCTGAGCCACGCCGCGTCCTCCTGCTGAGCAGGCCAAGCGCTCCTTCGCTAGAGGACGGCCACCTCCGAAGGACGCGCGAGCGGGGCGCTCTGGGACCGCGCACGGCGTACCTGGCCCGCGGACCGCCCCCTGCGGCCACGCCCGCAGGCCGCGCCCGCGGGCCGCGCCCCGCAGGCCGCGCCCCGCAGGCCGGCTGACCGGCTCCTCCAACGGGTCGAGTGCCCGGGCCACTGCGGCCACCACGTCCTGTGCCGGTAGAATCTGCAGCCGAGCAGTCAGCTTTCCATGGCGAGCCCGCCGAGGCCGCCCCACCACCCAGGAGGCTCCGTGTCCGTCGACGTGCGTCTGCCCACCGTCCTGCGCTCGCACGCCGGGGGTCAGGCGGTCGTGCCGGTCGAGGGCTCGACGATCGGCGAGGTGCTCGGCGAGCTGGTGGCCCGCTACCCGGGCCTGGCAGGCCAGGTCCTCAACGACGACGGTTCGTTGCACAAGTTCGTGAACGTCTACGTCAATGACGACGACGTGCGGTACCTGTCGTCGCTCGACACGCCGGTCAAGGAGGGCGACGAAGTGTCGATCCTCCCCGCGGTGGCCGGTGGCTGAGTGCCCGATGACTGCTCGCCAGAACGTGCTGGACCTGATCGGCCATACCCCCCTCGTCGAGATCAGCCAGCTCAGCCCCAATCCCGACGCCCGGATCCTCGTCAAGCTGGAGGGTCGCAACCCGGGCGGCTCGGTGAAGGACCGGGTCGCCCTTGCAATGGTCGAGCAGGCCGAGAAGGAAGGGGTCCTGCGACCCGGTGAGCCGGACCAGGTGCTGATCGAGCCGACCTCTGGCAACACCGGCATCGGCCTCGCCCTCGTGTGCCGTGTCAAGGGGTACCAGCTCAAGGTGGTCATGCCGACCAACGTGTCGCCGGAGCGCCGCCAGCTCCTCGAACTGTGGGGCGCCGAGATCATCGACTCGCCCGGTGCCGAGGGTTCGAACGGTGCCGTCCGAATGGCCCAGCAGGTGGCTCGCGAGCACCCCGAGTGGGTCTTCCTCTACCAGTACGGCAACCCTGCCAACGCCCGCGCCCACTACGAGGGGACCGGCCCCGAGATCTGGCACGACTGCCCGGAGGTGACGCACTTCGTTGCGGGGCTCGGCACGTCGGGCACCTTGCTCGGGGTGGGGCGCTACTTGAAGGAGCGGCGCCCGGGCGTGCAGGTGTGGGCGGTCGAGCCGCCTGCGGGAGAGCTGGTCGAGGGCCTGCGGAACCTCGACGACGGGTTTGTCCCCCCGATCTTCGAGCAGCTGGGTGGCGCGGAGCTCCTCGACCGCAAGATCATCGTCCGGCCACGAGAGTCCATCGAGTGGGCCAGGCGGCTGGCAGAGATCGGGCTGTTCCTTGGCCTGTCCTCGGGCGCCGCCGTGGCGGGCGCCGTGAAGTGCGCCGCCGCCGTGCCGCCCGGCGAGCGAGCGGCGATCGTGGTGGTGTCTGCCGACGACGGGTGGAAGTACCTCTCGACCGGGGCCTGGACCGGCGATCTCGACGAGGTGGCCGAGCGAGCCAAGTCCATCCTGTACTTCTGACAGGCGGCGACCCTTGGGCGCCTCGCCAGTGGCATGATCTCGACCTCTTCTTCACATCGAGACTCGTGCGGCCGGATAGCCCCGTTCGCGTACCCTCATGTCGAGGGAGAGGGTGCTGCCCCTGGGGGGCGGAGCGTGACCGTGCTGGGCTGCGACGGCAGCTACCCCGGTCCGCACGGAGCAGCGAGCGGGTACCTGGTCCGGGCGGGCCGTACGACGGTGTGGCTGGACGCCGGGCCCGGCACCTTCGCCAACCTGCAGGTGCACGTCGACCCTGGGCAGGTCGACGCCGTCGTCCTCTCGCACGAGCACCCGGACCACTGGACCGACCTCGAGTCCTTCGCCGTCTGGGCGAAGCAGCACAGCAGGCGACGCACCCCGGTCTACGCCCCACCGGGGTTGCGGGCCCGCTCCTACTTCGCCGACGAGCCCCTCCTCGAGTGGGGCACCGTCGAACCGGCCGACGTGGTGAGCGTAGGGGACCTCGCGGTGCGCTTCGTCGCCACGGACCATGGGCCCCCCACGGTGGCCGCCCGCTTCGACGCCGCGGGCGCCGCCTCCGGCGGGCCTGAAGCCGCGCTCGCCTACTCGGCCGACTCGGGCCCCGACTGGTCCGTCGAGGAGCTGGGGCGCGGGCTGGGTACCCTCCTCTGCGAGGCCACCTACACCCGAGCCTTCGAAGGGAGGTTCCGGCACCTGAGCGGCCGTCAGGCCGGGGAGATGGCGGCCGCCGCCGGGGTGCGCCGGCTCGTCACCACCCACCGATGGCCTACGGTGTCGGCCGAGCAGGTGGCGACCGAGGCCGCCGAGGCATTCGGGGGTCCGGTCGGGCAGGCGTCGGTCGGCGCCGTGTTCGAGTGGTGATCTCCTCGGGGAGCGGGGGAGACGGGCAGCCGGGGAGCCAGGGAGCTGGGGAGCCGGGCGACAAGGAGGCGACACGCAGTGGACGGGTGCACATCGGCCGGCAGGGCCCGCACGTGAGCGCCGACGAGGGCGCCGGACCAGGGTCGAGGGAGGGGGCCGGCAGCAGCGCAGAGACCGTGGCGGCGGACCCGAGGTCGCTGCGGGCCGACGGCCGCCGGGTCGACGAGCTGCGGCCGGTGTCGTTCGAGCGCGACTTCACGGTGTTCGCGCTCGGCTCGGTGCTGGTCAGCATGGGCCGGACAAAGGTGCTGTGCACGGCGTCGGTTGAAGAGCGGGTCCCCCCCTGGCTGCGGGGCACCGGGCGGGGCTGGGTGACGGCGGAGTACTCGATGCTCCCCGGCTCGACGGCCGAGCGGGCGTCGCGGGAGGCCACCAGGGGGCGCCAGTCCGGGCGGACCCAGGAGATCCAGCGCCTCGTCGGGCGGTCCCTGCGGGCGGTCTGCGACCTGGTGGCCCTCGGCGAAGCGCAGGTCACCGTCGACTGCGACGTGCTGCAAGCCGATGGCGGCACCCGCACCGCCTCCATCTGCGGGGGGTACGTGGCACTCCACGATGCGTGCTCGCGCATGGTCCAGGCGGGCCTCCTGCAGGCACACCCGCTTGTCGACTCGGTCGCCGCGGTGTCGGTCGGCATTGTCGACGCGGTGCCCATGCTGGACCTGCCCTACGCCGAGGACTCCCGGGCAGAGGTCGACATGAACGTGGTGATGACGGGCTCGGGCCGCTTCGTGGAGGTCCAGGGCACCGCCGAGGGGATGCCCTTCAGCCGCTCGGAGCTCGACGAGCTGCTGGCACTGGCCGAGCGGGGCATCGCATCTCTCACCGAGGCCCAGCAGAAGGTGCTCGCCGAGGCCCCGGCGCCGCGGCCCCGTGCCTGAGGTGCCCGGTCCTCCCGGCCGTGGCCACCAGCCCGAGTTAGGCGTGCCGCCCCCGCTCCGCCTCGTGCTGGCGACGGCCAACCCGGACAAGGCGGCCGAGATCGCCGACATCCTCGCGTCTGCCGGAGCGGTCGAGCTCGTAGCCCGCCCGCCGTGGGTCCCCGAGGTGGAAGAGACGGGCAGCACCCTTCTCGAGAACGCCCGCCTGAAGGCCCAGGCGCTCGTCGACGCCACCCGCCAGGCGGCGGTCGCCGACGACACCGGGCTGTCGGTCGACGCGCTCGGCGGTGCCCCGGGCGTGTTCTCGTCGCGCTACGCGGGGCCCAGCGCCACCTACGCCATGAACGTCGAGAAGCTGCTCGCCGATCTGGCGGCCCTGCCGGCCGGCGGAGGGGAGCGCCGGGCACGCTTCACCACGGTGGCCGTGGCCTTGTTCCCCGACGGCAGCGAGGTGGTCGCGGAGGGCACCGTCGAGGGGCGGATCGCCGCGGCGCCCCGGGGCGCTGCCGGCTTCGGCTACGACCCTGTGTTCGTTCCCGACGAGGGCGGGGGGCGGACCTTCGCCGAGATGGCGCCAGCCGACAAGCATGCTTGCTCGCACCGGGGTCGGGCGTTCCGTGCGCTGGCACGCCAGCTGGGTGCCCGCCTCGCCGAGGACCTGCCGCCGCGCGGCCGAGCGTGACAGGCGGCCTCGAAAAGACCAGGACAGAGGGTCTTCCACCGCGGGCCGAGTCGGGGAAGAATGGAGGTGCGGCCCGCGGTGCTGGTGGAGGCCCAGAGCACGGTGGGCCGCGAGGAAGAGAGGAGCTTGCGAGTGAGATCGACAAGCTGCCACGAGGAGGGTGCTCCGCCGGGGCCGGTGAGCGCCGGGCGGGGTTGACCCTGCCGGAGGCGCACTCCGACCGGCCGTCGCCGAGGCTGGGGCGACGAGAAGAGGCCGTAGCTCGTGCCGGCGTTGCCGGCCGGCCGACAGGGCGGTCCCCGAGCATGGGGCTCCGAAGCTCCTCGTGCGACGGTCGGGTACAACCGAACATCCAGGGACGCAGAGCCGGCCGTGAGGCCGGCTCTGTCGTCTCTCCGACGTTCGCGATCGCGCTCGGGGCGACGGGCCGAGCCGCAGGGCGGCGGGGGCGGCCTGCGCCGTGCCCGGCTGCGCTGGCTCTGCCAGAGTCTGGGCATGGCCCCGCGGCGCCAGCTCCCCATGTTCCCGCTGTCGGTCGTGCTCTTCCCGACCGGCCTCCTCCCCCTGCGGGTGTTCGAGCCCCGCTACCGGGCGATGACCACGGACTGCCTGGCAGGGGACCGCGAGTTCGGCGTCGTCCTGATCGAGCGGGGCTCGGAGGTCGGCGGCGGCGACCAGCGCACCGACGTCGGCACGGTGGCCCGGATCGAGCGCGCGACGCAGTTCCCCGACGGCCGCTGGGCCCTCCTGGCAAGGGGCACCGTGCGCCTCAGGGTGGCCCGCTGGCTCGCCGACGACCCCTACCCCCGCGCGGAGGTGGAGGTGGTGCCCGACCCTCCGGGTGACCCGGTGCGCACGACCCAGGCAGTGGCCCGTGCCGAGGCCTCGGTTCGCCGGGTCCGCGCCCTGCTCTCCGAGCTGCGCGACACGCCGCCGCTCCCGAGCGACCCGCCGCCGGGCACTGACGCCCTCGGGCGGTCGTGGTGGTTGTGCGCCGAGGCCCCGCTCGCGGCCCTCGACCGCCAGCGGCTCCTTTGCACCGACGACCCACTCGAGCGGATGACGCTGCTCGGCGAGCTCGCCGACGGGCTTGCCGGCGATCTCTCGCATCTGTTGGCAGGCGAACCGGGCGGCTGAGCCCGACTCGGACAGGACCGGCCGGGGGCGCGCCTTTGGCGGAGCCCCCTGCCGGCGCAGGGTCAGAAGAACGAAAAGTCCGGCAAGCGGGTGCTGATGCCCTTGAAGAGCTCTCCTTTGGCCGCGACGAGCTCTGCGGGGGTCCACCGGCGCTCGCGGTGCACTTCGCCCTCGGGGTGGAAGCCCGCCATCACCCAGACGTCGCCGCCGTGCACCACGAAGACCCTGCCGGTCACGTCGGCAGCCGCGTCGCTCGCCAGGAACACCACGAGGGGCGACACGTTTGCGGGGTCGAAGCGGTCGAACCCGTCGGCCACGGCGGCCATCTCCGTGAAGACGTCCTCGGTCATGCGCGTGCGCGCCCGCGGGGCGATGGCGTTGACGGTCACGCGGTAGCGTTCGAGCTCGCGTGCCAGCACCCACGTCAGCGACGCGATGCCCGCCTTGGCTGCCGCGTAGTTCGACTGCCCGGCCTGCCCGTAGAGGCCGGACTCCGACGAGGTGTTGACGATGCGGCCCGCGGTCGGCTGGCCTGCCTTCGCCCGATCCCGCCAGTAGGCGGCGGCGAAGCGCGACATGGCGAAGTGGCCCTTGAGGTGCACCCGGATGACGTCGTCCCAGTCGGGTTCCTCCATGCTGAACGACATCCGGTCGCGCAGGATCCCAGCGTTGTTCACCACGACGTGGAGGTCGCCGAAGGTGTCCACGGCCTGGCGGACGAGGCGCTCCGCACCGTCCCAGGTGCTCACGTCGTCGCCGTTGACCGCTGCAGTGCCACCGGCCGACGCGATGGCGTCGACCACGTCCTCGGCAGGGGAGCGGTCGTGGCCCTCGCCGCGCACCGACGCCCCGAGGTCGTTGACGACGACCGACGCCCCCTCCTGAGCCAGGAGCAGGGCGTGCTCGCGGCCGATGCCCCGGCCCGCGCCGGTGACGATGGCCACCTTGCCATCGAGCAGTCCCATCAGGTCTCCTTCCGTCAACGGCCTGCCATCACCGGGGCATCGGCGAGCAGCGGTCGACCAGCATGGCCGGATGCCCGCCGCCGGGCAAGGTGGGAGTGCGCCGCGCCGCGGACCTGCGGGCCGCTACGGAGCGGGCAGGCGAGCCAGGTGGGAGGCGACGACCTCCTCGACGAGGGACGCGGTCTGCGCGACCGCCCTCGGGCGTCCGAACCGGTCGCACAGCGACACGACGGTCGCCTCCTGCGCGAGGCGAGCCGCCACCGCGGGCTCCGCGTCGCCGACCACGCAGATCAGTGGCGCCCGACCGCTGACGAGCGTGAGCACGCGGCCGGGCACCTTGCCTTCGAGCGACGTCGCGTCGAGGCGTCCCTCGCCTGTCATCACGAGGTCGGCTCGCCGGATGCGGTCCTCGAGCCCGACGAGGCCGGCCACGAGGTCGAACCCCGGCACGATGCGAGCCCCGAGGGCGGCGAGCCCGCCCGCCAGGCCGCCTGCAGCACCGGAGCCGGCCATGTCACCCACGTCGGTGCCGCTGCGCTGCCGGTACTCGGTGGCGAGCCGGCGCAAGCGGCCCTCCAGCTCGCGCACCTGGGCAGGGGTCGCTCCCTTCTGGGGGCCGAACACGCGGGCCGCGTCGGCAAAACGCGTCCGGACGTCGACGGCGGCAACGAGGTCGACCCCGGCGAGCGAGCACTCTGCCTCGCCGATGGCCTCGACGGCGCCCAGGCCGCCGTCGGTCGTGGCCGAGCCCCCGCACCCGACCACCACGCGGCGGGCGCCCGCCGCTACGGCTGCGACGACCAGCTCCCCGACCCCACGGGTGGAGGCGCGGAGAGGATCGTCGCCACGCGGCGCGGGCAGCAACGAGCGGCCCGCCGCACGGGCCATCTCGATGACCGCAGTCGGCCATCGCGGCGCGCCGCCGCCGGCGTGCCAGCCGTGCGGTGCTGCGTGAGGCCCATCGCCGAGCCGCCGGCCGCTCGGCGGGCCGTCGAGCCAGCGCCACTCGGCGTCGACCGGTTCGCCGAGGGGGCCAGGAACCCTCGTGTGCCGCACCACACCCCCGAGGGCCTCGAGGAGGCCCTCTCCTCCGTCGGACATGGGGACCTCGTCGGCCACCCAACCCTGGTGGCGTGCTCCTCGTCCGGCCGCCGCCGCGACCTCGGCCGCGCTGGCCGTGCCCCGGAACTTGTCCGGTGCCGCGAGGAGCCGTCGCACAGGGGGAGGCTCCCACATGGCAGGATCCCGGGCCCAGCAGGGTCATCCAGTGACGCCGGCCACGTCCGCGACCCCGGTACCGCCCAGGCTGCCGAAGAACCCCGCGTCGCCGAGGGCGAAGATCCCCCCGTCGGCCGCCACCTCCCAGTAGCCGCCGCCCGTGGCCGTGGCAGCCATGCCGACGATGGGCTCGTTGAGCGCCCTGCCACCCATCGAGCCGAAGAACCCCGCGTCACCGAAGGCGAAGATCCCCCCGTCGGCCGCCACCTCCCAGTAGCCCGATCCGCTCGGGGTCGGGGCCATGCCGACCACGTTCGCGCCGAGGCGCAGGAGCGCCGGGTCGCCGAGGTAGAGGAGGAAGCCGTCGTTCCCGAGCCCGTCCACGTCGCCGCCGTGGCTGTACAGGTAGTAGCCCTGATGGGACATCGTGCTCAGGAGCTGGTAGGCGATGGTGCCGTACACCCTCGTGCCGGTCCAGCAGCGGAAGGAGAATCGCACCGCGAACGTCGTGACGGAGCCGGAGGCGTCGTAGACAGCCTGGTCGATCCTGAATCCGCCGGTGGTCGTCCCGGCGATGCAGGCGGGATCGTTGGTCATGCCGACCCATGCATCCACGGAGGTCGAGAACTCCCCGGGCACGAGCGGCCTGGCATAGTCCGAGAAGACGATCCGGTAGCCGAGCGAGTCGAAAGCCACCAGGTGCTGGCCGCCTGCGCCGAGCGCCAGGTCCACCGGTCCGCTGTGCGAGGTGGCCGCACCGAGAGGATCGACGATCACGAAGTTCGCCAGGTCGAGCGGGGTGACCGACGCCAGGTGAGCCTGGCCAGCTCCGGACTGGGGTGGCGCCCCCCTCTGCGCCGAGCCGCCCGCAATCCTGGCCGCGCCGGCCGCCCCCCCAGGCACTGCCGCGCCGGCACCCGTGATCCCGCATGCGATCACGAGGGCCAGGCCCAATCCGGCACCCCGCTGCCGCTGTCCCCACCGCCGTCCGGACGGTGCCGCCTGCCCGTTGCCCACTCCTCCGTGTCGACGCATCGCCCGTCGCACCGTCCTTCCCGTCACCCTCGGCCACCCACGGTGAAGCATCGCCCGGTGCCGGACCCTGGCGCCAGGGACGTTCGACCCCATTCCCGGTTGGACGATGCGCCGGCGTGGACGGCCTCCGGGTAGCGGGCAGAGCGGCAGACGAGCGCCCGGCCACCTGTCCAGCCTGGGCACCTGTTCTGTATTGTGGCGCTCGTGCCCGACACGTGGATTTCAGAGGAGATGCGCGCCGCGGTCGGGAGGGAGTTCGGCTCGACGCGCCAGTCGCTGCCGATCTCGCTCTCGGACATCCGCCGGTGGGCAGCCGCCATCTACTACCCGGAGGCGCCGCCGAGGCTCTTCTGGGACGAGGAGTACGCGGCGACCACCTCCTACGGGGGTGTCGTCGCCCCGGAGGAGTTCAACCCGTTCGCCTGGTTCACGGCAGAGGGGCCGAACCTTCCCTCGTCCTTCGAGGGGCCGGTGCGCAACGCCGGGCCGGAAGAGTCGCTCGGGATCAAGGGCCCCAGCACCAGCTTCATCCTGAACGGCGGCCTGTCGATGACCCACGGTGCCCGTATGCGCCCCGGCGACGTCATCACCTCGGGGCTCACCAAGCTCGTCGAGTACCGTGAGCGCCAGAGCCGCCTGGGGCTGATGCTGATCACCGAGACGGAAACGACCTGGACCAACCAGAAGGGCGAGATGGTGCGGACCACTCGCAGCACGCTGCTGAGGTACTGATGGAAGCCACGATCGGTCAAGAGCTGCCCGTATTCGAGCGGATGTCGGGCTTCCACGCCTGGAACCGCTTCGCGGCCGTCAACGAGGAGTTCGTCCCCATCCACATGGACGACGAGGCGGGCAAGCGGGCCGGGTACCCCGGCGCCTTCGGCATGGGCAACCTCCAGGTCGCCTACCTGCACGCCCTCTTGCGGCAGTGGATCGGCGACGAGGGTCGCATCGTCAACGTGTCCTGCCAGATGCGGGCCCCGAACCTGCGGGGCTTGCGGACCACGGCCCGAGGTCGGGTGACCGCCGTCCGCCAGGAGGGCGCCGACACGCTGGTGGACCTCGAGGTCTGGACCGAGACCGAGGAGGGGACCGTGCTCGCCCCGGGCACGGCCACCGTCGCCCTCCCGCCGGGCTGATCCCGGAGAGCACCTTCGGCCGTGTGCAAGGGGGTGCGAGGTGGTGCGGGCGGGGAGACTCGAACTCCCACCCCCGAAGGGACCGGGACCTAAACCCGGCGCGTCTACCGGTTCCGCCACGCCCGCACGAGTCGCACCCGTGCCCGAGGGCACGGCGGGGGGCAGTCTACGGCTCGAACCGGGGGTCGGGCCTCGGGCGGGTCGAGCGCCCCGCGCGAGGCCGCACGTGGTCCGATGAGGGGGTCGGCCGCGGGTACCCTGTTGGCCATGGCTCCCCACCTCGCGGTCCCGCCGGCGACGTTGGCCGCAAACCCCGGCCCGGATGCCTCCGCCGATGTGTTCCAACGGCTGTTGAAGGAGCGCATCGTGTTCGTCGGGAGCGCCATCGACCAGCAGACGGCCAACCTCGTGTGCGCCCAGCTCATCCTGCTCGAAGCCGAGGACGCCGAGCGTGACATCTCCCTGTACATCAACTCGCCGGGCGGCTCGGTCACCGATGGCCTCGCCATCTACGACACGATGCAGTACGTCCGGTGTGACGTGAGCACCATCTGCGTCGGGCTGGCGGCCTCCATGGGCCAGTTCCTCCTGTGCGCCGGGGCGCCAGGGAAGCGGTTCGCGCTCCCGCACTCCCGGATCCTGATGCACCAGCCGTCGGGGGCGATGCAGGGCCAGGCGGCGGACATCGCCATCCAGGCGGAGCAGATCGTGTACCTCAAGCGGATGATGGCCGAGCGCATCGCCTTCCACACCGGCCAGCCGGTCGAGCGCATCGAGGCCGACTCGGATCGTGACCGGTGGTTCACGGCCGAAGAGGCCCGCGAGTACGGGTTCATCGACCGCGTGATCGACCGCTCGGCGACCCCCGCCGGAGGCCGCTGAGCCGTGGCGCTCGAGGTGCCGGCGTCGCCGTCCGACGCCGGTCCGGGACCGGCCATGCCCACGGTCGCTGCTGGCGCCCTCGGGAGCCAGACGGACGCCGCGACGCCACCCGCTGCGGCGCGGGTCAAGGCGACGAGAGTCGTCTCCGCGCACGTCAGCGTCTGGCGGCGCCTGGCCGACATCTGGGCCTCCCGCGAGCTGCTCGTCTACCTGGTGCGCACCGAGGTGCGGGTCAAGTACAAGAACTCGGTGCTGGGGCTCGTGTGGTCGATGATCTCGCCGGCCATGACGCTGGCGATCTTCTACCTGGTCTTCCAGGTCATCCTGAAGAACGGGATCCCCAACTTCGTCATCTTCCTCTTCTCCGGCCTGCTCTTGTGGAACTTCTTCCAGATGGGCGTCCAGAGCGGGACCGGCGTCGTCGTGGCCAATGCCGGCATCGTGAAGAAGGTCTCGTTCCCCCGCGAGATCCTCGCCCTCGCCGCCGTGGGCTCCTCCTCGGTGTTCCTGTTCTTCCAGGCGATCGTGATGGTGCTCTTCATGGCGGTGCTGCACTCGGCACCCGAGTGGCGCCTGATCCCGTTGGCCGTGGTCGCCCTCCTGGCCACAGCGGTGTTCGCCTCGGCCCTCGCGGTCTTCCTGTCCGCGGTCAACGTCTACCTGCGCGATACCCAGCACCTGGTGGAGGTCCTCCTCACCGCCTGGTTCTGGGCGTGCCCGGTGGTCTATTCGTTCCAGCGGACGGTCTCTGCCCAGCTGCATGCCCGCGGCATCACCTGGCTGTACCTCCTCAACCCGATGACCCCTCTCGTCATGACCTTCCAGCGGGTGCTGTACAACAAGCCCGTGGCGTACACGACGACGCCCGACCACACCCTCACCCGCTTCCTGCCGACCTGGCCGGCCACCACGTACCTGTGGGCCGACGGGCTCGTCCTGGCCGTGGCGCTGGTGCTGTTCGTGGCCGCCCTGGCCGTCTTCGGCCGCCTCCAGGGGAACTTCGCCGAGGAGCTCTGATCCGATGGGCACGACGGCGGTCGAGGTTCGCAACGTGTCGAAGCGGTTCCGGCTGCACCGCGAGAAGTACACCTCGCTGAAGGAGCGGATCATCCACGGGGGGCGCATCCCCTACGAGGACCTGTGGGCGCTCGACGACGTGTCCTTCGAGGTGCAGGAGGGCGAGACGGTGGGGATCCTCGGCCGCAACGGCTCGGGGAAGTCGACGCTGCTCAAGTGCGTCTGCGGCGTGCTGCAACCCACCGCCGGCGAAGTTCGCGTGCGGGGGAAGCTGGCCGGCCTCTTGGAGCTCGGCGCGGGGTTCCAGCCCGAGCTGTCCGGGCGCGAGAACGTCTACCTCAACGGGTCGATGCTCGGCATGTCCAAGCGCGAGGTCGACCGCGTGTTCGACGAGGTCGTGGCCTTCGCCGAGCTCGAGCAGTTCATCGACAACCAGGTCAAGTTCTACTCATCGGGCATGTACGTGCGCCTGGGGTTCGCGGTGGCCGTCAACGTCGATCCCGACGTGCTCGTCGTCGACGAGGTGCTGGCGGTCGGTGACGAGCGGTTCCAGCGCAAGTGCATGGAGCGGATCAAGACCTTCCAAGAGGAGGGCCGGACCATCCTGTTCGTGTCGCACTCGCCGGACCAGGTGCGCGCCATCTGCGACCGGGGGGTGGTGCTGAGCGACGGCCGGCTGGTCGGCCTCGGGAACCCGGGCGAGGCGGTCCGCATCTTCCGCGAGCAGCTGCTCGACGCCGCCGACGTGCTGGCGGGCCCGCTCACCCTGGCGAGCGCTGCCGGCGGGGTGCCGGCTGGCGGTGCCGCGGGGATCGCCGAGCAGCCGGCCGCGGGTCCTCGCGGCGAGCGGCCAGTCCGGCTCGACGCCGTCCGCGTGCAGTACCCCGGCGTGGCCGAGCGGCCCTACCTGCTGAGCGGCCAGGCCCTGGCGATCCAGATCGGCTTCGACGCCCTGGCCCCCACCGAGGGGGTCGTCTTCACCCTCGAAGTTCGTTGCGACGACGACGTCGTGATCCGCACCGACACCGACATCCTCGGCCAGCACTTCGTGGTGGACCCCGGCCCGGGCATGGTGGAGTTCCTCTTCCCCTCCTTCCCCTTCCTCGACGGCGTCTACACCGTTGCCGTGGGCGTCCAGAGCCGCCTGGGCGGTGTGATGTTCGACTGGCGCGAGCCGGCGTGCCGCTTCGAGGTGATGAACCCGGGCCGCGAAACCGGCCTCGTCTCCCTGCCCACCAAAGTCACCCTGCTGTCGGGCGGCATCCAGCGTGCTGCGACCCCCTCGCAGGTCCGCCGGTGACGCCCGATCCAGGTACCGGCTCTGTGCCCGGGCACGAGGCGGCGGCGATGCCGGCTCCCGGCGCGCCGCTGACCGGCTTCGACGGCGAGGGGACCGAAGAGGACCGCCGCTACTTGGCCCAGGTCATGGCCGAGATCGACGAGGAGGTGCGCCGACGGCGCTCGTCGGGGGAGCTGCCGGCGCGCATCGAACGCGAGCTGGACGAGCTCTTCTTGGCCTTCTCTCCCCTGAGCGGGCGCGGAGCCGGCCTGCGCGACGCACTGCGCATGGTCGACGCGTCGGCGTTCATCGACCCGGTGGTGCCCGTGGCATCGGCCAAGTCGGGTGGGGCTCTCGTCAAGCGCGGGATCCGTGGCGCCACCCTCTGGTACGTGGGATGGGTGACCCACCAGGTGAGCCGGTTCGCCACGGCGGTGAGCCGGGCCCTCCATCTCCTCGACGAGCAGGTGGCGGCACTGCGGGCCCAGCTCGAAGGTCAGCGGGTGCCGCCCGCGCCGATCGTGGAGGTGCCCTGGGCGCACCGGCCGGATGCCTGGTGGGTACCGGAAGCTGCCGCCGCGCTGTCGGGGGTGCGGGGGCGTGTCCTGCACGCCGCTGCCGGTGACGGATGGCTGCTCGGCGTGCTGCGCGACCGGGGGATCGACGCCTACGGCGTCGATCCGCGCCGCGCCGCCCTCGAGCCGCGAGGCGACCTGGACCTGCGCGAGGAGCCCGTGGTCGACCACCTCCGGGCGATCGCCCCGGCCGGCCTCGACGGCGTCGTGCTCACCGGCGTCGCCGAGAGCATGGGGGCGGGGGAGCGGACCGTGCTCCTCGAGCTGCTCGGCGACCGCCTGGCCCCTGGTGGCGTGCTGGTCGTCCACTCGCTGACCAGGGCAGCCTGGGAGGGCGACGACCTCCCGGCCGAGGCCGACCTCGCGCCGGGCCGCCCGCTGCGCCCCTCGACCTGGGTCCAGCTGCTGTCGGGTGCCGGCTTCCAGGCGTCGGTCCACGGCCACCCCGGTGCGGGCGACTACGCAGTGGTGGCCGTGCGCGACGACGGGCCGATCGGCCTGCTGTGACCGGCCCCGAGCGGCCGGCGGGGCCGCGGGCCGTGCACCAGTTCGTGCCTGCGCTCATCCCGCGTGACGCCACAGGGAGCCACACGCTCTTGCTGCGCGACGCGCTGCGGGCCGCCGGCTGGCGCTCGGAGATCTTCGCGGAGGCCACCCACGACGAGCTCGCCGGCGAGTCGAGGCGCCTCGAGGACTACCCCGGCCAGGCGAGGCCGGACGACGTCTGCGTCTACCAGCTGTCGACATCCTCGGCAATCGCCGAATTCCTGCTCGGGCGTGAGGAGGTCCTCGTGCTCGACTACCACAACATCACCGGGCCCGAGCACTACGAGGGCTGGGACCCAGCCACGGCCCGGCGCGCAGCCCTCGCCCGCGAGCAGCTGGCACGGCTGGCGCCGAGGGCGGCGCTCGGCCTCGCCGACAGCGCCTTCAACGAGGCCGACCTGCATGCCGCCGGGTGCCGCCGCACGGTGGTGGTGCCGGTGCTCGTCGACCACGGCCGCCTCTCGGTGCCGCCGGATCCCAGCACGGCGAAGGCGCTGGCGGCATGCCGACGCGAGGGAGGGGCGAGGTGGCTGTTCGTGGGCCGGCTGGTCCCCTCCAAGGCCCAGCACCAGCTGGTCAAGGCTCTATGGGCCTACCGGAGGCTCTACGACCCCGGGGCGAGGCTGTGGCTGGTGGGCTCCGCGCCCGCGCCCGCGTACCTCGACGCCGTCCGGGCCTTCGTCGACGAGCTCGGGCTGTCGCGGTCGGTCACCCTGGCCGGCGAGGTGCCCGACCCGGTACTGGCCGCCTACTACCGGGCTGCCGACGTGTACGTGTCGCTGTCCGTCCACGAGGGGTTCGGCATTCCGCTCCTCGAGGCCATGCACAGCGAGCTGCCCGTCGTGGCGCTCGGCGCGGGGGCGGTGCCGGGCACCGTCGGGGGGGCCGGCCTCGTGCTGGCGCGCGCCGACCCGGTGACCGTGGCGGCAGCCGTGCACCGCGTGCTCGAAGACCCCGGCCTGCGCCGCCGCCTCGTGGCTGCCGGCCGGCGACGCGCTGCGTCGCGAGCGCTGGAGCGCACCGCCGCCGCGGCCGTGGCCGCGATCGCCACGGTGGCCGGGCCGCCGCCGGCCGCAGCAGCGGGGGTGGCAGCCGGGCGCGCCGGTGGCGGGCCGGGTATCGGCGGCGAGCCGGGTACCGGTGGCGGGTTGGGTGCTGGTGGCGGGCCGGGCGCCGGTGACGGGCTGGGCAGCGGCAGGTTGGGCACCGGTGACGGCCACGCAGGGGCGCGCCTCGAGGCTGGCGGGGCGCCGCGGTGAGGATCGCCTTCGTGACCCCCCGCTACGGCACCGAGGTGATGGGCGGCGCCGAGACGGCGGCGCGCCACCTGGCCGAGCACCTCGTCGCCCAGCGCGGCTGGGAGGTCGAGGCGTACACGAGCTGCGCCCTCGACCTCGTCACCTGGGAGGACGTCCTCGCCCCGGGCGACACCGTCGAGGGCGGCGTCGTGGTGCGCCGGTTCCCGGCCACCTCGGGCCGCGTGCCTGCCTTCTACGACCTCGACGGACGGCTCCGCACGGCACCACGCGAGGCCTCCCGGGAAGAGGCCCGGCGCTGGGTCGAGCTCAACGGCCCGGTCACCCCGCTCCTCGTGGAGGCCCTCGCGTCGGCGGACCTCGACGTGGTGGCCTTCTACCCGTACCTGTACTACCCGACGGTGGCCGGGATCAGGCGGGTGACGACGCCCGCGGTGCTGCACCCGGCCGCCCATGACGAGCCGGCGTTGTACCTCCCGGTGTTCCGGGGGACCTTCGCCGCCGCGGATGCCATCTGCTACCACACCGTCGCCGAGCGGCGCCTGGTCGAGCGGGTGCACCCGGTGGCCGAGCGGCCCCAGATCGTGCTCGGCCTGGGCGTGGGCGAGGATGCCGGCACCGGGAGGCCCGGCGGCGAGCTGCTCGGCATCGGCGACCGGCCGTACCTGGTCAGCGTGGGGCGAGTGGACGAGCACAAGGGATCGGCCATGCTGGCCGCCTTCTTCGCCGCCTACAAGGAGCGTCACCCGGGCCCCCTCGCCCTGGTGTTCGTCGGCCAGGTCGTCTGCACCATCCCTCCGCACCCCGACATCGTGCTCACCGGCATGGTCGACGAGGCCGACAAGTGGGACATCGTGCGCGGGGCCGTGGCCTCGGTCTCGCCCTCGGCGCTCGAGTCGTTCTCGCTGGTGGTGCTCGAGGCCTGGACCGCGTCGGTGCCCGTGGTGGTGAACGCGACCTGCGGGCCCACGCGCGAGCACTGCGAGCGGTCCGGCGGGGGGTTGTGGTTCGGCTCGTACCGGGAGTTCGAGGCGGTGCTCGACCGGTTGCTGGCCGACCCGGCCCTTCGGCACCACCTGGCCGAGCGGGGGGGTGCCTACGTCGAGCGGCACTACCGGTGGCCGGTGCTGATCGACCGCTATGCCCGCTTCCTCGCCCAGGTGGCCGCCCGTGGCCGGTCGCCGGTCGGCGTGCTGTGACGGGTCGCCGGACAGGCCGACCGGGCGGCGCGCCGTGTGTCGCACCCGCCACGGGGCGGCGCTCTCGCCGGCAGCGGCGGGCCCGCCACGGGGCGGCGCTCCCCGCGCAGCAGCAGCGGCGGCCGTCCCGCCAGCAGCAGCGCGAGGCAGGCCGTTACCATCCGGTCGTGGGCTCGCGATGGCTCTCGAAGCGGGCGGTGCTGCTGCACCTGGCGCTGCTCACCTGGGTGCCGGGGTGCCTGGTCGCCGGCTGGTGGCAGGCGACGCGCGCCTTCGACGGCAACGCCCTGAGCTACGTGTACTCGGTCGAGTGGCCGCTGCTGGCTGTGGCCGGGGTCGCCGGGTGGTGGAGCCTGCTCCACACCGATCCCGACACGGCCGGCGCCAGAGCCCAGCGGCGGGCGATCGAGGAGGCGGCCCGGGCGAGCGGCGCCCGTGACCTCCCTGGGAGCTCGCCCTACGGCATGCCTGACCGCCGGCGGGAGGAGGAGGACGCCGCGCTGGCCGCCTACAACGACCGCCTCGCCCAGCTGTCGGCTGGTGGCCCCAAGACGTGGCGTCGGCGATGATTGGCGTAGAGGCCGCCCTGCGCCGCTACCGCGTCATGGCCTACGTCGTCGGCGTAGGCCTGCTCGTGCTCGTGCTGGTCGGGGTCCCGCTGCAGTACGGGGCCGACGTCCCGCAGGTGGCCGAGGTCGTGGGGCCGATCCACGGTTTCTTCTACATCGTCTACCTGGCGGCGGCCTTCGACCTCGCGCGCCGGGCGCGATTGACGCTGTGGCAGCTGGCGGCCATGGTGGGCGCCGGCTTCGTTCCCTTCCTCGCCTTCGTCGTCGAGCACCGCGTCGCCCGGCTGGTGGCGAGCTGGGACCCCCCGGCGGTGGTCGCCCCGCCTGGCGCCGGGGTGTGAGGATGCCGCCAGCCGGTGCCGGCGCTCGGTAACCTCGGACATCGTGGTGACTCCGGAGGAATTGCAGGCCCAGGCTGACGCCATCGCCTGGTTCCACTCCATCGACCTCGGCCAGGGGGTGCGGACCAAGGGCCTCTCCGAGCTGTCGCTGCCGCTCCACCAGCTGCCGAGCTTCGCCGGCAAGACGGTCCTCGACATCGGGGCGTGGGACGGCTACTACTCCTTCCTCGCCGAGCGTGAGGGCGCGTCGAGGGTGGTCGCGCTCGACCATTACGCGTGGGGTGTCGACTTCGTGGCGCGGGGCGCGTACTGGTCCGAGTGCTTCGCCAGAGGTGAGCTGCCCGACCACAGCCGCGACCTCACCGACTTCTGGCGCGACGACTTGCCGGGCCGGCGGGGCTTCGAGTTCGCCCACAGGGTCCTCGGCTCCAAGGTGGAGCCGGTGCTGGCCGATTTCGCCACGGTCGATCTCGATCGGCTCGGCACGTTCGACGTGGTGCTCTACCTCGGCGTCCTCTACCACATGAAGGAGCCGCTCACCTGCCTGGAGCGGCTGCGCCGCGTGACGGCCGGGGTGGCCGTCATCGAGACCGAAGCGGTGCTCGTGCGCGGCTACGAGCACACGAGCCTGCTGCAGTTCTACGCCGGGGGGGAGCTGCGCGTGGACTTCGGCAACTGGTACGTCCCCAACATCGAGGCGCTGCGGTCGCTGTGCCGCGCTGCCGGGTTCTCCCGGGTCGAGGTGGTGGTCGGCGCGCCGCCAGCCCGCCCGCCGGCGCCGGCGATCCGACGTGCCGCCCGCCGGCTGCGCCGCCTGGGCCGCCGTCCTGCGCAGGCGGCCGGCATCCAGCAGTACCGGGCGGTCGTGCACGCCTATCCCTGATCCGCCGCCCGGCTGCGCCCGGTGCGGGCCTGCTCAGGTGGCAGCGAAGGCCACGATCGGTGCATTGAGGGGCCGGCCCCCCATCGAGCCGAGGAACGGCAGGCCGTAGCTGAACACCCCGCCGTCGGTCGCCACGAACCGGTACCCCGACCCGTCGTCGGCGGCCGCCATGCCGATGATCGGTGCGTTGAGCGGCTGGCCTCCCATGGACCCGAGGAAGGGGGCGTCGAAGGCGAAGACCCCGCCGTCGGCCGCGACCTCCCAGTAGCCGCCCGTGGCGCGGTCGGCTGCCATGGCCACGATCGGTGCGTCGAGGGGCCGGCCGCCCATCGAGCCGTCGAAGGATGCGTCGCCGAAGGCGAAGATCCCGCCGTCGCGCGCAACGAGCCAGTACCCCCCGCCGTCGGCCGTGGCGGCCATCCCGACGATGGGCTGGTTGAGAGGCCGGCCGCCCATCGAGCCGTAGTAGCCGGCGTCGCCGAAGGCGAAGATCCCGCCGTCGCGCGCAACGAGCCAGTACCCCCTGCCGTCGGCCGTGGTGGCCATGCCGACGATGGGCTGGTTGAGGGGCCGGCCGCCCATCGAGCCGTAGTAGCCGGCGTCGTCGAAGGCGAAGACCCCGCCGTCGGCCGCCGCCAGCCAGTAACCACCGCCGTCGTGCGACTCGGCGGCGGCCACCACCGGCGCGTCGAGGACGAGGTTGCCGAGCGACCCGCAGAACGGCAGGTTCCCGAAGTTGAAGACTCCGCCGTCGGCCGCCGCCATCACGTAGCCGTCGGGCGGGGGCGGCGGGGGGCTGCAGGGCACGACCACCACCGGCGGCGGCGTGCCGGCGTCGCCGGTCAGCTGGGGGTCGTGGTGGAACATCGGCCACGCCCCGCGCTCGTCGACGAGGGAGCCGTTCGAGCCGGCCACCACGTAGTGGGTGACGACGCTTTGGAGCTGGCCCTGGCGGTTGACCTCGTAGCCGGCGGTGGTGATGCCGATGGCGCCCCCGGGATCGTCGGTCACGAGGGGGGCGTTCTGGAACGCCTGGAACTGCCCGAGGGTCGCCACCACGGCGCCGGACTTGCCGTCGAAGATCTCGACCCCCGCCGTGGTCGGCACGATGAGGTCCTGGTAGCCCTGGCCGGTGAGGTCGGCGGTCACCACCGACCCGATCACGCGCCCCGAGGCAGCCGCATGCCAGATGGGCGCGCCGGTCGCGCCGTCGAGGACCCAGACCGACCCGCCGCTGCCGTTGTCGGTCCCCTCGACCACCTGGAGCGCGCCGTTGCCCACCACGTCGGCGAGCGCGGGGCTGGAGGTGGCGGTGCTGCCGTCGAGGGTGGTCGCCCAGCGGACGTTGCAGTGGGCGTCGGTCGCGATGACCTGGTCGGTGTTCGCAGACCCCCCATAGGTGGCGCCGGTCCCGAAGACGATCCCGACGGTGGCGCCCCCCAGGAACTCGCCCACGGCGGGGGAGGACTGGATGGTCTGGGTGAACCCGTTGTTGTCGCACACGAGGCCGCCGGACCCGGTCAGCACCCGGAGGTGGCCGCCGTTCTGGTAGGTGACGCCGTAGGCGATCCCGGCCGTCGAGTCACCCCCTTCGACGATCTCCTGCTGCCCGTTGCCGTAGAGGTCGGCCAGGGCCGGCGTCGTGAAGTTGGAGTCGGCCTGGAACCACGGGAAGCCGGCCAGCACGTTGCCCCCTGCCGCCCCGATGGCGTAGGTCATCTGCCCGAGGTTGCCGGCCACCACGGCGGTGGTCCCCTGCAGGCTGCCCACGGCCAGGCCCGCCTGGACCCCGCTCTGAGGGTAGGGGTCGGTGGCAGGGTTGCGGGCGGGCACGAACCACTGGTCCCCGCCGCCGGGGCTGATCGCCTGGTAGCCGCCCACCGTCGGCGCATTGGTGTTGCCGGACCCGACGAACACGCTGTCGAGCCCGAAGGCGTTGATGGCGGCCACCGAGGGCGTCGAGTCGACCGGCGCCCCCTCGTAGTAGGGCCAGCCCGGAACAGAGGACCCGTCGGCCAGGTGGAGCGCCCACACATAGCCCGCCCGGTCGCCCACGACCACTGCCGGCTGCCCGTCGAGGTTGGCGACGGTGGGGGAGGACAGCGCGACGGGGCCACCGGCGTCGTTCAGGAGCACCTGCCATGCCTGGCTGATCGTGACGGCCGGAGCCGTCGCGCCCGCGGCGGTGCCAGCCGTCGTCGCGAGGCCCGTGCTGACGCCGGCAGCGGCGAGGGCGGCAGCCGCGCAGCGGGCACGCCGTGCGGCCCGGCCATGGCTTGGTCGCGCTCGGGCCCGCCGGTCCACCTCTGCGGGGAGGCGCACCGCCTCGCCGTGCGTGCCCTCCGTGTGGCCGAGGCGCACCGCCTCGCCGTGCGTGCCCGTCCCGCCGCCGAGCTCCATCGTCCGCCTCCTCTGCCGCCTGCCGCCGATGGCAGGCCCGATTCTTGCACGTGGGAGTCGCGGGACGGGGAAACCGGCGAGCAACGCCGGCTCCAGGTTGCCGGCACGGCCGGCCGGTAGCATCGCCAGCCGTGGCCTGCCCCGACGCGACGGCCGACGGCGGCACCCAGGGGGGCGCCGCCGCGCCCGCCGGCGCGCCTGGCTCGCCGCCGCCCATGGCGGTGCCCCCCGTGCCACCCGTGCCCCCTGATCCCCAGGCGCCACCTTCGCCCCAGGTGCCACCTGCGCCCCAGGCGCTCGACGAGATGCTCGAGGCCGCCTTCCGCCGGCACCGGCCCCAGGGGACCGCCCGCTGGAACTTCGAGGTGGCCTTCACCCTGCTCACCGAAGAGCTCGCTGCCCTCGACGACGCCGGTGGGGGCCCCGTTGCTGCCGACACGGCGGACGGCACGCGCGCCCCGCGCGGCGTGCCGGCCCCGAGCGGCGCCCGGCGTCCCCTCCGCAGGGTCGCCGACCGGCTGGTGCTGGCCCGGGTCGAGCGCTGGATCGCGGCCCGGGCTGCCGCCGCCGCGTCGGATGCCGCGGCACGGGGGGTGCGCCGCGACGGGCCCGTCGCCACGAGCCTCCGCCACGCCACGGAAGCCCTGCGCTTCCTGGGCGCGCGGGTCGCCACGCTCGAGGAGGCCGGCGCCCGCCGTGACCTCCCTGTCGACGGGCTTCCCTGGCTGCTCGAGCCCCCGGACCTGAGCCCGTGGATCGGCCCGCTCACCCGCCTGCTCGCAGGGCAGGCACCGGGTGCGGGCGGGGCCCCGGAAGGCGTCCTCCATGCCGAGTGTGGCGACGGCCGCCTGGTCCTCGCTCTCGCTCGCGAGGGCGTGGCAGCCCGCGGCGTCGAGCCGCGCGGCGCGCGCGCTCGCGACGCGGCCGCAGCAGGGGCGCCGGTCGCCATCGGGGAGGCCGGCGACGCCCTCGCGGCCGCAGGGACGGCGTCCCTCGGCGGGCTCGTCCTGAGCGGGGTGGTGGACCGCCTGGCGGTCGGCGACCTGGTGGCCCTGGTGGTCCGGGCATTCGACAAGCTGGTGCCGGGCGCCCGGCTGGTCGTCGTGTCCTCGGGCAGCGGCGAGGCGGCAGCGGGGTGGTCGGCCGTGGCCCGCGACCTGCTGCCGGGGCGCCCTCTGCACCCCGACACGTGGCAGGTCCTGCTCGAGCGCGCCGGGTATCGCCAGGTGGCCGCCGTCGAGCCCGAAGGAGGCGATCCTGCCGGCGCCTACGCGCTCGGGGCGATCCGGCCGTGAGGGGTGCTTCGGCCCGCACCGAGGTGGTCGCGGGCGTGCGGTGGCCGTGACCGGCGTCCACCAGTTCGTCCCCATGCTCCACGTCGGCGACGCCGTGGGCCGCCACACCCTGGGCCTGCAGGCGCTGCTGCGGGAGCGGGGCGTGGCCTCCGACATCTTCGTGGAGCTGCCCGACCCCGAGACCGAGCACCTCACCCGGCCGGCGGATGCCTACGAGAGGGAGGCCGCGCCCGGTGACGTGCTCGTGTACCAGTTCGCGACGCCCTCGGCCCTCGCCGGGTGGCTGGCCGAGCGCCCCGAGACGCTCGTCGTCAACTACCACAACGTCACGCCGCCCGAGTTCTTCGCCCCCTGGGACAACCTGCTCGCGCGCCGGCACGCGGCCGCCCGTGCGGAGCTGGCCAGGCTGGCCGAGCGCGCCGCCCTCGGCGTCGCCGTGTCGGAGCTCAACCGCCGCGACCTGCTCGAGGCAGGCTTCGGCGCCACGCGCGTCATCCCCCCGATCGTCGACCGGGCGGTCCTCGAGGCGGCGACGGACAGCCGCCCGGCGGGGCAGGCCCCGCCCCCCGCGGGCGTCCGGTGGCTGGCCGTCGGTCGGCTCGCCCCCAACAAGGCCCTCGAGGAGGTGGTGGCCGCGCTGCTCCTCCACCGAGCCCGCCACGACCCTGCTGCCACCCTGTCGGTGGTCGGGCGGCCGGCGCTCGAGGTCTACGCAGCGGCGCTGCGCGCCTACGTGGCCGAGCTCGGCCTGTCCGGGGCCGTGCGCTTCGAGGGACGGGTCGGGCCAGGGGCCCTGGCGGGGGCGTACCGCTCGGCAGACGTGCTCGTGACGGCCAGCGAGCACGAGGGGTTCTGCCTGCCGGTCGTGGAGGCGATGGCCTACGGCCTGCCAGTGGTGGCCCGGCGGCGGGGCGCGGTCCCCGAGGTGCTCGGCGACGCCGGGGTGCTGGTCGACGAGGCCGGCCCCACCGCGCTGTCCGAGGCTGCGGCGGCGCTGGCAGGCGATGCCCCGCTGCGGAGCACCCTGGTCGACGCGGGACGCCGACGCGTGGGCGAGCTCGGGTTGGAGGAGGCCGGCGCCCGCCTCGCGGAGCTGCTCGTCGGGATCCACGGGGGTGCCCACCCGGGCCCCGAGCCCCGGCGCCGCTGAGCCGCTGAGCTTGGTCCGCGCAGCCCGCAGGGTTGCCCCGGAGAGCCGCCGCAGCGAGGTCAGCGGCCCGGGGGCCCCGCATCGACGGCGCGCCGCACGAGCTCGACGAAGCGGGCCCGCGAGCGCCCGAGCGCGAAGTGCGCGAGGCGCGCTGCCGCCGCGTGCGCCAGGCGGTCGCGCAGCGACCGGTCGTGCAGCACGCGGTCCACGGCGGCGGCGAAGCGCAGCGGCTCCTTGGTGTCGAGCACGAGGCCGGCGCCTCCCACCGTCTCGGGGATGGCGGCGGCCGCGTACGCGACCACGGGCAACCCGTGGCCCATCGCCTCGACCACCGGCACGCAGAACCCCTCGTGGTCCGAGGCGCACACGAACACGTCGGCCGCCTGGTAGTAGGCCTCGAGCTCGGCCGGGGTCACCGAGCCGGTGACGGTGACGGCGCCCGACAGGCCGAGCTCGGCCACGAAGCCCGCCAGCGCCGGGCCGTAGGTGTCGCCGAGGGGTGAGCCGACGAGCCAGAGCCGGGCCTTCGGGTCGTAGAGGCGGCGGAAGACGGCCAGCATCTTGACCAGGTCGTGGGGGGCCTTGTGGGGGGAGACCTTGCCGACGAAGAGCAGGTCCGTCCCTCCGTCTGCCTTGCGGTCGCCGAGCCGCCGGGCGACGAGCGGGTCGGGCTCGACCCCGCCGCCGGTCATCGAGATGAGCAGGGGGACGACCGCGGTGGCGCCGTACCCCACCTCGATGAGCTCGGCCTCGTTGAACGACGAGTCGGCCACGGCCAGGCGGCTCTCGGGAGCGAGCCGGGCCAGCTGGGCACGGCCCAGGCCGACCTCGTAGCCGACCGACGGCTCCCAGACCTCGAGCAGGCTCGCCGGCGTGATGTTGTGGTAGTTCACGAGCTTGGGCTCGGGGCGGGCGGCCAGCACGTCGTAGACGGGGCTGCCGATCGAGGCCTGGTAGAGGAGCCAGCGCCCCTTGGCGGGCCGGCCCAGCTCGGTGACGGGCCGGCCGAGCGACGCCACGTCGGGCGTGCAATTGCCGTAGAAGATGTCCGAGTCGATGCCCGCCTCCCGGAGGGCCTCGGTGAGGGCCACGGTGTGGGCGCCGATGGCGTCGCGGCTGGCCAGCGACGGGATGACCTGGTCGACCCGCACGCCCGGAGTGTACCGGGCTCTCTGGGGAGGCTCGGGGGTAGGATCGGCCGATCGCAGCCACCCGAAGCCTCCGCCGGCGCGCGCTGCACCTCGCGACCGCTGCCGCCCTCGCCTGTGCCGGCTGGCTCGTCCTCGCGCCGCCTGCCCCGGCCGGCGCGTACCCCTCGGCGAACGTGGTGCTGGTGGGGCACGGGTGGGGGCACGGCCGGGGCATGGGCCAGTGGGGAGCCCTCGGGTACGCGATCGGGCAGGACGGCGGCCTCGGGCCTCAGACGTACCAGCAGATCCTGGCCCACTACTACGCGCCGGCGACGTTGCAGCCGGATCCGGCGTACGGCGGTGACGCCCCCGCCGTGCGCGTGGCCCTGGTCGAGAACAACGACAACTTCCTCATCGCCTACGCCCCCCAGGGCCTGACGGTGCCCGGCACCAACGCGCCGTCGCCCCCCGCGACATCGCCCGCCGTCATGTTCCAGCCCCTGGGCGGGGAGTGGGCCGTGTTCGTCTCGTCGAGCTGCGCCGGCAACCCGACGGGGGCGCCGTGGACGTTCGTCGGGACCACCGGGTCGCCGGTGACCCAGGCGGTCGACGCGGCGAGCGGGGGCCAGGTCCAGCTGTGCCTGACGTCTGGGAACCTGAGCGTCCACGGGCAGCTCGAGGCGGTGCTCAACTCCAACGGCGCCCGGCGCAGCGTGAACGTCGTCAGCCTCGGCCAGTACCTCGACGGCGTGGTGCCGAGCGAGTCCCCGGCGTCGTGGGGATCCCTCGGGGGGCCGGGTCCCCAGAACCAGGCGTGGGGCTTCCAGGAGCTCGAGGCCCAGGCCGTGGCGGCCCGGTCCTACGTGCTGAGCTCGCTCGGCAGCTACGGCGGCTACGCGGACACCTGCGACACCACCGCCTGCCAGGTCTACGCCGGCACCCGCAACGAGACCTCCCTCTCCGACCTCGCCGTGGCCGACACGGCGGGGCAGGTCATGTACCTGCCCGGCGCCACGGTCCCGGCGCGCACGGAGTTCTCGTCGTCGACCGGCGGCTACACGTCGCCGAGCTCGTTCCAGGCGGTGCCGGACGTGGGCGACGCCCTGTGCGTGCCCGGTGCGTGCAACCCCAACCACACCTGGCAGCTCCAGGTGCCCGTGACTCAGGTCGAGTCGGCCTGGCCACAGGTCGGCGCACTCCAGTCGGTCACGGTGGTGGCGCGCAACGGCCTCGGCGACCTCGGTGGGCGCGCGCTGTCGGTCATGGTGCAGGGCGCGTCGGGGTCGGTGACCGTCACGG
>DATGLW010000063.1:0-13928 GCA_035293965.1 Acidimicrobiales bacterium
GGCCAGATAGGCGAAGGTGGTGTCGTCCGGCGCCACCATGCCGGCTCGGGCGCCACCCTCGATGCTCATGTTGCACAACGTCATCCGCCCCTCCATGGACAGCGAGCGGACGGCCGACCCGCGGTACTCGACCACATGACCCATCCCGCCGCCGGTACCGATGCGGCCGATGACGGCCAGGGCCACGTCCTTGGCGGTCACCCCGGCACCCAGGCGGCCCTCCACGGTCACCGCCATGGTGGCCGGGCGGTGCTGGGGCAGGGTCTGGGTGGCCAGGACGTGCTCGACCTCGCTCGTGCCGATGCCGAACGCCAGGGCACCGAAGGCCCCGTGGGTGGAGGTGTGGCTGTCGCCGCACACGATGACCATCCCCGGCTGGGTGAGGCCCCGCTCGGGGCCGATCACGTGCACGATGCCCTGGTCGGGATGGCCCATCGGGTAGCAGGTGATGCCGAACTCGGCGCAGTTGGCGTCGAGCACCCGGAGCTGGGTGGCCGACACGGGGTCCGCGATCGGCTCGTCGAGGCCGGTGGTGGGGACGTTGTGGTCCGCCGTCGCCACCGTCAGGTCAGGGCGGCGGACCCGCCGGCCCGCCAGGCGGAGCCCGTCGAAGGCCTGCGGCGAGGTCACCTCGTGGACGAGGTGGAGGTCGACGAACAGGAGATCGGGCTCGCCCTCGGCCGAGCGGACGACATGGTCGTCCCAGATCTTGTCCACGAGGGTCCGCGGACCCCGCGCGCCGGGCACCCTCAGCCCTCGACCTTCACGATGTCGACCCGCAGCGCGCCCCCCGGGGCCTCGTACTCCACCGTCTCGCCGGCGGTCCGCCCCAGGAGGGCCTGGCCCAGGGGCGCGCCCGGCGACACGACGGGCATGTCCCCGCGGCGCTCCTCGATGGAGCCGAGGAAGAAGGACTGGACGTCCTCCTCGTCGTCGCCGTGGTAGCGCAGGGTCACGATGCTGCCATGACGGACGGAGCCGTCGCCGCCGGTCCCTTCGACGATCTGCACGTGCTTGAGCAGCGCCTGGAGCTGGCGGATGCGCGCCTCCATCTTCGCCTGGTGGTCCTTGGCCGCGTGGTAGTCGCCGTTCTCCGACAGGTCGCCGAGGGCCCGCGCCGACTCGATGGCGCGGGCCACCTCGACCCGGCCGCGGGTGGTGAGGTCCTCGAGCTCGGCCTGCAGCCGCTGGTGCGTCTCACGAGTGAGGCGCGTCGGCTCCTCTTGGTTCGTGCGTGCGTCGGTCACTGCGTCTCCTCCGAGAGGTTCCGCCGGATCTCATCCGGCAGGTTCCGCCGGATCTCCTCCGGCAGGTTCCGGCGGGCGGCCGGTGACGGTCCTTCGCTCACGTCGAGGCTACCGGCTCGGAGGAGGGCGCCCCTCCGGCGGGACGTCCCCGGGGGGACCGGTTGGCAGCGCTCACCACGGCCGCCAGCGACGCGTCGAGGATGCTCGAGTCCATGCCGACGCCCCACCACGTGGCCCCATCGGGCCCCTCGGCTTCGACGTAGGCGACCGCGGAGGCCCCGCTGCCCGAGGTGAGGGCGTGCTCGCTGTAGTCGCGGACCTCGAGGGCGATGCCGAGCTCCTGGCGCAGGGCCGCCACCAGGGCGTCGATGGGGCCGTTGCCCTCGCCCACCACCGTGCGGTGGTGGCCGTCGACCAGGAGCTGTGCAACCACGGTGGTGCGGCTCTCGCGGGTGGAGACCTCGCTGCCGAGCAACCTGATGCCGGCGTCCTCGGGCAGGTACGTGCGGGCGAACACCTCCCACATCTCGTCGGGGGAGATGACCGTGCCGCTCGCCTCGGTGACGGACTGGACCGCCCTCGAGAACTCGACCTGCAGGCGGCGCGGCAGGTCGAGCCCGTGCTCGGTGTCCATCACGTACGCGACGCCCCCCTTGCCGGACTGGCTGTTCACCTGGATGATCGCCTCGTAGGTCCGCCCGGTGTGCTTGGGGTCGATCGGCAGGTAGGGCACCTCCCACTGCGCGTAGTCGTCGCCGATGGCCGCCATGCCCTTCTTGATGGCGTCCTGGTGGGACCCCGAGAACGCCGTGTACACGAGGTCGCCGGCGTACGGGTGCCGGGGGTGCACGGGCATGCGGGTGGCGAGCTCGGCCACGTGGCGCACCCGCTCGATGTCGCCGAGGTCGAGCTCGGGGTCGACGCCCTGGGAGAACAGGTTCAGTGCCAGCGTGACGAGGTCGACGTTGCCGGTGCGCTCGCCGTTGCCGAACAGGGTGCCCTCCACACGCTGGGCGCCCGCCAGCACGGCCAGCTCTGCGGCGGCCACGGCGGTGCCCCGGTCGTTGTGGGGGTGGACGCTCAGCACGACGTCGTCGCGCCCACCCAGAGCGCGGGCGAACCACTCGATGACGTCCGCGTAGACGTTGGGGGTGTACATCTCCACGGTGGCAGGCAGGTTGAGGATGATCGGCCGCTCGGCCGTCGGCTCGATCACGTCCATCACGGCCCTGCAGATCTCGACGGCGAACTCCGGCTCGGTGGCCGTGAAGCTCTCGGGCGAGTACTCGTAGCGGACCTCGGACCCGGCCAGCTTGTGCTCGAGCTTGCGGCACAGCCGGGCGGCGTTGACCGCGATGTCCACGATCCCGGCCTTGTCGAGGCCGAACACCACCCGCCGCTGCAGCTCCGACGTCGAGTTGTAGAAGTGGACGATCGCCCTCGGTGCGCCCACCAGGGAATCGAACGTCCGCTCGATGAGCTCCTCGCGGCATTGGACCAGCACCTGAATGGTCACGTCCTCGGGGATCCGCTCCTCCTCGATGATCTTGCGCTGGAAGTCGAGGTCGGTCGTGGAGGCCGAGGGGAACCCGACCTCGATCTCCTTGAAGCCGATGGCGACCAGCGTCTCGAACAGGCGGAGCTTGCGGTCGGGGTCCATCGGGTCGATCAGCGCCTGGTTGCCGTCGCGCAGGTCCACGCTGGCCCACCGGGGCGCCCGGGTCAACACCCGGTCGGGCCAGGTGCGGTCGGCAAGCTGCAGCGGCACGTGGGACCGGTACCGCTCGAAGGGCATGGGCGAACGGGCCGGGCGCCGCTCGGCCGGCCGGCCCCTCGCCCCAGCCCCGTTGGATCGGTCATCGGTGGGCTGTGGTGCGCGCGTCACTGGTCTTCCTCGTCTCTGCGAGTCGGCCCGAGCCCGACCCTGCCGCCTCCGGCCCGGCCACCTGCGCCCTCCCAACAAAAAACCCCCTGGCCGTTCTGGCGCAGGAGGTTGCGGGCGAACGCGATGTGGCGCTCGCCGTCAGGTAAGCAGCAGGACCGAGACCGGGGCTCCGTGCATGGTGACCCCATGCTGCCAGGACTTTGCAACCCGCGTCAAGGCATGGGGCCCGCTCGGGCCCGGCGCCCCACGGTTCCGGGTGGGCGCCGCGCCATTCCGGTGGGCGTGATCCGGTCGGTGTGGTCGAGCGGTGGGCGTCACCGGGTCGGCCGGGCCGGGCGGCGGAGCCCACGGGTGCCCGCTCGCATCATGCGGGCCGGGCGTCGTGAACCGCCCGGCTACGGTCTGGCCGTGACCCGTCGCCGCAGCCGCCGGGGGCTCCTCCTCGTGGCCCTCGTGGCCACCCTTGCCGCCACTACCGCCGGCCTGGCGCGCCGGGCGCGTCGGCGAGATCGCCTGGCCACGCCGCCGAGCCTCGACGCGTGGCCCGCCGTGCCGAGGGCTCCCCACAAGGCCGGCGGCTGAGGCTGCTCCAGGGGGCCGGCTCCGGGTGGAGAGGAGGCGACCCCCTGGGTGGCTTCGAACGACCGCTGCCTGCTCAGCAGTCGGCGGGCTCGGGGTGGAGAGGAGGCGACCCTCGGGAGGAGCCTCCCGCCTCCCGAGCCGATCGCCCCGCGCGCCCGGCGTCATCCGTGCACCCCAGCGCGGCGGCGGTGCGGAACCGGCCGTTCGCTTCGCGCCCCTGTCTTCGTCCGGGCTCGAACGACTCGATCGCCATCGCTCACCGGAACCGCCACCCGCCCAGGGCTCGACGGCCGCCCACCGCCAGCGCACAATGTCCTAGTGGTATTAGGGAAACCTATTCATGATCGGCGCGCTCGCCGCCACCAGGCCACCAAGGACGAGATCGTGGCGGCCGCCTGGGAGGTCGCGCGGGAGAAGGGCCTGGCTGGGGTCTCCCTCGGCGACGTCGCCGCCCGGGTTGGGATGCGCGTGCCCTCGCTGTACTCGTACTTCGCCTCGAAGAACGACATCTTCGACGCCATGTTCGCCCAGGGCAACGAGCAGTTCCTCGAGCTCGTCCGGGCCCGCGTCGGCGATCTCCCCCGCTCCGCGCGCCAGCGCGTCCGTGCGGGCTTCTGGATCCTCTTCGACTTCTGCACCGCCGATCCCGTCCGGTACCAGCTGCTCTTCCAACGCACCATCCCGGGCTTCACGCCGTCCGAGGCGTCGTATGCCAAGGCGGTCGAGGTGCTCGATCTCTTCCGCTCCGAGCTCGCAGCGATGGGCCTCGTCAGCGACCAATCCGACGAGGACCTGCTCACCGCCCTCAGCATCGGGCTGGTCGACCAGCAGATCGCCAACGACCCCGGCGGCTCGCGCTGGGCACGCCTGGTCGACGACGTGGCGGACATGGCCTACGACCATCTCGTGAAGAAGCGGCGGCGGGTGGCGCGTCGCGCCTCCCGCGGGCGAACCATCAAGGAGGAGGCTCCGTGAGCAGTGCGCGAGCGGGAACGGTCCAGGTCCACGTCGACGCGTCCCCCGAGCGGGTGTGGTCCCTGCTGTCGGACCTGGAACGGATGGGGGAATGGAGCCCCGAGTGCTACCGGGTGCGATGGCTGGACGGCGCCACGTCGCCGGCGGTGCCGGGCGCTCGCTTCAGGGGCTGGAACCGCTACGGGCGCCTGCGCTGGTCGGTCGCCTGCAGGGTGAAGACCGCGGTGCCGAACGAGGAGCTCAGCTTTGCCACGGTGGTGCACGAGAAGGAGATGACCACGTGGACGTACCGCATCGTCCCGTCCGACCGCGGGGTCGAGCTCGTCGAGTCCTTCGACGTCCACTGGCTGCCGCTGTCGGCCCGCCTGGTCGAGGACGTCGTCATGCGTGACCGGGATCGACGCCGGGAAGCGGGGATGCGGTCGACCCTCGAGCGCATCAAGGAGCTCGCCGAGGCGGGACCGGGCTCCTGATGGGCGGGCGCTTCCTCGTGGTGAGCTGGCGCGGTGGCGGCAACTTCCCGCCCGCGCTCGCCCTGAGCTCGCGGCTGGCCGGCCACGGGCACGAGGTGGCCATCATGGCCGACGCGGCCCCCGCGGACGCGTCCGTGGTCGCGCAGGTCGCGTCGTCGGGTGCCACGCTCCTCGAGTACCCCTCGCTCGAGCCCTGGCCGCCCGGGTTGGCCATCGAGGACGACCCCGTGCGCTTCGACGAGTCTCGCAACGGCGTCCCCACTGCCAACGACATCCTCGCGGCGGCGCGCGCCATTCGGCCTGACGTGATCGTGGTCGACTGCATGGCAGGGGCCGGCCTCGTCGCTGCCGAGGTGCTCGGGATCCCCACCGCCGTGCTCGTCCACGTGCTGTACCAGCCCTTCGTCTGCGCCTGGGCAGACCTGGCCGTGGACATGACCCGGTGCCGCGCAGCGTTCGGCCTCGACCCGCTTCCGTCGCCTGCGATGGCTCATCGCCTCGAGGCCGTGGACAAGGTGCTCGTGCTCGTGCCCGAGGCGCTCGACTACCCCGGCGCCCCGAGGGGCCGCGGCACCTTCTACGTCGGCCCCATCCTCGACCCCTTCCCGCCCGACCCGCTCGGCGACCTCGGCTTCGACCCATCCGACGACCGGCCGCTCGTGCTGGTCTCGCTCAGCACCACGCCGCAACGCCAGGCCCTGGCGCTCCCCCCGATCCTCGAGGCCGTGAGGCGGCTGCCCGTGCGGGCCCTGCTCACCCTCGGCGGCATCGATCCCGGCCACCTCGTCGTGCCAGACAACGTGGCGGTCCACCACTACCTCCCCCACTCGAGCGTCCTTCCCGACGTGGCGGTGGCGGTGAGCCATGGCGGGCTCAGCACCGTCGTGGCCGCGCTCGCCGCGGGCGTGCCGCTCGTCTGCATCCCCCAAGGTCGCGAGCAACCCCTGAACGCCGAACGGGTCGCCGCCTGTGGCGCGGGGATCGCCCTGGAAGCTGACGCGGACAGCGACGCCATCGCCGCGGCGATCGCCGCCGTGCTCGACGAGCCCGGCTACCGGGCGGGGGCGCGGTCGATGCAGGAGATGATCGAACGCGTCGGCACGGGCGCCAGCGCCGTCGCCCACGTGGAGGCGTTGCTCGGCCACCCGCGATGACGGGCGCGGACTTCGCCGGCCCCGACGGCGGGCGCGGTCCCCGCTGCCCCTGCCGGCGTGCAGCGACTTAGCATCCGAGTGGCAGTTGCCACCTGACTGGTCGGTCGGGGAACAGGGAGGTGACCGATGACCCTGTGCTCGCCACGGCCCCTGTGCTCGCCACGGCCTGTACCGCACGCTGGCAGGCCGGCGAGGCTCGCGGCGAGCCTCGCGACGGCGGGGTTGCTCGCCCTGGCGCTCGCCGCGTGCAGCTCGACCTCGCCGAGCTCCTCGGCCAAGGGGAGCGGGCGGACGACCCGGAACCCGTCGGCAGCAGGCCTGCGGAGCGAGTCGACCTCGATCGGCACGGTCCTGGCCACCTCGTCCGGCCACACCGTCTACGAGCTCGTCGGAGCGACGTCGTCGCACTCGGCCTGCACCGGCAGCTGCCTGTCGATCTGGCCGCCGGTCGAGGCCGGCGGGCACCAGGTCGTCGTGAACGGCCACCCCGCGTACACGTTCTCCGGCGACGCCGCCCCAGGTCAGGTCAACGGACAGGGGCTCCAGGACACCTGGGGCAAGTGGTGGGCACTCGGGCCGGGCGGCGTCCCCATCACCACGTCGAAGCCGTCGAGCACGACGAGCGGCTCCGGCTACGGCTACGGCGGCTACTGAGGTCCCTGAGGGCGACGAGCGGCTCCTGGCCCCTCCTGGCCCCTCCTGGCGGCCGCCGACCCCTCCCGGTTCCCGCCCACCTCGTGGTGGCCCGTCGTCGGGCACCGGCCCAGCACACCCAGCACCCCCAGGTCCTCTGACGACGACCCCTTCACGGCGACCAGGTGCTCGAGCATCTGTTCGCTGATCCGTCGCAGCTCCTCGAGCTGCGCTGGGTCCAGCTGGTCGAACAGGTGCGTGCGCACCCCCTCGACGTGCACCGGCGCGGCGGCGGCGAGCGCCGCGAACCCCTCGTCGGTGAGCACCGCGAAGGCGCCCCGTCGGTCGGTCGGGCACGACTCGCGCCGGATCCACCCGAGGGCCTCCAGGCGGGCCATGGAGTGCGACAGCCGGCTGCGCGACGACTGCGAGAGGTCGGCCAGGTCCCCCATCCGCAGCCGCCGCTCGGGCGCCTCCGACAGGCGGACCAGCACCTCGTAGTAGGCGCTCGGGACCTGGGTCTTTTGGTCGAGCTCGCGGTCGAGCTGCTCCCACAGGAGCTTGGTGGCGAGCATGAAGGTGCGCCACGTCCGCTGCTCGTCCGCGCTCAGCCAGCGGGTCCCGGCCATACGCCCAGCGTACCAGCTACGTCCGTGCGGGTAGTTGACTGCTCAATCATCCGCTGCTAGTCTCCTGGTCAATAGTTGAACGTACAACCTATGTCTGCTCCAGGAGACCTCTACCTGGTTCCAGGCAGCTGCGAGGAGGACCCGACATGACCACCCTTTCGACCCACACGATCCCCGGCTACGTGGCGGGCACGTGGGACATCGACGCCGTCCACTCCGAGGTGTCCTTCGTGGTCCGCCACATGGTGGTGAGCAAGGTCCGCGGCCGGTTCAACTCCTTCGAGGGGACCATCGTGACCGCCGAGGACCCGCTCGCCTCCTCGGTGCGGGTGACCATCGACGCCACCTCGATCGACACCAACCAGGAGCAGCGCGACGCCCACGTGCGCTCGGCCGACTTCCTCGACGTCGAGCACCATCCGCACATCACCTTCGTGTCCACCCGGGTCCGTCCCGCCGGCGACCACTACCTGCTCGACGGCGAGCTCACCATCCGGGGCGTCACCAAGCCCGTCACCCTCGAGGTCGAGCTGAACGGGTTCACCCCCGACGCCTGGGGGGGCACCCGCGTGGGCTTCAGCGCGACCACCGAGATCAACCGGCAGGACTTCGGGGTCAGCTACAACGGGCCGATCCCCGGTGCCGACAACGCCATGGTCCTGAGCGACAAGGTGGCCATCCACCTGGAGGTCGAAGCGGTCCTGCGCCAGGACGCCTGACCGGCCAGCCCCGGCCTCGGTCGTCGGCCGCCTCGTCACCCGTCCTGCACGGAGCCCGGCGGCGAGGCCGGCCGACGCCCGGGTGATCAGAGGCTGATGCGGTGCACGTCGAGGATGCCGTCGTGGGCGAGCAGGCGATCGAGCACGGCCGCCGGGACGGGCCGGTCGGTCGCCAGCACCATGAGGGCGGTGGGGGCCTCGCGGCTCGGGCCGACGGCCATGAAGGAGATCGAGACCTCCGCCTCGCCGAGGGCGGTGCCGACGGCGCCGATCATGCCGGGCCGGTCGTCGTTGCGCACGAGCAGCATGTGCGGCTGGGGCGGCACCTCCACGAGGTGGTCGTCGACCATCACCACCCTCGGCTCGACGCGGACGCCGGCGCCCGCCATGGTGCCGGCCACGGCGTGGCGGCCCGACCGCAAGGTGATCAGGCTCTTGTAGTCACGCGAGGTGGTGGTCGAGCTCTCACGCACCTCGAGCCCGCGCTCTTCGGCAAGCCGGGGGGCGTTGACGTAGGAGACGGGGACCTCGGTCGAGCTGGCGAACAGCCCCTTGAGCGCCGAGAGGGTGAGGATCCCGGTGCCCGCTCCGGCCAGCTCCCCCTGGTACTCGACCTCGAGGCGGTCGGGCAGCCCGTCGTGCAATCCCGCGAAGAACCGCCCCAGCTGCTCGGCCAGCGGGAGGAAGGGTCGCACCGTCTCGGACACGTCGCGAGCAGCGACGTTGACGGCGTGGGGCACGAAGTCTCCCGCCAGGGCCAGCACCACCTGCTCCGCGATGGTCACGCCCGCCTTGTCCTGCGCCTCGACGGTCGACGCGCCGAGGTGCGGTGACACGACCACCGTGGGAAGCCCGAACAGGGGCGACTCGGTGGTCGGCTCCTTGGCGAAGACGTCGAGCCCGGCCCCCTGCACGTGGCCCGACCGGATCGCCTCGGCCAGCGCCTCCTCGTCGACGATGCCCCCGCGCCCCACGTTGATGACCCGAAGCCCGGGCTTGGCCTTGGCCAACAGCTCGCGGCCGACGAGCCCGACCGTCTCGGGGGTCTTGACGGCGTGGATCGTGAGGAAGTCCGATCTGGCGACCAGCTCGGTCAGCGAGCAGAGCTCCACGCCCATCTGGCGGGCGCGCTCGGGCGACACGTACGGGTCGTAGGCGGCGAGCCGCATGCCGAACGCGAGGGCGCGCTGGGCGACGAGCGACCCGATCCGGCCGAGGCCGATGATCCCGAGCGTCTTGCCGTAGAGCTCCACCCCCTCCCACCTGGCGCGCTCCCAGCGGCCTGCCACCAGGGCGGCGTGGGCCTGGGGGATGTTGCGGGCCTGTGCCAGCAGCAGCGCCATCGTCTGCTCGGCCGCGGACACCACGTTGGACTCGGGGGCGTTGACGACCATCACCCCCCGGGCCGTCGCCGCCTCGATGTCGACGTTGTCGAGCCCGATCCCGGCTCGGCCGACGACCACCAGGTCGCTGCCTGCCGCCAGCACGTCCGCCGTCACCTGGGTCGCCGAGCGGATGACGAGAGCCTGGGCGCCCTTCACCGCCTCGAGGAGCTGCCCTGGGTCGAGGCCCTCGCGCACGTCGACGTCGTGGCCCGCGGCCGCGAGCTGCTCGATGCCGCTCTGAGCGATGCGCTCGGTCACCAGTACCCGTGCCACAGGGGCTCTCTCCTCACTCCCCCCTGGTCGGTCCGTCCCCCCTGGGCCGTGTCAGCGCGAGCCGGCGTCGGCGAAGAGGGACGCCAGGCGTCCGACACCCTCGACGAGCTCGTCGTCCCCCAGGGCGTAGGACAGGCGGAAGTAGCCGGGGGCGCCGAACGCCTCACCGGGGACCGCGGCGACGGCGACCTCGTCGATGCACAGGGCCGCCAGCTCGGCGCTCGTCGCGGGCCGCCGTCCCCGGATGGCGCGGCCGAGGAGGCCCTTGACCGACGGGAAGGCGTAGAAGGCCCCCTCCGGCTCCGTGCAGGTGACCCCCTCGATGCCGTTGAGCATGGCCACCATGGTGCGCCGGCGGCGGTCGAAGGCCTCGCGCATGGCGGCCACCGCAGCCAGGTCTCCCGTGAGGGCGGCCAGGGCGGCGCGCTGGGAGACGTTGGCCACGTTCGAGGTCTCGTGCGACTGCAGGTTGGCGGCCGCCTCGGCCACGTCGGGGGGCGCCACCAGCCAGCCCACCCGCCAGCCCGTCATCGCGTACGTCTTGGCGACACCGTTGACGACCACGCAGCGATCCGCCAGCTCGGGGACCACCACCGGCATCGAATGGTGCTCGGCTGCGCCGTAGACGAGGTGCTCGTAGATCTCGTCGGTGACCACCCAGAGCCCTTCCTCGAGCGCCCAGCGCCCGATCGCCTCGACGGCAGGGCGCGGGTACACCGAGCCGGTCGGGTTCGACGGCGACACGAACAGCAGCACCTTGGTCCGCTCGGTCCGTGCCGCCCGCAGGTCCTCGACCGAGCAGCGGAAGCCCGTGGACTCGTCGGTTGGCACGGGCACCGGCACGGCGCCCGCCAGGCCGATGGCCTCGGGGTAGGTGGTCCAGTACGGGGCAGGGACGAGCACTTCGTCGCCCGGGTCGCACAGCACGGCGAAGGTGCTGGCCACCGCGTGCTTCCCCCCGTTGGTCACGACCACCTGCGAGGGCACGACGGCGAGCCCCGAGTCGCGCGCCGTCTTGTCGGCGATGGCCTGGCGCAGCTCCGGCAGCCCCGCCGTGGGCGAGTAGTGGTGGCACTCCGGGTCGCGGCAGGCCGCCACCGCCGCCTCCACGATGTGGGCCGGGGTGGGGAAGTCGGGCTCGCCGGCCCCGAAGCTGATCACGTGCTCGCCGGCCGCCCGCAGCTCGCGGGCCCGGGCGTCGACGGCCAGGGTCGCCGAGGGCGACACGGCCGCCACGCGGGCCGAGATCCGGGCGGGCGCGCCCGTGCGTGCTGCGGTCGGTGGCACGGGTGCCATGATCTCATACGTGACCGACGCCGCCGACATCGTGATCCCCGCCCACCTGCTGCCCGGCGACGGCCGGTTCGGCTCTGGCCCCTCCAAGGTGCGCCCGGAGCAGGTGGCCGGACTGCTCAGCGTGGCCGACACCTACCTCGGCACCAGCCACCGGCAACCGACCGTCAAGTCGGTCGTCGGCAGGGTCCGCGCCGGCATGCGGGACCTGTTCTCCCTCCCCGACGGCTACGAGGTCATGCTCGGCAACGGCGGCACCACCTGCTTCTGGGACGCCGCCACCTTCGGGCTCATCGACTCGACCAGCCAGCACCTGTGCTTCGGCGAGTTCTCCTCCAAGTTCGCCGCCGCCGTAAGGGCGGCGCCGCACCTGAAGGACCCCCAGGTGATCGAGTCGCCCCCCGGCACCCACCCGATGCCCGTTGCCGACGAGGCGATCGACCTCTACGCCCTCACCCACAACGAGACCTCCACGGGCGTGGCCATGCCCGTGCGCCGGCCGGCCGGGGCGGCCTCGCCGGCGGAGGGCGGCGGCCTCGTGGCGGTCGACGCCACCTCCGGCGCCGGGGGCCTGCGGGTGGACCCCCAGCAGTTCGACGTCTACTACCTGGCGCCCCAGAAGTGCTTCGCTGCCGACGGAGGCCTCTGGGTAGCCCTCGTGTCGCCGGCGGCGATCGAGCGCATCGAGCGCATCGCGGCGTCCGGGCGCTGGGTGCCGGCGTTCTTCGACCTCAAGGTGGCCCTCGACAATTCCCGCCAGGACCAGACCTACAACACTCCTGCCCTCGCCACCTTGTACCTCCTCGCCGAGCAGCTGGAGTGGATGCTCGGCAACGGGGGGATCGAGTGGGCGGCGTCGCGCTGCGACCGCTCGGCGGAGATCCTCTACACCTGGGCCGAGCAGTCCGACTTCGCCCACCCCTTCGTGGAGGTCCCCGCGCAGCGCAGCCACGTGGTCGCCACGGTCGATCTCGTCGACGCCATCGACGCCCGGAAGGTGACGGCGGTGCTGCGGGCCAACGGCATCGTGGACACCGAGCCGTACCGCAAGCTGGGCCGCAACCAGCTGCGGATAGCGATGTTCCCGGCCATCGAGCCCGACGACGTGGCCGCCCTGTGCGGTTGCGTCAACTACGTGGTGGGAGCGCTCGCCTGAGCGCCCGCCCTGACCTCGTGCTGGTCCACGGGCTCGGGAGCTCCTCGTCGTTCTGGGACAACGTGGTGCCCCAACTCGCCCCCTCCTTCCGGACGACGGCAGTCGACCTGCCAGGTCACGGGCCCGGCGCGCGCCCGCTGGCAGTCACCGAGGCTGCCCCGGCCCGGCTGGCGGCGGCGCTGGTGGACCAGCTCCAGGCAGCCGGGATCGCGCAGCCCCACCTGGTCGGCCTGTCGCTGGGCGGGTGGGTCGTCCTCGAGATGGCCGCCATGGGCTACGGCGCCAGCGTGGTCGCCCTTGCACCGGCCGGCTTGTGGCGGGCCGGCGCTCGTGTGCCCCGCGAGCTCGGGGTCGCGCTGGGCAGGCGGCTGCTCGTGGCAGTTCGCCCACTCCTGCCCCGACTCTCGCGTCGCGCCGCCGTCCGCTCGCTCGGCCTCCGGATGAACGTCGCCCACCCCGAACGCGTGACCCCCGAGCAGTTCCTCGCTGCGGCGCTGGCTCTGGCACAGGCCCGGGGGTACGGTGCCTGCGACCGTGCCGCGGTCACCGCGCGCTTCGAGCGGGGAGCGGCGGTGGCGGTGCCGGTGACCGTGGCCTTCGGCGACCACGACCGCGTGCTGTCGGCCGAGACCGCCCGGGAGCGGTCCCTCCTGCCCCCCGGCACGAACTGGGTGACGGTCGCCGACTGCGGGCACGCCGTCAGCTGGGACCAGCCCGGCGAGGCGGTGGCGCTCATCGAGTCGACCGCTCGCCGGGCCTGCGCGTGACCCGCGCCGGCCGCTGCTCGGCGGGCCCCTCCCCGGCGGGCCCCTGTGGGCCGCCCCCTGTCAGGCCGGCCCCTGTCAGCCGCCCGTGTCAGCCTCCCGACACGTCCTGGACCCGCTGGCGGCCGGCGCTGATGAAGGGCATCATCGCCCGCAGCTCGGCACCAACCTGCTCGATCTGGTGGGCCCGCGCCTGCGCCCGCAAGGCGTTGAACCGAGGGCGGCCGGCTCGGTTCTCTGCGATCCATTCCTCGGCGAAGCTGCCGTCGCGGATCTGGCCGAGGATCCGCTGCATCTCGGCTCGCACCGAGTCGCCGATGACGCGCGGCCCGCGCGTGAGGTCGCCGTACTCGGCGGTGTCCGAGATCGAGTAGCGCATGCCGGCGATCCCCTGCTCGTACATGAGGTCGACGATGAGCTTGAGCTCGTGCAGGCACTCGAAGTACGCCGACTCGGGCTGGTAGCCGGCCGCCACCAGCGTTTCGAACCCCGCCGTCACGAGCGCGGTGAGCCCGCCGCACAGCACGACCTGCTCGCCGAAGAGGTCGGTCTCGGTCTCCTCGGCGAACGTCGTGTCGAGGACGCCCGCCCTCGTCGACCCGAGCGCATGCGCGTAGGACAGCGCCAGGGCGTGCGCCTTGCCAGTGGCGTCCTGGGCCACGGCGATCAGCGAGGGCACGCCCCCACCCTCGGCGTAGGTGCGCCGCACCAGGTGCCCCGGCCCCTTGGGCGCCACCATGGCCACGTCGACCCCGGGCGG
>DATGLW010000064.1:0-16976 GCA_035293965.1 Acidimicrobiales bacterium
GCTGCCAGATCCCAGGCATCCCCCCGCCGCGCGATCCGCTGCTGCGCGCTGCGAGAGGCGCTCGGGCGCGGCCGGGGCCGCCAGCTACAGCGCGACCGGGGCCGCCAGGTGCCCGATGAACCAGTCGCGTGCCAGGCCGGCGGCTGTCGCGAGCGTGCCCGGCTCCTCGAACAGATGGGTGGCGCCGGGCACCACCTCGAGGCGGCGCTCGCAGCGCAGGCCGGCATACGCCTCCCGGTTGAGCGCGAGCACCACGTCGTCGAGGCCGCCCACGACGAGGAGCGTCGGGGCTCGGACCGACCCGAGGCGGGGGGCGGCGAGGTCAGGGCGCCCGCCGCGCGACACCACAGCGGCCACGTCGGCGTCGGGCTCGCCTGCCGCCCAGAGCGCAGCGCCGGCGCCGGTGCTCGCACCGAAGTACCCGAAGGCAGCACGCGCCATGTCGGGCTGGGCACGCAGCCAACGGGTGGCGCCCGCCAGCCGGTCCGCCAGCAGCGCGATGTCGAAGACCTTTGACCTGCTCGCCTCCTCCTCTACGGTGAGCAGGTCGAAGAGGAGGGTGCCAAGGCCTGCCTCCTGGAGCACCTCGGCCACGAAGCGGTTCCTTGGGCTGTGGCGGCTGCTGCCGCTGCCGTGGGCGAACAGCACGACGGCCTGGAACCCGCTCGGGAGCGTCAACCGGCCCGGGAGCGTCGTCGCACCGACGCGAACCTCGACCTCGGTGTCGCGCGCCGGCGGGTCGATCCTCGCATTCGCCGCTCGCGAACCCGCCGGCACCGTCCCGCTGGGCGGGAAGCCGGCGAGCACGTCGAGGAGGTCCGTCACCACCTCGTCGGGAACCTGGGCGAAGTCGGCGTAGAACTGCCCGATCCCGAAGAACCACTCCGGCGTGTCGAGGCAGACCACTTCGTCGGCATAGGGAAGCAGCGAGTCGATCGTCCGTGGCGAGGCAACCGGCGCGGCCAGGATCACCCGGGTGGCCCCATGTGCCCGCGCCACCTGGCAGGCAGCGCGGGCAGTCGACCCGGTGGCGATCCCGTCATCGACCACGATGGCCGTCCTGCCACTGAGGTCCAGCCGTGCGCGCCCGCTGCGGAAACGCGCCCGGCGCCGTTCGAGCTCCAGGCGCTCGCGGGCCTCCACCCGCTCGAGATCGGCCTCGGTGATCCCCGCCATCGCGACCACCTCGTCGTTGACCACCCGCACGCCGTCCTCGCCGATGGCGCCCATGGCGAGCTCGGACTGGAACGGCACGCCGAGCTTGCGCACCAGGATCACGTCAAGGGGGGCTGCAAGGGCCTTCGCCACCTCGTAGGCGACGGGCACACCCCCTCGTGGGAGCCCGAGCACCACGACGTCGTCAGCGCGGAACCGCTCGAGAAGCCTGGAGAGCTGACGGCCCGCGTCGGACCTGTTCTTGAACAGCATCATCGCCTCCCAGGGCTGGTGCCTCTCCCAGGGCTGGTGCCTGCGGGTACTTGGGGGCGCACGTCGCCGCCCCGCCATGGTGCGCGGCCTCGTGACGCCTGGCGCCCGTGCCCGTCAGCCCGTCGGCGCCGCACACCCGGCAGCGGAGGGTCGTAGGGACGGGACGATCGTGGCGGCGTCCCTGCATGTCGCGTCTCTCCCTCACGTCATCAGTGCCATTGAGGACCGGACGATCGCCGGGGAACAGGGGCCAAGGTCACGGCTGCGGGCGGACCCGGCGCCCGCTCCGGGCTCCGTGCCTGCAACGCCCGTCCCGGCGCGGAGCCGGTGTGTGGGTTCACGGACGGAACCATGCCCACGGGAGCCGAAGGTGCATGCGCGGCCGACGGGGCGGGTACCAGCCGGCCGTCGGGGCGCCGCTCGACACCGGTGTCCGCCGTCGTGCACCATGGCCCGGTGAGCGAGGCGCTGCGAGTGGGGATCATCGGGGTCGGCTGGGGGGCGCTGGTGCACGCACCAGCCTTCTCCGCCGTGGAGGGCTACGAGGTGGCGGCGCTGTGCAGCAGCCGGCCGGAATCGGTGGCGTCTGCCGCCGAGCGCCTGGGCGTGCACGACACCTCCACCGACTGGCGGGCCTTCGTGCAGCGCGACGACCTCGACCTGGTCGCCGTGTCGTCGCCGGTCCAGCTGCACCACGACATGTTCCTGGCCGCGCTCGGCGCAGGACGCCACGTGCTGTGCGAGAAGCCGCTCTCGCTCACCGGGGCCGAAGGGCGGCAGATGGCCGACGCGGCCGAGGCCTCAGATCGGGCCACCCTCGTCTGCTTCGAGAACCGCTGGTCCCCTGAGCATCTCGCCATTCGCAAGCTGGTCGACGAAGGGACCATCGGGCGGCTCTCGTTCGTGCAGGTGACCATCACCTCCGGCTACTGGCACCCGACCCATGCGCCGCAATCGAGCTGGATGTACCGGCGCGAGCTGGGCGGCGGCTACCTGTTCGGCCAGATGTCCCACGAGATCGACTTCCTCCGCTCGCTCTTCGGTCCGGTGGCGTCCGTCTGCGCCGACGTGCGGCACTCGCTCGACAAGGTGGCGACACCGGATGGCGAGGTCGAGGTCACCGCCGACGACACCTCGGCGCTGCTGCTGCGCCTTCGCTCGGGCGCCCTGGCCGTGCTGACCAACTCCTCGGCAGGGCTCGGCGCCAGCACCAACCTGTTCGAGGCCCACGGCGACCGGGGGACGGTCACCGTGGGCCGGCTCGCGGGCGCGGCGGGGTCCCTCGTGCAGCGGGTCGGCGACGAGGCTCCGGTGCCCCTGGTGCCGGACAACCGCGACCTGGCGAGCGGGGTCGCGCTCCCCCCGCGGCGGTCGTCGGGGGCCGTGCGGGCGATGGGGCTCATGCTCGAGGACTGGCTCCCGGCGTTCTCGGGGCACCCCACGCCTACGCCCACGATCCGCGACGGCTGCGCCGTCCAAGAGGTGATCGACGCAGCCCTTCGTTCCTCGGCTGGCGAAGGCTGGGTCGACCTCCCCGAGTAGGGCTGGGCCGACCTCACCTGAGCGGGGAGGGCGGCCCGCCGCGACAGGGAGCCGCAGCCTGGCCTGACCTAGGGTCGCTCGCTCGCGCTCGCGGCCGAGGCACCCAGCGCCACGACCGCTGCGGCGAGGGCTCCCCACGCCGGCCACCGCAGCGAGACCGCCACGGCACCTTGGACCGGCGCCCCGGGGCCCGGCATCTTGGCGGCCAAGGTCGCGACCACGAGGCCGAGCTGTGCGACGGCCTGCACCCGGACGACGAGGAACACGAACAATGCGCCCCGGTCGGTCGAGCGCATCATGGCGTCCACGACGCCCAGCACCACGCCGACGGCCGCCGCCACGGGAAGAAAGCCGCGCCACCCGCCATACCCGGGGTCGAGGATCGTGACGAGCAGCGGTGCACTGCCCGCCGAGGCCCCCGCCAGGGACGTGACGGCGAGCCAGGGGAGGAACGAGGCGACCAGCACCGCGGCGCTCCCCAGGGCCACGAAGGCACCACGGGCGTCGACGACGCGCCGCACCCGGCTCGGGTTGGGCAACGAGAAGCGCCGGTGCTGGCGTCGCCGCCCGAAGTAGGACGCGACGGCAGGCTCGCCCGGCCCGCCGCCTGGCACCCCCCGGCCCCGCACCCCGCCACCAGTGACCACGAGCACCTCCGCCGTCCGCGGCACCCTTCCGCCGTCCGACATGCTACTGCCCGTGCAGCGCTCACGACAGGGCAGCGGTGCGGGTGCGGTCCTGCCTGGCCGGCGGGCAGGACCCAGGATCGCCTCAGGGAACGCGCTGTCCGGCCGACGCGTCGCCGCTCGGGCTCACCCAGCCGCGGTCCGGTTCCCACCGGCGGACCACCCGGGCCGGCACGCCGGCGGCCACGCAGCGATCGGGCACCGTGCCGCGCACGACAGCGCCGGCGGCGATCACCACGTGGTGGCCGATCGTCGTGCCCGGCAGCACGACGGCGTGGGCGCCGAGCCAGGAGCCGGACCCGATGCGCACCGGCGCCTCGACGGGCCACTGCTGCCCGATCGGCTGGTCGAGGTCGCGGTAGGAGTGGTTCTGGTCGGTGATGTAGACGTAGGGCCCGGTCTGGATGTCGTCGCCGAGCTCGATGCTCCAGTGGCCCACGATGTGGCTGCCTCGGCCGATCAGGCAGCGGTCGCCGATGCGGACCACCGGGTCGGTCAGCATCGCCTGGCCGGGCGCGATGCCGGCGCTCATCGACGTGTAGGGCCCGACCAAGGTGTCGCGCCCGATGTGGATGTACCGCTCGTTGTAGAGCGCACCCTGGGGGAAGGCGAGGCAGGCGCCCTGACCGAAGGAACCGAACCGTCCCGCCCTCGGGTCGTCGGGGCCGATCGCTCCGGCCCGGGCCGCCCACTCGGTCCCCCGGTGCAGGGCTTCGGCCAGGAGCCGGCGCAGGGGGGCCTGCCATGGCTGGCGGCGGGTCACCGCACGGACGCTACCCGTTCCCCGACGGGCCGGGAGGCGCCGGTATCCTTTGGCGTCCACCACGTGGCATCCACCACGGGCCCGGTGGTCGCCCTGCGGTCCACCCGCCGGGCGGGAGCGAAAGGCTTCGTCAGCGGTTGGATCGTCGTCAGTTCCTGCGCGCCGCCCTCGTCGGCATGGGTGGTCTCGGTGGCCTGGCTGCCGGCTGCGGCGGCCCGGTCGCAGCCCGGTCCGGGCGGCCGAGGCGCCCGACGGCCAGAACGCGGCCGGCGGCCGAGGTCCGCGACGTCGTCCTGCCGAGTGGCGTGCGGGTGCCCACCGCCCGCTGGCTGGTCGAGGAGAACCGCCGCCCCGGCACCCTCGACTGGGTGGTGACCGGGGTCCAGATGCCCCACGAGCTCGAGGGCTTCGCCGACCGGGTCAGCGCCACGGCCGGTGACGAGGTCACCCTCTACGTCAACACGGTCGCGCGATCGCTGAGCGTGCAGGCGTTCCGGATGGGCTACTACGGCGGGCTCGGCGGCCGGCTCGTGTACCAGAGCGACGCCGTCGCCGGGCAGGCCCAACCACCGCCCACGATCGCGCCGGGCGTGAACACCGTGTCGTGCCCGTGGCAGCCGACCCTGTCGTTCCGTGTCGACGGCTCATGGCCGCCGGGGTGCTACCTGCTCAAGCTGGTGGGCGACGCCGGGCAGCAGCAGTACGTGCCCCTGACGGTACGCGACGACGCGAGCACCGCCGCCTTCGTGCTCCAGAACAGCGTCACCACCTGGCAGGCCTACAACCTCTGGGGCGGCTACAGCCTCTACTACGGGAAACGGCCGGGGGGTGGCAGCGACTTCGCCAACCGGGCGCGCATCGTGTCGTTCGACCGCCCCTATCCACAGACCTGGGCGCAGGGATCGGCGGATTTCTTCGGGAACGAGTTCCCGGTGCTCTACCAGATGGAGAGCCTGGGCCTGGACATGACGTACTGGACCGACGTCGACCTCCACGAGCGGCCGCAACTGCTGGCCCGGCACCGCTGCCTGCTGAGCCTCGGCCACGACGAGTACTGGTCGGCGCCGATGCGCGACGGCGCGGCGGCGGCGCTCGCCGCGGGAACCAACCTCGCGTTCCTCGGTGCCAACGCCTGCTACCGCCAGATCCGGTTCATGGACTCACCGATCGGCCGCGACCGCCTGGAGGTCTGCTACAAGGACGCCGCCGAGGACCCGCTGTCGAGGAGCGAGCCCGCCCTCACGACCGTCAACTGGGACCAGCCACCGGTCGACCAGCCGGAGAGCGAGCTCATCGGCAGCACCTACCAGTCCGTCAGGGCCAACGACGACCTGGTGGTGGTCGACGCGGGCTCGTGGCTGTTCGACGGGTGCGGGTTGGCCGATGGCCAGCACCTCCCCAAAGTGGTGCAGGGAGAGTACGACCGCTACGTGCCAGGGGAGGCGGGGCCCGCGAACGTCGACGTCCTCGCCCACTCCCCGGTCGCCGGCCAGAACAACTGGTCGGACATCACGTACTACACCCAGCCCTCGGGTGGGGGCGTGCTCGACCTGGGCGCGGCCTCGTTCGTCTACAAGCTGTCCAACACCACCGCGTTCCCCTGGAACATCGTCCCGCGCGCCATCCCGGGGGTCACCGACGTGCTCCTCCGGATGATGGAGAACGTCTACGGCACCTTCGGGCTCGGCCCTGCGTCGTCCGTCGATCCCTCCTCGGGCAGCTGGCGATCGGTGTACGGCTCGAGCTCCGGCCCGCCGCCGCCACCTGCATCGTCCTCCAACGCCTCCCAGTAGGGCGCCCCGCTCGATCGACCATCACCCGGCAGGGTGGTCGGAGCCATCTACGATGCCCGGGCAAGCCTGATGCTCCCCACCGCCACGCACGCCTCCGCCACATGAGCACCTCGATCCGGGCGCCCCGCTGGCGCGCGCCCCGGCGCGCCACGGGTGCCCTCCTCGCGAGCTGCGGCCTGGCCGCGACGGTCCTCGCCGGGTGCGGGTCCTCGACCCCTCCCCGCAAGAGGGCGGCACCATCGACCACCACCAGCACCGCCGCTGCGGCAGTGTGCCCCCTGACCGGTGCGCCGGTACCAGGTGGCGGCGGCGTCCCCCAGCGCCCGGCGCTGGCCGTGAAGGTGGACAACTACGCCGCCGCACGCCCCCAGAGTGGCCTCGACAAGGCAGACATCGTCGTCGAGGAACCCGTCGAAGGAGGCGTCACCCGGTACGTGGCCATCTTCCAGTGCCAGCAAGCAGCCGAGGTCGGCCCCATCCGCTCGGCGCGCAACATCGACATCGGCATCCTCGGGGAGTTCGGCCAGCCTCTGTTCGTGCACGTCGGCGGGATCAACCCCGTGCTCGCCAACATTGCCGCCTCACCTCTCATCGACCTCGACCTGGGCCGGTACGGGTCGGTGATCCAGCACCCCACCGGCCGCCGGGCTCCCTACAGCACGTACGCAGCAACCTCGGCCCTGTGGAACCTCAGGTCCTCGGACACCACGCCGCCCTCCCCCGTCTTCTCGTACTCGACGTCGGTGCCGGCCGGGTATCGAGTCAGCGGGGTGGCGATCCCCTTCTCCTCGGTCGCCGACGTCGTCTGGAAGTACGACCCGGCAACGGGCGACTTCCTCCGGCAGTACGGCACGGCACCCGACGTCCTGGCTGACGGTGCCCAGAACCGGGCGGCCAACGTGGTCGTGCAGTTCGTGCACGTCACCTACGGTCCGTGGGTCGAGGACGCGAATGGCAGCCTCGAAGTTCAGGCGAACCTGTACAACGACGCGAGCGGCCAGGTACAGGTCTACCGCAACGGGGTGCTCGTCCCCGGCACGTGGCACAGGTCGTCTCTGGGGCAGCCCACACAGTTCCTTACCACCGGGGGCCAGCCGATCGTGCTCGCCCCCGGACCGACGTGGATCGAGCTCGTGCCCGACACGGTAACCGTCTCGCCGCTCGCCGCGCCACCGGCCCCGCCCACCACTGCCAAAGCGGCCGGGGTGGTGGGTCCGAAACGGTAGCCCGAACCCGGGACGCCACCCTCGCCTGATCGAGCCGAGCCCGGTCAGTCGAGGGTGATGGGAAGGTCGTCTGGATCCTCGATGTCGTCGTCGGGAGCTGCGCTCGGTGCCAGGTGCTGGCGCACCCGGTCGTCGATCTCAGCCATCAGCTGCGGGTTCTCCCGGAGGAAGGACTTGACGTTCTCGCGGCCTTGCCCGAGCTGCTCCCCTTCGTAGGTGAACCACGCGCCGGACTTCTTCACCAGGCCCAGCTCGACGGCCACGTCGAGCAGCGACCCCTCACGGCTGATACCTGTGCCGTACATGATGTCGAACTCGGCAGTCTTGAACGGCGGCGCGCACTTGTTCTTCACCACCTTCACCCGAGTTCTGCTGCCGGTCATGTCGGCACCGTCCTTGATGCTCTCGACCCGGCGGATATCGAGCCGGACCGACGCGTAGAACTTGAGCGCCCGCCCGCCAGGGGTCACCTCGGGCGAACCGTAGATGACGCCGATCTTCTCGCGCAGCTGGTTGATGAAGATGGCGATGGTGTCCGACTTGTTGAGGGTGGCCGTGAGCTTGCGAAGCGCCTGCGACATGAGCCGTGCCTGCAAGCCGACATGCGAGTCCCCCATCTCGCCCTCGATCTCGGCCCGGGGGGTGAGGGCGGCCACCGAGTCGACCACCAGCACGTCGAGGGCCCCTGACCTGATCAGCATGTCGGCGATCTCGAGCGCCTGCTCCCCGGTGTCGGGCTGGGAGATCAAGAGGTCGTCGATGTTGACACCGATGGACTTGGCGTACGCCGGGTCCATCGCGTGCTCGGCATCGATGTAGGCGCAGATCCCGCCGTTGCGCTGCGCCTCTGCGACGCAGTGCATGGCCAGGGTCGACTTCCCCGACGACTCGGGCCCGTAGATCTCCACGATCCGTCCGCGGGGAAGGCCGCCGATGCCGAGAGCCAGGTCGAGCGAGAGGGCACCGGTCGGGATCGCCTCGATCGACATGTGCGACCCGTCGCCCATGCGCATGACAGAGCCCTTCCCGAATTGCTTCTCGATCTGGCTGAGCGCAACTTCGAGCGCCTTCTCCCGCTCTTCTGCCATCGCTTCTTCTCCTCGTGTCGTGATCGCTCGATCCGGCTTCGTCGTCGACGGCGACGCTAGAGACCGGGTGTATCAGGAGCTTCCGTCGGCCGGGACCACTCTAACGACGAACGCATGTTCGTTCGTGGACCCTCGGATCCGTTCCCTCCCCCGACTGGCAGCCGGGCAAGGGTGTCGTGGCGCGCCCCGGCAGGACCGAGCGCCGACGACACGAGGAGCAGCTCCTCCACCTCCCAGCGCACGGTGCCCTCCGGCGCCCACCGCGGGAGCCGCCCTGCCAGCCGGCCGGCGGCCCGCTTGCTGCCCCGAGCCCTGGCGAGGGTCACGTGCGCCCGGAAGGTGCGGGGCTCGGGCCGGCGCCCGAACCCGGCGGTCGCCTCGCGGACGGCGCTCGCCAGGGAGTCGAGACCGAGGACCGGTACCCCGAGGGCGTTCCCGAGGACGAGCGGCCACGTGCCCAGCTCGGCCATCACGGGGCCGACGACCGACCGGCCGGCGGCGGCCAGAGCCCGCCCCAGGGCGGGGAGCTCGCCTGCGCCGACCTCGCCGTAGAAGCGGAGGGTCACGTGCCACTGCTCGGCACGGGTCCAGCGGAGCTCGGGCAGGTCGGGTCGAGGAAGCTGCTGCAGTGCCCGGGCGACGTGCTCAGGGGGCTGCACGCAGCTGAACAGGCGCACCGGGCCACAGTCTGGCCCGGACGCCGCCCAGGCGCCTTTTCGGGCGCCCGGCGGGGCCGGCATGGCGCCGGGGTCCCTGGCACTGCGGCCCCGCCTTCCCTCCCGCCCGACGAGGGCGGGCCTTCGAGGCTCGCGCACGCGGTAGGGTCCGCGCCGTGGGAGGTTGCACGTGACCCCCCCTGTCGTCGAGGCCGTCCTGGGCGACATCACCATCCAGCAGGTCGACGCGATCGTGAACGCCGCCAACTCCCGGCTGGCCGGGGGCGGCGGGGTCGACGGTGCCATCCACCGGGCGGCGGGTGCCGCGGAGCTCCGGGCGGCGTGTGCCGCGCTCGGCGGCTGCGCGCCGGGCGACGCCAAGGCGACGCCAGGGTTCGCGCTGCGGGCGCGCTACGTGATCCACACGGTGGGCCCGGTGTGGCGGAGAGGGGACCACGGCGAGGTGGAGACCCTTCGGGCCTGCTACCGGCGCGCGCTCGAGGTCGCCGACGAGCTCGGCGCCTCGTCGGTGGCCTTCCCGGCCATCTCCACGGGCGCGTACGGGTTCCCGCCCCACCTGGCGGCGGCCGTGGCCGTCGACGCCGTCACGACCGCGGTCACCGCCGTCGGCCTGGTCCGCCTGGTGGCATTCGACGATGCGACGCTCGCCCTTTACCGCCGGCTCCTCGGCGAGTGAGCCCGCGGGATGCCCGGCTGCACGACCGGCCGGAAGGCCGGGGCCACCGGCGCTCCGTGCATCAGGCCACCCCGAGGATCCAGCCCTCCTCGGTGAGGACGGACGCCCGCTCGGCCCCGCCGAGGGCGGCAGCCGACGCCGGGTCGAACCACCTCGCCCAGCCGGTCCGGTCGCGCGCGAGGCAGGCCTCGACGCCTGCCACCACCTGCACCTCGTCGCGGACGGCGCCGGGTCTCCCGGACCCGCTCCGCCCGGACCCGCCCGGTGACCGGCCCCCGTGGGGCACGAACAGCGAGGGCCACAGCTCGGCGACCACGACACGGGTGCCCCTGCCCGCGAGCGGGTCGTCCACGAAGCCGGTCTCGAAGGGCCAGACGGCCACCTCTGGGCGGAACCGTTCGAGGAGCCGGAGCAGCCAGGGGATGCCCACCAGCACCTGCCCGCCGACCGTCACACCACCGAAGAGCTGGAAGTTCGAGCGGATGCCCCGCCCCGCGAGCCGCTCGGCGACGCGCAGCGGCGCGCACGGGTTGGGGCGCAGGGGTGCGGGCACGACATCGGTCGGGGGCAGGGCGTCGAGTACCGCGTAGGCGGGGGTGGCCGGGCGTCCCCAGAACAGGCGGACCCCTGTGCTGCGGTTCATCCGGTCGGCCGCGGCAAAGCGATTGTTGGCGTTGTCCGGCCCGTCGTCCACCAGGTGGTCGATGAGCCGCCAGGTGCGCAGCCAGGCCGGCTCGCCGGGCAGATGGGCGACGAGGGCCTGCGTGCAGGCAGTGAACCCCGCCGGGTAGCCGAGCGAGAAGTCGACAGCCACGAGGACGGTGCTGCCCCGGGCGGCTGCGGCGCCGAGGAGGCGGTCGACGTGCGCCAGGGCGGCCCGACGGGTGGGTGGGTTGGCCGTCGCCACGCGCGCCGCCGCGGTCGCGCCGTGGCCCACCCAGATGCTGTTCGCTCCGGTGACCGGCACGCTGCTGGCACTGAAGTCCACCACGACCACCTCGTCGAACACGTCGACCTCCTGGCCCGTGCGGCCAGGCCACCATGAGCCGGCCGCGAGGAGGTGGCTCGGCTGGTGGCCCGGTGTCAGCCCACCTGGAGCAGCTCCCGGCGAAGGGCGTCGAGTGCCGAGATCACCGAGTACTGGCGTACCCGCTCGCGGTCACCCGGCACGTGCAGCTCGACGACGTCCGTCTCCTTGTTGGGCAGGGCGAGGCCGGCGTAGACGGTGCCCGGAGCGCGGCCATCCTGCTCGTCGGGGCCGGCCACCCCGGTGATGCCGAGGCCGACGTCGGCACGCAGGACGCGGCGTGCCCCCTCGGCCATCTGGCGCGCCGCATCGGCGGACACGACGGGGTCCGCGTCCACGCCGAGGAGGGCCCGCTTCACGTCGGTCGCGTACGACACGACGGCGCCCCTGAACCACCGGCTCGCGCCGGGCACCCCGACCAGGCGCGAGGACAGGAGCCCGCCAGTCAGCGACTCGGCCACGCCGATCGTCCACCCGGCGCCGAGGAGGAGCACGGCGACTGCCTGCTCCATGCTCTCCTCGTCGACGCCGAAGACGATGTCGCCGAGCCGCTCGGCGAGCACGGCTCGCACCTGGGCCTCCTCCTCGGCGATGAGCGCCTCGGCCTCGGGCAGGTCGCGACCGCGGGCGGTCAGGCGGACCTTGATGCCCTCGATGCCACTCGCCAGGAAGGCGACCGTGACGGCGGCGCGGCCATCGGGCCGGGGCGCGTCGAGGGCGTCGATCCGCCCTTGCAGCGCCTCGGCCAGGCCCGACTCGCTGGCCCCCCACGTCCGGAGCACCCGGCTGACGATCACCCCCTGCTCCCCGGCCGCCGCCATCCGGCGCCGGAGGTCGGGCAGGATCCCACGCTCGAACATCTCAGCCATCTCGTGAGGGACGCCGGGCACTGCGTAGACGACCTGGTCCCCGACCGGGCAGATCAGCCCGGGCGCGGTGCCGGCCACCTGCTCGATGACGGTGGCCCCGACCGGCACGTCGGCCTGCCGGGCGTTGTTGGCGGGCATCGGGCGGTTGCGGCTGGCGAAGAACCGGGCGATCCGTTCCACGATCGCCTGGTCGCGCTCGAGGGGCACGCCCATCACCTCGGCGATGGCCTCGCGGGTGATGTCGTCCTGGGTCGGGCCGAGGCCACCGCACACGATGACGCCGTCCGAGCGCGACAGCGCCGTCCGCAGCGCCAGCACGATCCGCTGGTGGTTGTCGCCGACTGCCTGGTGGAAGTGCGAGTCCACGCCGCTGGCCGCCAGCCGCTGGCCGAGCCAGGCCGAGTTCGTGTCGGCGATCTGGCCCAAGAGGAGCTCGGTCCCGACGGCCACGATCTCGACCCTCACGGGGCGAGCTCCCCGAGCGCACGGCGGCCGTCGACCAGGTACTGGATCCCCGACACGATCGTGAGCGCAGTGGCGAACCAGATGGCGACCACCTGCAGCACATGGTCGTGGGCGACCGGGGGCAGCAGGAAGCTGGCGATGGCCAGCTCCTGCGCGAGGGTCTTGGCCTTGGCGGAGCGCCGGGCGGGCACCGAGAGACCCTGGCGGGCCGCCCACGACCGGTACATGCTCATGGCGACCTCGCGGGTGGCCATCAGCGCCACCGGCAGCCAGGGCGCCCGCCCGTCGGCCGCTAGGGCGAGCAGGGCCCCGAGGACGAGGAACTTGTCCGCCAAGGGATCCAGGAAGGCGCCCGAACGCGTGGCACCCTGCCGACGAGCGAGCCAACCGTCGAGGCCGTCGCTGCCTGCGGCCACCGTGCCGACGGCCACGGTCGTCCACGTGGGACCCTGGGCGAGGACCAGCCCGATGAACACGGGAGCAGCGAGGAGCCTGGCCACGGTCAGCGCGTTGGCCGGCGTGGCCAGGGCGGACGGGCCGAACGTGCTGCCGGCGTCGGTCACGGTGCGCTCCCCTCCACCTGGCCTGGGGCCACCTCGGCAACGAGGTCGGTGCCGAGCGAGGCCGTGATCGTCACCTCGGCGAGCGACCCCACGGGCAGCGACGCCGGCACGTGGACCACCCCGTCGATCTCGGGGGCCTCGTGGACGGTGCGGCCGATGCCCGGCTCGTCGACGAGCACGGTTCGCCGGGCTCCGACCAGGCGGTCACGGCGCGCGGCGGTGATCGCGTCCTGCAGCTCGGCACACTCGCGCAGCCGCTCGAGGGCCAGCTGCGGCGGCACCTGACCGCCCTGGCGAACCGCCCGCGTGCCCTCCTCGGGGGAGAACGGGAAGAAGCCGGCCCAGTCGAGCTGGGCCTCCTCGAGGAACGCGAGCAGCTCGTCGTGGTCCTCCTCGGTCTCGCCCGGGTAGCCCAGGATGAACGACGAGCGGAAGGTGGCGTCCGGGGCCGCCGAGCGGATGGCGCCGATGCGCTCGAGGAAGCGCTCGCCGCTCCCCCACCGGCCCATCCGTGCGAGCAGGGGACGCGACACGTGCTGGAGCGAGAGGTCGAAGTAGGGCACGCCGGTGCCGAGGATCGCCTGCACGAGGTCGTCGGTGAGCCCGGATGGATAGAGGTAGAGCAGCCGCACACGCGGGACCAAAGCCGCGACCTGCCCGACGAGCTCGATCAGCGGCGAGCCACAGGTCGCATCGCTCCTGGCGGCGGCCGGAGCCGCGGCCCGCACCGATCGACGGTCTCGCCCGTAGGAGACCAGGTCCTGGGCCACCAGCACGATCTCACGTGCGCCCGGGCCGGCTGGAGTGGGCCGGGCCAGGACCGCCGCCTCGGCGAGGACGTCGGCGAGCGGGCGTGAGCGCTGGGGGCCCCTGAAAGAAGGGATGGCACAGAACCCGCAGCTCCGGTCGCACCCCTCGGCGACCTTGAGGTAGGCCCATGGCGACCCCGTCGGAGGGCGGGGCAGCGAGAGCAGGTCGAAGCCCGCCAGGATGCCCCCAGTGCCAGCCGCGGTGCCCACAGTGCCCGGGCCGGCCGCGGTGCCCACGGTGCCCGGGCCGGCCGCGGTGCCCACGGTGCCTGGGCCTGCCGCGGTGCCCACGGTGCCAGCGATTCCGGCGGGAGCGTCACGCTGCAGCGACACGGGGACCGGTCGGCCGCCAGCGCGCCGTGGAGGGTTCGCGGCTCGGACGGGGCCTTCCACGAGTGGCTGCCCGAAGGCCGCCACGAGATCGACCTCGGGCATCGCGGCGGCGAGCTCGGAGCCGTACCGCTCGGCGAGGCACCCGGTCACCACGAGCCGCGCCCCCGGGCGGCGGCTGCAGGCCAGCTCGAGCACCGCGTCGACCGATTCCTGGCGGGCAGCCTCCACGAAGGCGCAGGTGTTGACCACGAGGACGTCGGCCTGCGCCGGCGTACGAGCCGGCGCGTAGCCCTGGGCGGCCAACCACCCTTCGAGCTTCTCCGAGTCCACCTGGTTCTTCGGGCACCCGAGGGTCTCGACCCAGTACCGGTGCTCGCCCATCGCTTCTCCTCATCCGGCCGGCCTGCCGGTCGTGCCCCCAGACTCGCAGCCCTGGCGAGGTGGTCCCGCGCCGCGAGGCGGCCGCACGCCCCTCCGGGCCACCGGGCCGGGAGGGGATGCTCCAGGTGGCCTCGGCCGCGGTGCCGATCCGTCCGGCGGCCCCAAGGACAGTAACACCCGTTCGCCAGCCGTCCGCGGGCGAGCCGGGCCGCCCCGCTACCGTCCTGCAATCGCCAGGCAACCGCACGTGCCCCTTGCGCATATACGACGTATGCAAGCGGGCACACGGCCCAGGGGGCGAGGCGGCGAGGCCCATCGGCCGGGCCCGGGACGAGTAGGCACGGAGGGGAGCCATGGAACGCAGGAGGCGGGTGCCTCGTCAACGCGTCGGCTGGTGGGGAGCGTGCACCTTCGACGACGATCCCTCCTCCGGATGGGCCGAGTGCCAGGTCATCGACCTGTCGCTCCTCGGCGCCGGCGTGGAGGTGATCGATGCCAGGCCGAAGGACCCGATCGGCCGGCCGCTGACGGTGGCGGTGCACCCGCCGACGAGCGCGTCGGTCAGCCTCCGGCTCTCGGGCACGATCACCAACGCGACCCGAGGGGCGCGGGGTGGCGTACGGCTCGGCATGGCCTTCTCCAACCTGTCACCGATGGAGCGGTCCATCCTCGACGCATTGGAGCTGATGCAGGTCGCCTGGTGAGCACCGCAGGCGCCACCGCGGCCGGTCCGGAGTCAGGCGGATCCTGGAGGCCCTGTGGCCGACAGCGGCTCGCCGCCCAGCAGCACGAGCACGCCGGGCGAGGAACGAGGCCCCGTGCAGCTCCAGCGAGGTGATCTGGCCCGTTGCCGCTCTGTCGTACGCGACGACGGCGTCGAGCACGCCGCCGGGCTCGATGGGGTACGTGTCGCCGCCCATCTCGGGCAGTGCGAGCTGCGCGGGAGGCGAGATGCAGTACCGCACGGTCCCGACGTAGGCATACTGCACGTTGGCATCGAACACCGACGGTGAGCTCGCGACGTCAACCAGCGTCAGGCGACCTCGCAGACCGGTGGAGGATGCGGCGCCGTGCCGTCACGGCGCGCGTTCTGCGCTCGCCCCGGCCCGGAGCACATGCGGCTTCGGGCCGGGGCGCACCAGAGGTCCTGACTTGTCCGGGAAGGCCGGGCCCAGTATTGTCCGGACATTCCGCCGCGGGGGCCCTCGTGACCGTCCTCGACCTCGTCGTCGTGCTGTTCGCCATCTCCGTCGCTGCCGGCGTGCTCGGATCGCTCGTCGGGCTGGGCGGCGGTGTCGTCATCGTTCCCGTCCTCACCCTCCTGTTCCACGTCGACATCCGGCTCGCCATCGGGGCCTCCATCGTGTCAGTGATCGCCACGTCGAGCGGAGCGGCCGCGGCGTACGTCCGGGAGCGCCTCACGAACCTGCGCGCCGGCATGTTCCTCGAGGTCGCGACGACGACAGGAGCACTCACCGGTGCGTACCTCACGACCGTGCTACCGGCGCGCTACCTCTTCGTGCTCTTCGCGCTCGTGCTCGGCTACTCGGCGTTCGCCATGTTCCGTCGGCGCCACGCCGCGGCATTGCTGGCGGTCTCCGGCGACCGCATCGCGAATTTCTTCGATCTCCACGGCTCGTACTACGACGACGCGCTCGGGCACGACGTCGGCTACAAGGTGACCGGCACGAAGGCCGGCCTCTCGCTCATGTACGTCGCAGGCATGGTGAGCGCGCTGCTCGGGATCGGGTCCGGCGCGCTCAAGGTGCCGGCGATGGACCTGGCCATGCACATGCCGATGAAGGTCTCGACTGCCACCAGCAACTTCATGATCGGCGTCACCGCAGCGGCCAGCGCGGGGGTGTACTTCGCCCGCGGCCAGATCGACCCGCTGCTCGCCGCTCCAGTGGCGATCGGGGTGCTCGCCGGAGCGCTCGGGGGCAGCCGGCTGCTTGCCCGGATCGCCGCCCGGACGCTGCGCCTCGTCTTCGTGATCGTCCTCGTCGTGATCTCGGTCGAGATGCTCCAACGGGGACTCTCCTGATGGGTGACGTCCAGCGGTGGCTCTGCTGATGGGTGACGGACGGCCGGGCTCGCCAATGGGGGACGACCGCCCCACGCACGGGGACGACCGCCCCACGCTCACGGGCGACCGGGCCGTCGACGTCCGCCGCGGGCTCGGGGACGACGGGGCTGCAGGCGCGGCCGGCGCGCCCGGTCCGGGCACACGTCACCCGGCAGACGAACGCGTCGTCCACCAGATGGAGCGGGCGATCAGCCTCCTCCTGAGAGGCGGGGTGCTGGTGTCGACCGGGCTGATGCTCGCCGGCCTGATCCTCATCTTCGTCCACCACCCCGGGTACTCCCGGTTGTCCGGTGGCGTCTCCTACCGCGCGGTGACGTCGCCTTCGGTCCCCGCTCCCCACACCTTCTCCGAGCTGGGCAACGCCCTCGCCAGCGATCAGGGGCGCGGCCTGGTCGTGGTCGGGCTGGTGGTCCTGATCCTCACCCCCGTGCTCCGGGTGGTGGTCGGCATGCTCGGCTTCGCCCGCCTGCGCGACCTGCCGATGGCTCTCGTGACGCTGGGCGTTTTGTGCGTGCTCGTGGCGTCGTTCTTCGTCGGGAGCCGGTGAGGGGCCGGTGAGCACGA
>DATGLW010000065.1:0-2001 GCA_035293965.1 Acidimicrobiales bacterium
AGCCGCTCAACGCGGCGGCACCGGTCGTCGCCGTGACCCGCGGCGGGCTGGCCAGTTCGGGCACGACTGTTCGGGTCTGGCACCGCGGCGACGAGGTCGTACATCACCTGGTCCACCCGGCGACAGGCGCCCCGGTCGCGTCGCCCTGGCGCATGGTGACGGTCGCCGCATTCACCTGCCTCGAGGCCAACGTGGCCGCCACCGCGGCCGTGGTCCGTGGCCTCGACGCCTTGGCAGACCTGGCCGGATCGGGCAACCCCGCCCGTCTCGTCGACCAGGAAGGTCGGGTGACGGTGCTCGGCGGCTGGCCGGCCGACGACCCGGCCGGTCTCCGCCAACACCCCTCTTCGTCGGAAAGGAACCCGCCATGAGCATCGAACGCCGGCTGCAGGTCGACCCGGTTGCCTGCGACGGTTTCGGGCACTGCGCCGAGCTCCTGCCCGAGTTCATCGCCCTGGACGAGTGGGGCTACCCGGTCGTCGAGGACGCGCCCCTGCCCGCCTCTCTCACTGCACACGTCGACCGGGCCGTCAAAGCCTGCCCACGGCGCGCCCTACGGGTGCGGGGGCCCGCCAAGGGCTGAGCCGCTCCGGAAGGCCGGCCCGGCATTCTCCAAGGCTCCTCGACGACCTTCCCGGAAGAGGTGGGGCCCCCGGCCCCACGTCGAGCAAGTCTGCCGCCCTCGCTGCTGGCTCCCCGACGTCGCCTAGTCCTCGATGGCGTCAAGCCCCTCGCGTCGGAGGCGGGCGAGGCTGTCGAGCCTCTGTCGGAGGACTTCCGGCGGATGGCCCTCCCAGGCTTCCACCTCTCGGACGACCCGCACCGGGTGTCGGGTCCGGTACGACTGGGTGACGTTTCCGCGGAACTTCTTGTTCGTCAGGTTGGGATCGTCTTCGAAGGGGCCGGTCGGCTCGACGACGTAGACGTGTCCTCTCCCGACTCCGTCCGCGAGTGCAACGGAGAGCTCGGCCCCCCAGACGGCCGGCTCGAGCAGCGCCGAGAAGTAGACGTGGTTGGCGACCCGTCCGTCGTGGTAGTTCGAACCGCGTCCAGGGAGCAGCTCGTCGCCGGGCTCGAAGGCAAGCCTCGTCCCGTGGAAGAAGGGACCCTCGACCTGATCGCATGTATCGAACGTCACCGGGACGTGCTCCGTGCCGCGGGCGGCTTCGATCGCCTCGGCGATCGTCAACGTCCATGTGGCAGGTTCCCGGCCCTCCAAGAGCCGTCCTCCAACTGTCTCTAGCCCCCGAGAGCGGAGGATACCTATGGGCGCCGGTGCCGCCGGGCCGGGGGCGGCTCGTCAGGCTACGCGGCGCCGCGGCCCGGCCGTCGGCCGATCAGCCGGTCGCCATCCCGACCATCGGGGCGTTGAGGGCCCGCCCGCCCATGCTGCCGAGGAACGGCGCGTCGCCGAAAGCGAAGATCCCGCCGTCCGCTGCGTCCAGCCAGTAGCCGCCGGCGTCGGACGTCGCGGTCATCCCGACGACGGGCCGGTCGAGGCGTAGGGAGCCCGTGCTGCCGAGGAACGGCGCGTCGCCGAAGGCGAATATCCCGCCGTCGCTTGCCACCATCCAGTATCCCTGGCCGTCGGTCGTAGGTGCCATCCCGACGACAGGCCGGTTCAGCGGGCGGCCCCCCGTCCCGCCGAAGAAGCGCGAGTCGCCGTAGCTGAAGACGCCGCCGTCGCTGGCGACGAGCCAGTACCCGAAGCCGTCCTGTGCCGGCGCCATCCCGACCACCGGCGCGTTCAGCGGCATCCCGCCCGTGCTGCCGAAGAACCGGGCGTCGCCGAAGGCGAAGATCCCGCCGTCGGCGGCGACAAGCCAGTAGCCACCGCCATCGGGGGTCGCGGCCATCCCGACGATCGGCCGGTTCAGCGGACGACCTCCCGTCGACCCGAAGAACCGGGCGTCGCCGAAGGCGAAGACCCCGCCGTCAGCGGCAACGAACCAGTAGCCGCCCCCGTCCGGCGTCGAAGCCATCCCCACAATTGGCGCGTTC
>DATGLW010000066.1:0-18854 GCA_035293965.1 Acidimicrobiales bacterium
CGTGGCGAGGGCGACCAGCTCGCGGTACGCGGCAACCCCCTCGCGCGCGAGCAGTGGCTGGCCGCTCGTGGCGGCCAGCACGGGGTCGACCACGAGGTTCGGGAGCACCCCGTCGGCGGCAAGGCGCGTCACGCACCGCACGGTGGCCCCTGTGGCGAGCATGCCGGTCTTGACGGCGCGGACCGCCAGGTCCGAGACGACCGACCGGACCTGGGCCGCCACGAAGTCCGGATCGATCTCGACGATGCCCTGGACCCCGTTCGTGTTCTGGGCCGTGACCGCGCTCAGCGCGCACGCGCCGTGCACCCCGTGAGCGGCGAAGGTGAGCAGGTCGGCCTGGGCTCCGGCGCCGCCGCCCGAGTCGGAGCCGGCGATGGTGAGTGCCACGACGGGCGTCATCGGCCGAGCGTAGCGGCCCGGTCCTGCGCGGTATCCTGCGCGAGATGGCCGGCGACGAGGCACGGATGGCTCGTCCGTCTGGCACCTCGCAGACCGGGGCCGGAGGGCGGCGCGCAGGTACGCATGCCGCCGACGGTGCCCCCCGCGACGCGCCAGGCGGCAGGGGCCCGGACGACTTCGTCGTGGCCGGCGAGGTGCTGGCATCGAGGCTGCTGCTCGGCACCGGGGGGATGTCGAGCCTCGCCGCCCTCGAGCGCGCCTTGCGGGCGTCGGGCACGGCGATGGCCACCGTGGCCGTGCGCCGTGTCGACCCCTCGGCCCGAGGGTCGCTGCTGGACCTCCTCGGCGCGTTGGGGGTCCGCGTGCTGCCGAACACCGCCGGCTGCTACACCGCGACCGAAGCCGTCCTGACGGCCAAGCTGGCGCGAGAGGCTTTCGAGACCAACTGGGTCAAGCTCGAGGTGATCGGCGACGACCGGACCCTCCTGCCCGACCCCGTGGAGCTGCTGGCTGCGGCCGAGCAGCTCGCCGACGACGGCTTCGTCGTGCTCCCCTACACGAGCGACGACCCCGTCCTGGCTCGGCGCCTCGAGCAGGTCGGCTGCGCCGCGGTGATGCCGCTCGGGTCGCCCATCGGCAGCGGGCTCGGGATCCGGAACGTCCACAACCTGGCGCTGCTGCGTCAGGCGGTCACCGTGCCGGTTGTCCTCGACGCCGGGGTGGGCACGGCCTCCGACGCGGCGCGGGCGATGGAGCTCGGTTGCGACGGCGTGCTCGTGGCCTCGGCCGTCAACCGCGCCGAGGACCCGGCCGCCATGGCGGCGGCCATGCGGCTCGCGGTGGAGGCGGGCCGGCTCGCCCGGCTCGCCGGGCGCATCCCGGTGCGGTTCCACGCCGTGGCCTCGACGTCCTTCGAAGGGATGGCCGACCTGACGGAGTGGTAGCCGGCCCGCGTGGAGCCGGAGCCGGGGCGTCCGCGAGGCGACGGCCCGGCCCGGCAGCGGTGGATGGGGTGGCGAGCGGCGCCGCGTCGCGGCGGTGCGCACCTGCCCAGATCGGAGGTTCGATGACCGAGAGCCAGGCGCTCTACGACGACGGGCGGATCGCCTGCGACGACGAGGGGATCACCATCCGGTGGTACTACCTCTGGGGCGCGAGGAGGATCCCGTACCGGGCGATCCGCGCGGTGAGGACGTACCCGCTCAGCCTCGCGCGGGGGAAGTGGCGGATCTGGGGGTCGGGCGACCTCGCGCACTGGTACAACCTCGACCGTACGCGGCCGACGAAGCAGACGGGCATCGAGATCGACCTGGGCCGCCGCATCGTCCCGTGCATCACGCCTGACGACGCTGCGGCGGTCACCCACATCATCGAGGAACATCTCGCGTAGGGCCGGAGGCCGCGCTCTGCCGGGCCCGGCGGGCGTCTTATCCTCTCCGGGTGCCGAACCGAAGGACATGGATCACGAGACGGGGTGCGCTGCGCGTGCCTGAGATCACCGCCGTCTTCTGGGTCGTCAAGGGCCTGTCGACGGCGATGGGCGAGGCGAGCTCGGACTACCTCGTCCACGCCATCGCACCGGTGGCCGCCGTGCTGCTCGGCTTCGTCGGGTTGGTGGCCGGGCTCCTCGCCCAGTTCGGAAGGGCTCGCTACGTCGCGTGGACGTACTGGTTCGCGGTGGTCATGGTCGGCACCTTCGGCACGATGGCAGCCGACGTGCTCCACGTCGGGCTCGGCGTGCCCTACACGGCGTCGAGCATCCTGTACGCGGTCGTGCTGACCGCCGTCTTCACGTCGTGGCTGGCGACCGAGCGCACCCTGTCGATCCACAGCATCGACACGCCACGCAGGGAGATGTTCTACTGGGCGGCCGTCGTCGCGACCTTCGCCATGGGGACGGCCGTCGGCGACTTCACGGCGTACACCCTCCACCTGGGCTACTTCTCGTCGGCCTTCCTCTTCGGCGCGCTCATGGTCGTGCCGGCCGCGGGCTACCGCTGGTTCAGGTGGAACGGGGTGCTGTCGTTCTGGTTCGCCTACGTCCTGACGCGGCCCCTCGGTGCCTCGCTCGCCGACGGGTTCGGCAAGCCGCGGGATCTGGGCGGGATGGGGCTCGGGGACGGCGCCGTCGCCCTCGCCATCGGCGTGGTGATCCTTGCCATCGTCGCCTACCTGGCGATCACCGGGGCGGACGTGCAGCGGCCGGCGCCGGCGCTCGAGGCAGGAGAGTCCTGACCGTCGTCGCGGGCCCAGCTTCGCCCATGTCCTCCGGTCGGCTCACATCGCGCTCCGGCGCCGCAGGGAGGCGTTCGTGGCCATGACCCGGGAGCGATCGCGTCTGTGGACCGGCCGCATCGCGCAGCGGCCATGGTGGCCGAGCAGGCGTCGGCCACCTCGTCGACCTGTCATCCGAATATCCCAGCAGAGCAAGCCCTCGCCACCCGCTGATCGAACGGTGCCCGGGGACGGGAGAAGGCCGAGACGCGGGGCAGTCGCGAGGAAGAGCCGAGGGGCTCGGACGAGCCACCATCGGCCCCTGCTAGCCCGGCGGCCGCCTGCCGCCGAAGATCGCGTGGTCCAGTTCCTTCCAGTACACGTCGACTGCCTCGAAGCCGGCCGACCGGAGATAGCCGAGCTGAGGATCGAGCGGGATGATGTGGCGGACATGATTGTCCCAGCGGGCCTGCTCCTCTGGCGTCCGGTGGGCCCGCCTCGCGGCCGCCTCCGGATCGCGGCGATCCTGTACCCGCTGCCACGCCTCCTCCACTGCCGGGTCGTCGGCAGAGACGGGGTCGTAGTTGAGGTACCAGCCTCCCGGAGCCAGCCGCTCGAATATCTCCCGGAAGAGACCCGCCTTCCGCTCGTCGGTCAGGTGGTGGACGCAGAGGGACGAGATCACCGCCCGCAGCCCGCCGGCCAGATCGGGCGGCCACCCTCCGGCGGCCATGTCGATCTCGACGTAGCGGTAGCGCCCCTCGTACCTGGCCAGCGTCCGCCGCCCCTCCTGCATCATCTGCGTCGAGTAGTCCGCCAGGACGGCGGCCGCGGAGGGATAGCGGTCCAGCACCGCCCGTGAGGCCGCCCCGGTCCCCGCCCCCAGATCCACGAAGGTGAACTCCTCGTGTTCGGCGAAGGGCAGGAGCTCCGCCAGCAACCGACGAGGCCAGGCCCGGGTCCGCTCCCGCTCCTCCTCCGTGGCGACCCACTGCGCCACGGTCGACTCCGACTTCCACACCGCCGCGTTCGACTCCGCGCTGCCCACCATGGCGACACCGTATCTCTCGATCTCTCTACGGAATCTCTCTACGGAATCTCTCTACGGAAGGGCCCTGACCGGACGGGCTCGGGCCTGGCGGGGCGCCACATCCGCGGCTGCACCGCTCTCGTGGCTGCACCGCCCCTCGTGGGTGCATCACCCCGGCCAGGAGTGCCGCGGCTGCCGATCAGGCGCCGGCCGCCGTCACGATCATGTCGGTCACGAAGCCGGCGGTGAGCCCGATGAGGACCCCCCAGGCGACGAGCACTGGTCGCCTGGCCCGGTTGGCCACGCCGAGGAGCTGGATGACGACGTAGAGGATCGAGCCGGCAGCGAGGGAGAGGAAGACCACGTCGACCGGGGTGCTCGTGAACTGACGGCCGACGGCCGTGCCGACGAACGTGGGGCCGCCCCCGATGAGGCCGAGGAGCAGGAGGAAGCCCCACGAAGGGCGGACCTCCTCTGCGGCGAGCGGGGCCACGATCCCGAAGCCCTCGGTGGCGTTGTGCAGGGCGAACCCGATGACGAGCAGGGTGGCGAGGGCGAGCTCGTTGCGAGCCGCGCTGGCTCCGATCGCGAGGCCCTCGCCGAAATTGTGGAGGCCGATGCCAGCCGCGATGAACAGGGCGAGCCGAGCCTGGTCCGAGAGCTTCGCCACCGGCATGCCCCTGGCTGCCACCTCGGTGTCGAGCATGGCGCCCACGCCGGGAGGGTGGGGGCGGCGAGCAGCGAGGAACTGCTCGTAGTACACGAGGGTGACCAGCCCGGCACCGAGGCCGCCGAAGAAGAGGGCGGCGTAGCCCACGACCGGCCACACGCCGCCCCGGTGGTCGTGGAGGGCCGACAGCGAGCTCGAGATGGGGTCGAAGGCGTTGGTGACCACGTCCCAGATCAAAAAGACGAGGATGCCGATGGCCACGGCGTTCAGGAACTGGCGGACCCTCGGCATCGGCCGGCGCATGCGCCCGATGGGGAGCCCGAGGAGGATGGTGATGCCGGCGATGACACCGAGGACCAGTGTCCGGGCTTCGCTCACTGGGTCGTTCCCCCTCCTTCTCGTGCCCGCCTCCCGGCGGGCGCCGCCTGCGGCAGCGCTCGGCGTAGACGTTAGGCTCTCCTAACTTTAGGGTAGCCTAACTCATCCTGTCAAGGGCGAGCCTCGCAGAGGGGGGAGCAAGGGCGCGAGGGCGAGCCTCGCAGAGAGGGGAGCAAGGGCGCGAGGGCGAGCCTCGCAGAGGGGACAGCAAGGGCGGGCCTCGCCAAGGGGACAGCAAGGGCGGGCCTCGCCGAGGGACCCGGCTCGACAGGACGAACCCACCGACCGACTCCGGCCCGACAGGGGAGCGGAGGGGGAAAGGCAGCTGCCTGGCAGTGCGCGGGTCACCCAAACGTAACTACGTCCGTGTCGTCCGTACGCTACAGTTCCTCGGCGAGCGGAGGAGGATCGATGGCCGGCACGGCTGACGGCACGGTTGACGAGGGCGGCTTCCATGGGCCGCAGGTGTGCGCGCTCGTGGGCATCACCTACCGGCAGCTCGACTACTGGGCCCGGACGGGCCTCCTGCGGCCGTCGCTGGCCGAGGCGAACGGCAGCGGCTCCCGGCGACGGTACTCGTACCACGACGTGCTCGAGCTCAAGGTGATCAAGCAGCTCCTCGACGCGGGGGTCTCCTTGCAGTCGGCCCGACGCGCCGTGGACTGTCTCCGCCAGAACCTCGGGGCGGACCTCGCCTCGGCCAACCTGGTGCTCACGGGAGGCCGGTCCGTCCTCGCCCGATCCGACGGCGAGGTGGTGGACCTGCTCGCCGGTGGGCAGGGCGTGTTCAACATCGTGCCGCTGTCGGGCGTGGTCGACGAGCTCGACGCCGAGATCGTCCGCCTCAGGCGCGAGCCGGCGCCCGAGGCACCGGTCGGCCGGGGCTCGCGATCGCGGGCCGCCGGGGAGTGAGCGGCCGCCGACGGTCCGCGGCACGGCGGCGCCACCCGTCTACCTTGCCGGCTGCAGCCGGTGAATTCGCCCACCCTTCGGAGCGCGTCCTCGCAGCCCTCCTCGACGTCGCTGGAGTCCGATGGGAGTACGAACCGGTCGAGTTCGTCCTGCGCTGGGACCGGTCCGGGCGGCCCATGGCCGGGTTCCGTCCCGATTTCTGGCTGCCGGACCTGGCCTGCTTCGTCGAGCTCACCACCGCCGACCAGCGGCTCGTGACCCGCAAGAACGCCAAGGTCAGGCGCCTGCGCCTCCTGCACCCCGACGTCGAGGTCCATCTCGTGTACCAGCGGGACTTCCACGCCCTGCTCCGTCACCACGGGCTCGGCAGGGCCGGCACGGACGCCGCGTAGGCTGGCTGGCGTATGGAGCACGGCGCGCCGACCGACTCCGGCTCGGCTGCCGCCCTGCCCGCCAACCAGCCCGGTGAGGCGCTCCGCCGCTCGCCCCTCGCAGCCTGCCACGCTGAGCTCGGCGCCAGGCTGGTCCACTTCGGCGGCTGGGAGATGCCGCTTGCCTACCCGCAGGGCACGGTCGCCGAGCACCGGGCCTGCCGGCAGTCGGCGGTGGCGTTCGACGTCAGCCACCTTGGGACGGTCCGGGTCGAGGGGCCCGGCGCGTTCGAGCGCCTGCAGGGGACGCTGACCAACGACTTGGGCAAGGTGGCGCCGGGGCGGGCCCAGTACACCCACCTGCTCGACGTCGACGGCTCCGTCCTCGACGACCTGATCGTCTGGTGGCTGGCGCCCGACTGCTTCGACGTGATGCCGAACGCCTCGAACACGGCACGGGTGCGGGCAGCCCTCGGGGGCTCGGACACCACGGCCTCGCGGGCGGTGGTGGCGGTGCAGGGCCCCGACGCCCGCCGCCTCCTGGCCCGCGTCTCGGCCGAGGCGGCGGCCGTGCCGCACTTCGGGGTCCGGGTGGTCGAGTGGCAGGGCCATCGCTGCACGGCAGCCGGCACCGGGTACACGGGCGAGGACGGGGTCGAGTGCGCCGTGCCGCTCGCCGGCGCTGCCGACTTCTGGCGGGCCGTGCTCGACGCCGGCGTCCAGCCGGCCGGCCTCGGGGCCCGCGACACATTGCGGCTCGAGGCGGGGCTCCCCTTGCACGGCCACGAGCTCGGGCCAGGGATCACCCCGCTCCAGGCCGGCCTCGGCTGGGTGGTGAGCTGGGACAAAGGCGACTTCCCCGGGCGCCAGGCCTTGGAGCGGGAGCGGGCGGCCGGTCCGCGCCGCCGTCTGCTCGGCCTGGTCGCCGAGGGCCGCCAGCCTCCGCGCGATGGCGCAGCCGTGCTTGCAGGGGCCAGGCGGGTCGGCATCGTCACGAGCGGTAACTTCTCACCGATGCTCGAGCGAGGGATCGCGCTTGCCCTCGTCGACACCTCGGCAGGGCTGGAGCCCGGCGATCCCGTGGTCGTCGACGTGCGCGGCCGGCTCCTTCCGGCCGTCGTGTCGCGGACACCCTTCTGGCCGTCGCGGCCCCCGCGGCCTGCCGTGCCGTCGGGGCCTGCCGTGCCGTCGGGGCCGCCTGTCGCGGGGGGCCCGGCCGTCGCGGGGGGCCCGGCCGTCGCGGGGGACACGGCCGCCCTGGGTTCGCCGCTCCGGGAGCCGGGTCGGTGAGCGACTACCTTCCCCACACCGAGGAGGAGGTGGCGGACATGCTCGCCTTCCTCGGCCTCGCCTCCCTCGACGACCTGTTCGCCTCGGTGCCGCCGTCGCTCCGACTTGCCGGGGGCCTGGCCCTCCCAGAGGGGCGGCCCGAACCCGACGTCCTCGACGACCTGGCTGGGCTGGCGGCGGCCAACCCCGCGAGCGCGGGGCGCCTGGTGTGCTTTGCCGGCGGCGGCGCCTACGACCACGAGGTGCCCCCGGTCGTCCGGGCGCTGGCCGGACGTGCCGAGTTCGTCACCTCGTACACCCCCTACCAACCCGAGGTGGCCCAGGGCGTCCTGCAGGCCCTCTTCGAGTTCCAGACGATGGCGGCCCGCCTGGCGGGGCTGCCCCTGGCCAACGCCTCCCTGTACGACGGGGCGAGCGCCCTGGTGGAGGGGGTGAACCTGGGGGTGGCCGCCACCGGCCGGGGCACGGTGTGGGTGTCGTCGGGGATCCACCCGCACTGGCGAGCTGTGCTGCGGACCTTTGCTGCCGGCACCGGGCACCAGGTCGTCGAGGCACCGCTGCGCCTCGGCCAGACCGCGTGGCCCGAACGGACCGGCAGCGGCTCGCCCGGGGTGATCGCGGTCGGCTACCCCAATTACCTGGGCTGTCTCGAGGACCTCGGCGAGGTCCGGCGGCTCTGCGACCGCCACGGGGCCGTGATGCTCGTTGCCGCCGACCCGGTGTCGGCGGGCATCCTGCGAACGGGAGGGGAGTGGGGGGCCGAGGTGGTGGTGGGGGAAGGTCAGCCGCTGGGCACCCCGCTCAGCTTTGGCGGGCCGTACCTGGGGTTGTTCGCCTGCGCCGAGCGCCACGTCCGGCGACTGCCGGGGCGGCTGGTCGGCGAGACGGTCGACGCCGAGGGGCGCCGGGCCTACGTCACGACCCTGCGCGCCCGCGAGCAGGACATCCGGCGCGAGAAGGCGACCTCGAACGTCTGCACCAACCAGACGCTCATGGCGGTGACGGCGGCCATCCAGCTCGGGTGGCTGGGCACGGCGGGCCTGTCGGAGGTGGCCCTGCGGTGCGCGCGGGGCACCCGCTACTGCCGCGATGCCCTGCTCGGCCTACCCGGGGTGTCCCCACTCACCGGCTCGACGCCGGTGGTCCGGGAGTTCGCCCTGCGCACGCCGGTCCCGGCGCGCGTGCTTGTCGACCGGCTGGCGGCAGAGGGCTTCCTCGCCGGCCTCGTGCTGGCCGACCTGACCGGCGAGGGCGGCGACGGGTCGGTGAGTGCCGAGGAGGCCGAGCACGGCCTGCTCGTGGCGGTCACCGAGCGCCGGACCCGGACCCAGATCGACGCTTTCGTCACCGCCTTCGACAAGGCGGTCCGGCAGTGAGCAGCCCTGACGACGGCGCGCGCCGGGCGCCCCTCTTCGCAGAGGACCCCGGCGGAGGTGTGGCGGCGAGCGCGCCGCTCGTGGGCGATGCCGCCGAGCCCACTCTCTTCGAGCTGTCACGACCGGGGCGGCGAAGCTGGCAGCTGCGGACGACCGACGTGCCGGCATGGGGGATCGATGACCTCGTGCCCGAGGCGCATCGGCGGACGTCGCCCGTTCCCCTGGCCGAGGTCTCCGAGCGCGACCTCGTCGGGCACTTCACCCGGCTCAGCCACCGCCAGTTCGCCGTCGACCTCGGCGCCTATCCGCTCGGCTCGTGCACGATGAAGTACAACCCCAAGGTCTGCGATACCGTTGCCGCCCTGCCCGGCCTGGCCGACGTGCACCCCGGCGCGCCGGGATGGCTGACCCAGGGGTGGCTCGAGCTGCTCGTACGCCTGGAGGAGGCGTTGTGCGAGATCACCGGCATGGCGGCGGCCACGCTGCAGCCCGCGGCCGGGGCGGCGGGAGAGCTGACCGGGCTGCTGCTCATGCGAGCATGGCACGACGCCCACGGCGAGCGGCGGACGCGAGTGGTCATCCCCGACTCGGCCCACGGCACCAACCCCGCCTCGGTCACGCTGGGCGGGTTCGAGGTCACGACCGTGCCGAGCAACGAGCGCGGCTGCGTCGACATGGAGGCCCTGCGATCGGTGCTCGACCGCGACGTGGCGGGCATCATGCTGACCAACCCGAACACGCTCGGGCTCTTCGAGGAGGAGATCGAGGAGATGGCCGACGCCGTGCACCGCGCCGGCGGGCTCCTCTACTACGACGGCGCCAACCTCAACGCCATCCTTGGGGTCGTGCGCCCGGGGGACATGGGGTTCGACATCGTGCACCTCAACCTCCACAAGACCTTCGCCACGCCGCACGGTGGCGGCGGCCCGGGCGCTGGCCCGGTTGCGGTGTCGGCGAGGCTGGCCGAGTTCCTCCCGGGCCCGCGCCCGGTCCGGCTCCGAGAGGATGGTGCCGCCGAGGAGGATGGTGCCGCCGAGGACGGTGCCCGCGTCGCTGCCGAGGCCCGCGCGGATCGGGCGGGTGAGGCCCGGGGTGGGCATGCTCGCTACGGGTGGGCGATGCCGCCTCGTTCCATCGGGCGCGTGCACGGATGGCACGGCAACGCCCTCGTGCTGGCCCGGGCTCTGTGCTACATCGAGGTCAACGGTGGCGACGGCCTCCGCCGGGTCGCCGAGCGAGCGGTGCTCAACGCGAACTGGCTCCGTGCGCGCCTGGCGGGTGTGTACGACATCCCCTTCGACCGGCCCTGCATGCACGAGGTGGTGCTGGCTGCGAGCACCCTGCGCAAGCGCTCTGGCGTGCGGGCGATCGACGTGGCCAAGCGGCTGCTCGAGGAAGGGTTCCACTCGCCGACGGTGTACTTCCCCCTCATCGTCGACGAGGCGCTCATGATCGAGCCGACGGAGACCGAGAGCCTCCAGACCCTCGAGGCGCTGGCCAGGGCCATGGAGCGCATCGCCGGCGAGGCCGCCGGGGGCGAGGTGGGCACAGCGCCGAGGACCACGCCGGTCCGGCGCGTCGACGAGGCGCGAGCCGCGCGCCAGCTGGTCGCGACCTTCGACGCCCGCCGCTGACCCGGGCTCCCGGCACCGGGTCCTGACAGGTGTGGCGGCGGCCGGGGTTGCTACGGTTGGGCCACATGGAAGGCGGCCGTCCGTCCGGCCGCGGTTCCGACCGGCCCCGCCGCCGACGCCGTGGACCCGTCCCGAACCAGGAGGGGCTCGCCGCGCTGGCCCGGTTGGCCTCGGGCGAGCAGGTGCCGAGCGGACCTCGGCGCGGGCCTCGCCCCGAGCCGCCGGACGGGGCGCCCGGAGCCGCCGCACCGCTCGCTGCCGACGGGCAATCCCTTCGCACCGGACGGGTGCCCAACGAGAACGGGCTGCGCGCCCTCGGGGAGAGGATCGACGCCGAGAGGCGGCGCCGGCGACGTCGGCCGCGCCGCCGCCGCCTGGCGTGGGCGCTCGGGTCGGTCGGTGCCGTGGTGGTGGTGCTGGCCGGCGCCCTCTTCGGCTACGCCTGGTGGCTCGACCACCGGATCCACCGCGTGGCCGTCGGTGGCCTGCACGCGGCGCCGGCACGAGGCGTGGACGCCGGGACCGAGAACATCCTGCTCGTCGGCTCGACGTCGCGCTGTGCTCTCAAGGTGCAGAACCCCGCCTACGGCCTGTGCTCGCAGGGGGTGACGGGGGTCAACAGCGACGTGGTGATGATCCTGCACCTCAACGCAGCGAAAGGGACGGCCTCGATCCTCTCCATCCCGCGCGACCTGTTCGTCCCCAACGCGCGCCGCGAAGGCGCCAACAAGATCGACGCAGCGCTGGCCGAGGGGCCGAGCCAGCTCGTGGCCGCCATCGAAGAGGACTTCGCGATCCCGATCCAGCACTACGTGGAGCTCAACTTCGACACCTTCGCCAGCGTGGTCGATGCCCTGGGCGGGATCGACATGTACTTCCCCGAACCCGTCTACGACGCCTACTCGGGCCTCGACATCCGGACCCCGGGCTGCATCCACCTGGACGGCTACCAGGCGCTCCAGGTCGTCCGAGCCCGCCACCTCCAGTACAAGGGGCCGGGCGTGACCTCGACCAATCCCCGCACCTGGCCCCAGGAGGCCCAGAGCGACCTCGCCCGGATCCGCCGCGACCACGAGTTCCTGCGGGTGCTGGCGACCGCGGTGGCCAAGCAAGGGCTCGGCAACCCCTTCACCGACCAGCGGCTCGTGTCGAGCGTGGTCGGCGACCTGACCGTGGACCAGGGGTTCGGGGCCGCGCACATGGTGAACCTGGTGCTGCGCTTCCACTCGGTGAACGCCAGCACGGCGCCCCAGTACACCGTGCCCGTGTCGGTGTACGACTACCAGGACTACGTCTACGAGGGCGGCGACTACGGCAACATCGAGTTCCCCGCCCAGCCCCAGGACGACCAGGTCGTCGAGCAGTTCCTGGGCCTGGGGCACAACGCCGACACGATGAACGGTGGCACGCTGCCGAGCCCTGGGGCCGTGACCGTGTCGGTGCTCAACGGCACCGGTGCGTACAACCAGGCGACCGACACCGCGGCCGCGCTCCAGGCGCTCGGGTTCCGCATCGGCACCCTCGGGGACACCCCCTCGCCGGCCGCCCAGTCCGAGACGATCGTCTACTACTCGGCCCGCACGGCCGCCGAGGAGGCCGCCGCCCAGGCCGTCGAGCGCTCGCTGTCGGGTGCCGTGATCATGGCCTACGACCCGACCAAGGTGCCGGCGGGCTCGCAGGTGGCGGTGGTCACGGGCACAGCCTTCTCGGTCAATCCTCCTCCGACGCCCCCCGGCACGGCCGCGCCCGGAACCGGTGGCCGTTCTGGCGGAGCGCCAACCACCTCGACGCCGACGACCAGCCCGCCGGCGAGCGGCCCGTTCGCTGCCCCGACCCCGCCCGTCGAGCAGCTGGCGCCCTGGGACCCTCGCTCGTGCGGGCCGCACGGCACCCCGGGGCCCTGAGGCGCAGCAACCGGGCGACGCCCGAGAGCAGGCGCTGGCCCGGCAAGACCCCCTGGGCCCTCGCGGGCCATGGGTGGTCCACGCAGGCGCCGCAGCGGGCCGGTGCAAGGGGAGAAGGGGTGGGAAAGAGTGTCTCGGCGGAGAGCCGACGGACCGGGGCCCGGCGGCGCGGGAGGGCGCCGTCCGCCAGCTCGGCGACGGCCAACGAGGACCGAGCCGACGAGGACCAAAGAGCGCGGCGAGACCGTGGCTGGCGTGCGGCGAATCGAAGCTCCGCCCAAGGGTGGCAGCACCGGTGGCAGCACCACAAGGGCGGCAGGAGAGGAGAGCGAATGGCGACGGACCACAATCGAACGGACCACAGCGGGGCAGGCCCCAGCGGGGCGACGTCACCAGGTGCCGGCCGGGGACCGCGCCCGCGCTGGCCGGGCGCCGGCCGTTCCGTTGCCACGACGTTGGCGGCAACCGCCGGGGCGGCGGTGCTGGCTGTGGCGGTCCTGTCGGGCGGCGCCGGCGCCCCGGCCGGCTCGGCTACTAAGCAAGCCCCGGTCCTCTCGGCGCAGGCCCTCCAGCAGACGTTCGTGAACGTGGTGAGGACCATGCGCCCCTCGGTGGTCGAGATCTCGACCGACCAGGGGCTCGGGTCGGGCGTCGTCTACGACGACAAGGGCGACATCGTCACGAACAACCACGTGGTTGCAGGGGCCACGTCGTTCACCGTGAGCGCCGCCAGCGGCCGTCAGTTCCGCGCCAGCCTCGTCGGCTCCTTTGCCCCCGACGACCTGGCGGTCATACGGGTGAGCGGGCCCAGTGGCCTCGTGCCGGCGAAGTTTGCCGACTCGAGCAACCTCCAGGTCGGCCAGATCGTGCTCGCCATCGGGAACCCCCTCGGGCTCGAGAGCAGCGTCACGGACGGCATCGTGTCAGCTGTCGGGCGCACGGTCAGCGAGGGTGGCGGCGTCACCCTGCCCCAGACCGTCCAGACGAGCGCCGCCATCAACCCTGGCAACAGTGGCGGCGCCCTCGTGAACCTCAACGGCAAGGTGGTCGGCATCCCGACGCTCGCCGCCGTCGACCCCGAGCTCGGGGGCAGCGCGGCGCCCGGCATCGGCTTCGCCATCCCCTCCAACACGGTCACCCGGATCGCCGGCCAGCTCGTTACCCAGGGCACCGTGACCCAGTCGGGCCGGGCCGCGCTCAACGTGACGGTGACGACCGCCTACGGGCCCGACGGCAACCCGGCGGGGGCGGCCATCGTGCGCGTCCAGCCGGGAGGGGCGGCAGCGAAGGCTGGGCTGCAGGCGGGCGACGTCATCACCAAGGTCGCAAGCGCTGCCACCCCGGACGTCTCCACCCTCGCCGACGTGCTGGCCGGCCTGTCGCCGGGCCAGTCGGTGACCGTCACCTACATCGACACGAACGGCATCCGCAGGACGACCACGGTCATCCTCGGGCAGCTCCAAGGGTCCTGAGCCGGCCGCCCGCCGTGCACCCGCGGCACAACAGGGCAGGCACCGGACCGTTCGGCTCTCGCCGGCACGCGGGGCAGCCCACGGGCTGTACTTGACATAATGGCGATTATCGGCTGATTATGGATCGGGTACCCGCAGGCCGGTGTGACTGACACGGCGGACTCCCGTGTGGCGCCGTCTGCTCGAACCCCGGCCCCCCGGTCCCCGGCGTCTGTGACTCGCGGGGCGCGCCCGGCGAGGGTTCACGGCCGCACGCGGCGGCCGAGCACGCCGAGCAGGCGCTCGCGCAGGGTCCGTGCCGTCTCCGCCGGGACTGCTCCTCCAGGGGCGCGCCGGATCGCCTCCTCTGCCGCCGCGAGCTCGCGGGCGAGCCACGGGTCGTGCAGGACGTCGGCCACCCAGCGCGAGAAGTCGCCGCGCCCGCAGTGGTGGGTGATCACCTCGGGGTCCGCCTCGGCGATGGCGGCGTGGAGCTGGGCGAGGGAGCCGGCCGATCGCCCGGTGAAGACGTTGTCGGGGCCACGGAAGGAGAAGCGGCGCTCTTCGGGGAGGCCGACGGCGTCGTACTTGCGCTCGTGGCGGAGGTGCGGCGATGTCCGCCGGCCGATGGTGAAGGTGACGGCCCGATGGGGGTGCTCCCGCCATCCGAGCAGGGCCCGCCCGGGTGGTCCCGTGAGGAGCCTGGCCACGTCAGCCCGCGGCAGGCCGTAGACGGCCGCGGCGACGTCGACGAGCCCGGAGGTGGGTCGAGGCCCGGTGAGGGCCACGAGGGCGTCGACGGTGGTGGCCACGTCGGCTGGGAGCTCCTCGGGGCGGTACGTGACGATGCAGTGGCCCCTGGTGGCCGGGTCGAGCACCTCTGGCGCCCCTCTGCGGCCGAGCACCTGGTGCGCTTCGTCGATGACGAGCCATTGGGGCAGCCCGGCCGCGGTCCGCACCTCGTGGACCTCGGGGACCAGACGCCGCAGGAACCCCGCCTGGTCGTCGTCGCCGAGCCCGGCGAGGTCGAGGACGACGGTCGAGAAGCGGTGCCGCAGCAGTTGCCCGACGAGCTGGGGCGACACCCCGTCGGCCGGCCGCAGGACCACCACGCCCCGCAGGTGCGCGAGTCCCGAGTGGTCCCCCTCGGGGTCGACCACGAGCAGCGAGTAGCCCAGGCCGACGAGCTGCTCGACCACCAGTCCGGCGAGGAAGGACTTGCCTTCCCCCGTCCCCCCGGACACGAGCAGATTGAGCTGTGATGCCGGGAGGGCCACGTCGTGGCCGGCGTCGTCGGCGCCCACCACGATCTGCCAGCGGGGCGGGTGCAGGGGGGCCGTCGCACCCGCGAGGAGGTCGCTCGCGAGGAGGTCCGCCACGCCGGCGCCCGCGGCGCGCTCGAGCACCAGGTCGGCCCGCTCGCGGACGCCCTCGACGGCGTTGGCCACCGCCACGCCGACCTCAGCGGCGGCGAGCAGGGAGAGGTCGTTCTCGGCGTCGCCCACGGCCACCGTGTTGTGGCGCGAGATGCCGAGGTCGCCGAGGGCCTCGAGGAGCCCGGCGCCCTTGGACACCCCTTCGGGCAGGACCATGAGCTGGGCGCGGTTGCGCACGAGCTGGCAGGCGGCGCCGAGCCGGCGGATCTCCTCCAGCACGATGGGCTCGTCTGCCCCGGCGCACGCCAGCAGGACGTCGCCGGCGCTGGCCGCCACCCCGCGGGCCCGCAGGGAGCCAGCCAGGCGGTCGTCGACCGGCGGCGCGAGGAGCCTCTTGCCGGCCGGGCTCACCACGACGGCGCCGTTCTCGGCCACGACCGCATCCACGTGCCGGTCGACCTCGGGGAACACCTGGCGCAGGTCGTCGAGCACCCGTCCGGTCACGAGCAGCACGCGCAGCCCCCGCTGCCGGGCACGCTCGACAGCCGCCAGCACGTCGCGCCCAACGGTCCCGTGCTCAGCGAGCGTGCCGTCGTAGTCGACAGCCACCGCCCGGAAATAGGGCGGCGGGCCGCCGGGAGGGCCGCCGCCAGCCCCCTCCCCGACACCCTGGGTAGGCGGGCCGGTCAACGGCGGCACCGGTGGCTCATCGTGGAATGGTGTAGCGCGTGAAGAGGTGCCAACCGACGTAGCCCCAGACCAGCACGAGGAGCACGCGGTGCCGGCGGGTGGCGGCCATCGACGACCCGATCCGCCCGAGGGTCGGCCACGGTGCCCGCCCCGATCGCGCGAGCACGTCGAGGAGGACCGCCGCCGCGGCCAGCGCCACCCACACCGCGGTCACGATCACGGCCGCGAGCCCCCGCCGGCACGGCGCACCCGGCGGATCGAGGGCACCAGCCCGGCGGCCAGCCAGGCGAGGAAGAGCACCATGCGCACGCCGTGCCAGGCCAGGGCGTGGTCCGCCACGGTGCTCGCGGTGGGCACGATTCGGGAGCGCCCGCCCAGGGCCAGGGCGGCCGCTTCCAGGCAGACGGCCAGGGAGAGCAGCCCCAGCCACGGCCCGGCGGAGCGCACGCCGATGCCCGTTCGCCCACCGGTGGCGACGGCCGCCTGCGTGGTGCCCCCCTCCACCTCTTGGCGGCGGCTCGTGCCGGGCGTGCGACGCATCGCGGCGGCGAGCACGAGCGCGACGGGACCTGCGACGGTGCAGTACGCGGTGACGGTGAAGGGATGGAGGCTCGTCGCCCACCACGCGTACCCGCAGGCGGCGGTAACGGCGCCGGCCGCTGCCGCGGGGCCGACCCAGCGTCGGGCGACGGTCATCGCCGCCAGGGCATCGGGCCACCGGGCACCCCGCAGGCGCCCGGCCCGGCAGCGGCTCGGGATGCCGGGCCCCGCGGGTAGCGATCTAGCCTGCAGGCGTGACCAGGGACCCGCAGCGCAACGGCGGCGCCGGTTCCGGCAACCTTCGCCGCCGGAGTGTCGCCGGCCCGCCATCGGCGGGGCCGCGTCCGCCCGAGACCTCGTCTGGGGCCCCGGGGTCTGGGGCCCCGGGCACTCCCGGGGCGCCACCAGGTAACGCCGAGGCGGACCGGCGGTACCTGTTCGCCGCGCTCGGCCTCATCGCCGCGTTCATGTGCGTCGAGGTCGTCGTGGCCGTCATCTCCGGCTCGCTGGCCCTGCTGGCCGACGCCGGCCACATGCTCACCGACGTCGGCGCCCTGGCCGGCGCGGCGTGGGCAGCCTCGCTGGCCATGCGGCCGGCCAGCATGCGCTTCACCTTCGGCCTGAAGCGGGCAGAGATCCTCTCGGCGGCCGTGAACGGCGTCGCCCTCCTCGTCGCGACGGCCGTCGTGGTCGTCGAGGCAGCGCACCGGCTGGCCTCGCCGCCGCCCGTCGAGGGCGTCGCGCTCATCGGGGTGGCGCTCGCCGGTGTGACCGTCAACGGGTCCGCGGCATGGTTGCTGTCGAGAGCGCGGCGCATGACGCTCAACGTGCGCGGCGCCCTCCTCCACGTGCTGACCGACCTGTACGCGTTCGCCGGCACCCTCACCGCAGGTGCCGTCATCGTGGCGTTCGGTTACCGCCGGGCCGACCCGATCGCCTCGCTGCTCGTCGCGACGTTGATGCTGCGCTCTGCCTGGCAGCTCCTCGCCGCGTCGGGCCACGTCCTCCTCGAGGGCACGCCCGAGTCGGTCGACCTGGACCAGGTACGCCACCACCTCGGGCGCGTGCCGGGGGTCCTCGCCGTCCACGACGTCCATGCGTGGACGTTGACCTCGGACCTGCCGGTGCTGTCCGCGCACGTCGTCGTGGCGGACCGCTGCTTCGCCGACGGCAGCGCCGGGCGGGTGCTTGACCAGCTCCAGGACTGCCTGAGCGGCCACTTCGACGTCGCCCATTCCACGCTGCAGCTCGAGCCGGCCTCCCACCTGGCCCACGAGCAACCCGAGCACGACTGACGGTCGGACACCTCCGTCGGGGCGGCGTGCCGCGACGCCGGGCACGTCAGGGGTCGCCGGCGTCGGGGGCTTCCGGCCTGGCCCGCACCACGACGACCGGGCAGGGGGCGTGGCCCACGCAGTGCTGGCTCACCGAGCCGAGCAGCATGCCCGTGAAGGCGCCATGGCCCCGACTGCCGACCACGAGGAGGTCGGCACCGCGCGCCGCCTCGATGAGCGCGGGGGCCGGGCGCGACTCGACCACGTCCAACCGCACGTCGGGGCGCCGGTCCGCCCCGAGCACCTCGTCGATCACCTCTTCGGCCGCCTGCCTGGCGCTCTGCTCCGGGTCGTAGCTCGCCGGGAGGGGCACGCCGCCCCACGCAGCCGGGAACTCCCAGGCGATCACCACCCGCAAGGAGGCTCCGGTCGCCTCGGCCTGGGCCGCTGCCCAGCGAAGGGCCTCTTTCGAGGCGTCCGATCCGTCGACGCCCACCACGATCCTCTGCCTCGGCATGGGGCTCCTCTCCGATCCGCCGTCCTCTCCGGCTCCGCCGTCCGGTCCCCGTCCCAGTCCGCCCTCCGGCTCCGCCGCCTCGGGATGCAGGGCCGGCTCCGCCGCCGGGCTTGTGAGCACGCGCGTCGACGGCGGAAGCCTCCATGGTGGCCCGCGCAGGGCTGTCCGCACCACTTCTCGGTTTCGTGTCCCGGTTTCGTGCCGACTGCTCTCCGAGGCTTTCGTGCCGACTGCTCCCCGAGGCCTTCGTGCCGACTGCTCCCCGAGGCCGGCACGGCCCGGCGCCCGGCTCCGCCCCCGGCCTTGCGACGGGAACCGCGTGGCCGGCCCCCGGCCTTGCGACGGGAACCGCGTGGCCGGTCCCCGCTGCTCGGGGCGCTGCTCGAGGGCGGGGCTGGCGTCCGGTGCCGCGAGGCGCCGGCCTCTGCAGCCCACGCCGGGGCACGCAATCAGCGGGCGGTGATGTACTCGACGAGCTCCCTCCGGAGCTGCTCGAGCTCGCTGATCCGGCTCTTGACCACATCGCCGATGCTGACGATGCCGCACAGAACCCCGTCGCGGACGACCGGCACGTGGCGTACGCGGTGTTGGGTCATGACCGACATCACCGATTCGATCTCGTCGTCGGGGCCGCAGGTGTGCACCGTGCGCGACATGACGGCGGCGACGGCGTCGTCCACGACCGCTCCCCGCACGGTGGCGAGGCGACGCACGATCTCACGCTCGGACACGATGCCCTCGATGCGCGCCCCGTCCCGCGAAACCACGAGGGCGCCGATGTCGAGCCGCGACAGCGCGGCGACCGCATCCGCGATCGTCGCGTCCCCC
>DATGLW010000067.1:0-6842 GCA_035293965.1 Acidimicrobiales bacterium
TGTCCGGCTCGGACCGATCCGGGGCCTGAGGCCCGTGCCCGAGCAGCCACGCCCGGCGCACGGGCTGCCCAGTGCCTTCATGGAGCTGGTCGGGCTCCGCCTGACCGAGGTCGGGCCGGACCGGGTCGCGGGGTGGCTCGAGGTGGGCCCGGCGCACCACCAGCCTCACGGCATCGTCCACGGCGGCCTGTACGCGGCGGTGGTCGAGGAGGCGGCGAGCCAGGGCGCTCACGCAGCCGCCACCCGCGTGGGCCGCTCGGCGGTCGGGGTGGCAAACGTGACCAACTTCCTGCGGCCGGTGGCTGCCGGGCGCCTGGTGGTCGAGGGCGTGCCCCTGCACCAGGGGCGGACCCAGCAGCTCTGGGAGGTCAGGATCACCCGTGCCGACGACGGCAAGCTCGTGGCCGTCGGACAGCTGCGCGCGCAGCACGTGGACTCTCCGGAGGGCACTGCCCAGCGCTGATCCCCGCGAGGCCTGGCCTACAGTGTGCCCGCCTGCGGCGACATCCCCGGTGATGCCCGCAGGCGGCACCGCGTGGAGGCGACTGATGGACGACCCGTACACGATCTCGGGGTTGCTGCGCACCCAGGCGTCGAGGCGCCCTGATGCCTGCATGCTCGTCGACGGCGAGCTCCACCGCTCGTGGTCCGAGCAGCTCGAGCGGTCGTCGCAGGTCGCCCAGGCGCTGGTCGCCGAGGGCGTCGGCGTGGGCGACCGGGTGGCCTTCGTCGACCGCAACGGGGCGGCGTTCTTCGACCTCGCCTTTGGTGCCGCGCTCGCCGGGGCGGTGATGGTGCCGGTGAGCTGGCGCCTCGCCCCGCCCGAGCTGGCAGCGGTCGTCGACGACGCCGAAGCGTCGCTGCTCGTCGTCCACGCCGACTACCTGGCGCAGGCGAGCGCGGCCGGCTCCGGTCCCTCTGTGCGCCGGGTGGTGGTGCTCGGCGACAGCACCGGCGACCGCGGGTCCGGGCGTCCCGAGCTTTCCCGGCGCCTCGTCCGCTTCACCGACTGGGTCGCCGACCGCCCGGCTCGCGACCCCGGGCACGTGGCGTCGCCGGGCGAGGTGGCCCTGCAGCTGTACACCTCGGGGACGACCGGCCTGCCCAAGGGAGCCATGCTCACCAACGCCAACGTCTCCTTCGCCGTCGAGGCCGCCGACCGCCGCTTCGGGGCCGCGGACGACACCGTGAGCCTCGTCGCCATGCCCCTGTTCCACATCGGCGGCGCCGGGTGGGCCCTGTGCGCCATGTCACGCGGCGGCCGCTCGGTCATCCTGCGCGACGTCGACCCCGCCGAGCTCATCCGCCTGGTGGTGACCGAAGGGGTGACCGACACCTTCGTCGTGCCCGCAGCGCTCATGTTCGTGCTGGCCACCCCCGGCGTCGAGACCGCCGACTTCTCGAGCCTGCGCACCATCTTCTACGGCGCCTCGCCCATCTCCGAGGACCTGCTGGTGCGCTGCCTGCGCACGTTCCGCTGCAGGTTCGCGCAGCTCTACGGTCTCACGGAGACGACCGGCGCCATCTGCGCCCTCGCGCCCGAGGACCACGATCCCGAAGGCCCGCGCCGGCACCTGCTGCGCGCCGCCGGCCGGCCGTACCCGGAGGTGGAGCTGCGCATCGTCGACCCCGACACCGGCAAGGACGTGGCGGCGGGGGAGGTGGGAGAGGTCTGGACTCGCTCGCCGCTCAACATGCTCGGCTACTTCCGCCACCCCGACGAGACGGCGCGCGTGCTCACCCCTGACGGCTGGCTGCGCACGGGCGACGCCGGCTACCTCGACGAGGAGGGGTACCTGTTCCTCCACGACCGCATCAAGGACATGATCGTGACCGGCGGCGAGAACGTCTTCCCGGCCGAGGTCGAGAACGTGCTCCTCTCCCACGACCAGGTGGCCGACGCGGCGGTCATCGGCGTGCCCGACGACCGCTGGGGCGAGACGGTCAAGGCGCTCGTGGTGGCCGCGCCGCCGCCGCCGGGGGAGCAGGCGGTCACGCCAGCGGACCTCGTCGCGTACTGCCGCGAGCGCCTCGCCCACTACAAGTGCCCGACCTCGGTCGAGCTCGTCGACGCCCTGCCGAGGACACCGACCGGCAAGATCCTCAAGCGGGAGCTGCGGGCCCCGTACTGGCATGGCCACGAGCGCCGGATCCACTGACCCCGCCGCCACCGTGCGGCGCCGGGTGGTGGTCGCGGGGGCGGTCCAGGGAGTGGGCTTCCGGCTGTCCTGCGCACGCCGGGCACGGGCGGCGGCGCTCGGCGGCTGGGTCCGCAACCTTTCCGACGGGCGGGTCGAGGCTGTCTTCGAGGGGCCGGTGCAGGCCGTCGAGGAGCTCGTCGCCTGGTGCAGGACGGGGCCGCCCGCGGCGCGGGTCATGGGCGTCGAGATCGAAGAGGACGTGCCCCGGGGCGAGCGGGCCTTCGAGGTCCGCTGAGGGGCGTACTTGCGGTCGTGGCACGCGGGAGCCACAGTCGCACCATGGCCGCCCAGCATGGGACCTTTCCCGTCCGCGTCGGGACGCAGGAGCTTCGCGTGCCCCTGGCCGCCATCGCGGACGACCTCGCCATCGCGCTGCTCATCACCGTCGACTACGGGGTGGGCTTCGCGGAGCGCGCCGGCGCCGAGCTCGCGCGGCTGCTCGAGCCAAGGGGGGTGGAGATCGTGGTGTCGGTGGCCACGATGGGGATCCCTCTCGCCATCGAGGTGACGAGGGCCCTGGGCCTCGACGACTACGTGATCCTCCACAAGACGCCCAAGATCCACCTCAGCGACGCTCTGGCGGAGCCCGTGACCTCGATCACCACGGCCGGCCGCCAACGCCTCCTCTTCGACCGGGCCCGCGTGCCGGCCGTCGCGGGGCGCCGAGTGGCGATCGTCGACGACGTCATCTCGACCGGCGGCTCCGCCAAGGCCGCCCTGGCGCTGCTGCGGCGGGTCGGCGCCGAGCCGGTGGCGGTCGGGGCGCTCGTGACGGAGGGCTCGGCGTGGCGCGAGGCCCTCGGCGAGGACGCCGGGCTCGTCCACGCCCTAGGCGCGATCCCGCTCTTTCGCAAGGCGGACGACGGGTCGTGGGCTCCCGACTGGCAGGGGGCGGACCCCCCGGGGCCGCAGGCCTCGCTGGGCGTGGACGCCTCGAGCCCTGGGTCCCACGCCCAGCCGACCCCGGGGCCCGGGCCGGGCTCGGTCGGGGGCTGACGGCCCCACGGCGCCGGACCCGTCGCCGCCCATCGGGCCGGCGTCGGCACGCGGGTAGCGTGGCCCGCGATGAGCTTTCCCGCCGTCGACCAGCGACAGGCCGGCGCTCCCTCGCCGGCCCAGGCAGGAGCGACTGACCACCTGGTCGTCGCGAGGGGGCTCACCAAGCGCTTCGGCGACTTCGTGGCCGTCGACGGGGTGGACTTCGAGATCGGCCGGGGCGAGTCGTTCGGGTTCCTCGGACCGAACGGCGCAGGCAAGACCTCGACCATGCGGATGATCGCCTGCATGTCGCCGGTGAGCGGCGGCAGCCTGCGGGTGCTCGGCATGGACCCGAGCACGCAGGGTCCCGAGATCCGGGCCCGCATCGGGCTGGTCCCCCAGGAGGACTCCTTGGACCTCGAGCTGACCGTCCTCGACAACCTCGTCGTCTACGGCCGCTACTTCGACCTCCCCAAGCGCGAGATCCGCGAGCGTGCCGCACGCCTGCTGGAGCTCGCCCAGCTGTCCGAGCGAGCGCACGACAAGGTGGAGCCCCTCTCGGGTGGGATGAAGCGCCGGCTCACCATCGCCCGAGCCCTCGTGTCCGACCCGGAGCTGCTCATCCTCGACGAGCCGACGACCGGCCTCGACCCCCAGGCCCGCCACCTGCTGTGGGACCGGCTCTACCGGCTCAAGCGCGACGGGGTGACCCTCGTGATCACCACCCACTACATGGACGAGGCCGAGCAGCTCTGCGACCGCCTCGTGGTGATGGACCACGGCCGCGTCGCCGCCGAGGGGACCCCCAACGAGCTCATCGCCCGGTACGCCACACGCGACGTGGTCGAGCTGCGCACGGGCGACGGCCACGGGCAGCTCGCCCGCGCCCTCGAGCTGGTCGAGCGCGCCGAGGTCCTGGCAGACCGTGTCCTGCTCTACACCGACGACGGCGACCGCACCCTGGCCGAGGTGCAGCGCACCGGGCCCCAGCCCGAGCGGGTCCTGGTGCGCCGCGCCACACTCGAAGACGTGTTCCTGCGCCTCACGGGCAGGACGCTCGTCGATTGAGGGGACCCAGGGGGGTGGGGGGAGCGGGAGCCGTGCCGCAGGCCGTACCGCGGGCCGCAGCTGCCGGCGGCGACCGGGCGCGCCAGCCGACGCCGCTGTGGTTGCGGTCCCTCGGCTACTACGCCTACCAGTACAAGCGGACCTGGCGGAGCTCGCTCACCACGAGCTTCCTCTTCCCGGTGCTGTACCTGGCAGCGATGGGCATCGGCCTCGGGACGCTCGTGAACCACCACGCCCACCGCGTCGGGGGCGTCGAGTACCTCGACTTCCTGGCCCCCGGCCTCCTGGCCGCCACTGCCATGCAGATCGGCGCGAACGAGTCGATGTACCCGGTGATGGGGGCCATCAAGTGGACGCGGACCTACTTCGCCATGCTCGCCACCCCGCTGCGCGTGGCCGACGTGCTCCTCGGGCACCTGGGCTGGATCGCCGTGCGCCTCGCCATGGTGGGCGGCATCTTCCTCGCCGTCATGGCCGCGTTCGGCACGGTCGCCTCGCCGCTGGCCCCCCTCGCCCTGTTGGCGGCGCTCGCGACGGGGCTCGCCTTCGCCGCCCCGGTCTCGGCATTCGCCGCCCGGGTGGACAACGACGTGCCCTTCACGACGCTCTACCGGTTCGGCCTGGTGCCGCTCTTCTTGTTCTCGGGCACGTTCTTCCCCACGTCGCAGCTGCCGGGCTGGCTCCAGCCGGTGGCAGCGGCGACGCCCCTCTACCACGGGGTCGCCCTGTGCAGGATGCTCGTCCTCGGCCAGGGCGCCCTCTGGCCGGCCGCCGGCCACGCCGGCTACCTCGTGGGGTTGGCTGCGGCCGGCTACGCGGCGGCGCGCGGCACCTACCGGCGGAGGCTGGTGGTGTGAGCCGGGCGGCGCCGCCCGCCGGCACGGGCCCCCGCCCGGCGCCGTTCCCGCTCCGCCTCACGCCGCCCGCCCTCGTGGGCGCCCGCCGGGCAGGCCGCATCGTCGAGCGCAACGTGCTCGTCTACCGGCGCGGCTGGATCTACCTCGTGTCGGGCTTCTTCGAGCCGTTCTTCTACCTGCTCTCGATCGGCGTGGGCCTCACGCACCTCGTGGGCCCGCTGGTGGTCGGCGGACGCCTGGTGCCCTACACGGTGTTCGTCGCCCCGGGTCTCCTGGCGTCGGCGGCCATGAACGGAGCGGTGTTCGACGCAACCTTCAACATCTTCTTCAAGCTCAAGATCGCCAAGACCTACGAGGCGGTGCTCTCCACACCACTCGGGCCCCCCGACGTGGCGCTCGGCGAGCTCGCCTGGACCCTCATCCGCGGCGGGCTCTACGCGGGGGCCTTCCTCGTGGTGATGACGGTGCTCGGCTACGGCGCGTCGCCCTGGATGGTCCTGTGCTTCCCGGCCGCGCTGCTCGTCACGCTGGCCTTCGCCGGCGCCGGCATGGCCGCCACGTCGTTCATGCGCAGCTGGCAGGACTTCGACATGGTGTCGCTCGCGGTCCTGCCGCTCTTCCTCTTCTCGGCCACCTTCTATCCCTTGGCCGTGTACCCGGGGTGGCTCCAGCTCGTGGTGCGGGCCACCCCCCTCTACCAGGGGGTGGCGCTCCTGCGGGGGCTCGACCTGGGCATCTTCGGGTGGCCGCTCCTCGGGCACGCGGCGTACCTGGTCATCATGGGGGCCGTCGGGGTCCGGGTCATGATCGGGCGCCTCGCCCGGCTGCTCCTGCCATGACCTGCTCCCGGGCCACGCCGCGCCACCCCAGGGGCGCCGCGCGTCGGCCCCCGTGTCAGGTGCCCCGCCAGCGCTTCACGGGCCGGCCAGCCAGGCCGCCACCACTGCCGCCACCTCGGCGTCGCGCCGCTTGAGGGCGTGGTCGCCGCCCTCGAGCCAGACGTGGGTGACCGGGCCGGGAATGGCTGCTGCGGCCCGTTCGATCTTCGCGGGCGACCCGAAGGCGTCGCGGGTTCCCGACACGAACAGGCACGGTACGCGCAGCTCGCCGAAGTGCTCCGTGCGCAGCCGGTCCGGGCGGCCGGGAGGGTGGAGGGGATAGCTGATGAGCACGAGCGCCGCTGCGGGGAGCCCCTCGGCCACGGCCACCGAGCACATCCGGCCCCCCATGGACCGGCCGCCCAGGGCGATCTGCTCGGTGCCCACCCCGAGCGACGCGGCCAGCTCGGCGGCCGCCTCGCGCACGGCGGCCACGAGCACGGCCGGGCGGTCCGGTGCCCGCCGGCCGGCCAGGCGGTAGGGGAAGTCCACCCGCCGGGTGGTGATCCCACGGGGGGCGAGGGCCTCTTCGATGGCGACGAGCGCGGGATGGTCGCGGCCGCTGCCGGCGCCGGGGGTGAGCACGATCCCAGCCGGGGCGCAGCGTGGGCCTGTCGGGCCCCGGCGGGCAGCTCCCTCGCCCCGGCGGGCAGCCCCCTCGCCCCGGCGGGCAGCCCCCTGGCCCCGGCGGTCTGGCACGCGAGCCATCATGCCCGCGATCAGTGACGATGGAACGGCTGGCGCCGTTCAGCCAAGGTTGATCCGACGTGGGTCACCCATTCGGGCGGTGCCACACACTGAAGGAGCCAGCCATGTCCCATCGCCTCCCCCATCCTGACACCACCTTCGTGGGTCTTGAC
>DATGLW010000068.1:0-2632 GCA_035293965.1 Acidimicrobiales bacterium
TCGGACATGGCCCGAGGTGGCGCGCTCGAACGGGAGCGTGCTGGCAGTGGCTGTCGGCTCGGTCGAGCAGCACGGCCCCCACCTGCCGCTCGACACCGATCTGCAGGTCGCCCAGGCGCTGGTGCGCGCCCTGGCGGTCCGGCGCCCTGCCGTCGTCGCGGGCCCACCCGTTGCGTACGGAGCGAGCGGGGAGCACGCCGGGTTCCCCGGCACCGTCTCGATCGGCCACTGGGTGCTCGAACACCTCGTGGTCGAGCTGGTCCGCTCGGCAACTGCAACCTTCCGCGGCGTGGTCGTGGTGTCCGGCCACGGTGGCAACGAGCAGGCGCTGGCCCGTGCCGCCGCGCGCTGTCGCGTCGAGGGACGGCCGTTGCTCGTGTGGCCGGTCCGGGTGCCCGGGGGCGACGCCCATGCGGGGCGCACCGAAACATCCCTCATGCTCGCGTTGGACCCCGAGGCCGTGCGCACGGGCGAGGTGGTGCGCGGCAGGACCGAGCCACTGGCAGTCCTGCTGGCGGACCTGCGGCGTCACGGCATGCTCGCCGTGTCGCCGAGCGGCGTGCTCGGGGATCCTCGGCATGCCAGCGCGGCGGAGGGCGAGCACCTCTTGGAGATGCTCGTGTCCTCGCTCGTCGCCGACGTCGACCGGTGGTGGCGCGACGCCGTCGAGCGCACCGGCCCGGCGGGGGAGACCGTGCGACCGGCTTTGGCCGGGGAGCCGCGGTGACCGCGCTCGTCCGGGGAGCCGCGGTGACCGCGCTCGTCCGGGGGCGCTCGGCAGGCCCGCCTTGCCTGAGGGCGCCGTGACGCGGGTGGCGGTCGTGACCGGCGCAGCCCGCGGGATCGGCGCGGCCACCGTGGATGCCCTCGCCTCGGCGGGCTGGAGGGTCGTGGCCGTCGACGTCTGCGCCGACGACCCCACGTTGCCCTATCCGCTCGGCACCCACGCCGAACTGGAGGCTGTGGCCGATCGCCATGCAAGCGCCGTGGTGCCCGTTGTGGGCGACGTGCGGTCGCGGGCCGACATGGAGGCGGCGGTCGCCACGGCGCGGGACCACTTCGGCGGCCTGGATGCAGCGGTGGCGGTGGCCGGCGTGGTGGCCGGCGGGGCGCCGGTGTGGGAGATGGACGACGGCTGCTGGGACCTGCTCTTCGACGTGAACGTGAACGGCGTCCGCCACTTGGCCGGTGCGGCCGTGCCGGTGCTGCTCGAGGCCCCGGCACCACGGCAGGGCCGGGTGGTGGTCGTGGCGTCGGCCGCTGCCGCCCTCGGGCTCCGGCGGCTGGCCGCGTACGGGGCCACCAAGCACGCCGCGGTGGGCTTCGTAAAGGGGTTGGCGGCCGACCTGGCCGGCACCGGGGTGACCGCCAACGCCGTGTGCCCGGGGTCGACGCGCACCGCCGTGCTCGCGGAGTCGGCCCGCCTCTACGGGCTCGAGTCGCCGGAGGCCTTTGCCTCCCAGCAGCTGCTCGAGCGCTTGCTCGAGCCTCACGAGCCAGCAGCGCTGGTGGCCTGGCTCTGCTCGGAGGCGTCGAGCGGCGTGACGGGCGCCGCCCTGGCCGTCGACGCCGGGATGACCACGTCGTGAGCCCGAGACGACCGTGCCCGAGATGACCATGCCCGAGGTGACCATGCCCGAGACGACCATGCCTGAGGTGACCATGCGCGAGATGGCCATGCGACACCACGTCGACGAGGAGAGTGCGATCGAAGAGGAGGGTGGGATGTGATGGAACGCCGCACGATCGGAAGTCTCGAGGTCACCGCAGTCGGCCTCGGCTGCAACCAGTTCGGGACGAAGGCCTGCGACGAGGCGACGAGCGTCCGCATCGTCAACGAGGCGATCGACGCGGGGATCGGCTTCCTCGACACGGCCGACGAGTACGGCTCGAACTACGCCGACCCGACCGATCCCGAGGGTTGGGGCCGCTCCGAGGAGATCCTGGGCACGGTGCTGCGCACCCGGCGCGACGAGGTGGTCCTGGCGACGAAGTTCGGCGCCCGTCCCCACGGCGACGCGGGGGCACGCGGTGGCGCGAGCGCCCGCTGGGCCCGCCAGGCGATCGACGAGAGCCTGCGCCGCCTCGGCACCGACCGGGTCGACCTGTACCAGGTCCATTTCCCCGACACGTCTGTCCCGATCGACGAGACGCTCGGTGCCCTCGGGGAGCTGGTGGCCGCCGGCAAGGTGCGCGAGGTCGGCTGCTGCAATTTCTCGGCGCAGCAGCTCGAGGAGGCGAGAGCGGTCGCCGAGCGGGAGGGCCTGCCGCGGCTCGTGAGCCTCCAGGCCCCGCTCAACCTGTTCCAACGGCGCGCGCTCGGCGAGCTGGTGCCGGCCTGCGAGCGCCTCGGCATGGCCTTCGTGCCCTACTACCCGTTGGCGAGCGGGATGCTCACCGGCAAGTACCGGCGTGGGGCCGTGCCGAGGAGCGGGACCCGGTTGACCGACCAGGTCGACGACAGCGTCCGGGAACGGCTCTTCTCCGAGCGCGCCTTCGACCGTCTCGAGGCGCTCAGCGCGTGGGCGGCCGAGCGGGGCCACACGGTGCTCGAGCTGGCGATCGCCTGGTTGCTGGCGCCACCCACGGTGCCCACCGTGATCGCCGGCGCGGCCAAGCCCGGGCAGGCGGC
>DATGLW010000069.1:0-18251 GCA_035293965.1 Acidimicrobiales bacterium
CTACCCAGGTCACCCAGGTGCCCTCGGTGCCGCTCGACGTGCCGCTCGGCACGGGCTCGGCGCCACAGGGCGCGGGCTCGACGGCGACCCCGCCAGCGGCCAAGTGAGCCACCCCGGGACCAGGCTTCTCGAGCGCGGGCCGCGGCGCTCCGGTGGCGCCGCCGGCACTGGCCGGGCCCCAGGGCAGGCGGGGCGCCGTGCGTCCGCACGTCTGGTGCCGGCTCACCCGCAGCGCCGGCCACGTACGGGAGCGGCGGGCGCGCACCCCCTGCAGCGTGCAGGTCGTCCCTCCGTCCATCGGTGGGCGCCCGGGGCGGCTGCCGAGCGGCCCGTGGCACGCCTGCACCGGGTCGTGCCCGGCCACGCCGGCCCGCTTCCTCGCGCCCGGGTCGCCGACCGGGTGCGCGTGATGCGGCTCGCGGTGGTGGCCGTCCTCCTCGTCCTGGTGGGGCGCCTCGTCGACGTGCAGGTCCTGAGGTCGGGCCAGTACCGGGCACTGGCCAGCCGGCAGCTGACCGTGCCGGTCACCATCCCCGCGCTCCGCGGCGGCATCTACACCCGCGACGGGCGGGTCCTGGCCATGTCGGTGCCGACCGACGACGTCATCGCGGACGACTTCCTGATCCGGCACCCGGTCCAAGAGGCGCTGGCCCTGGCGCCGATGCTGGGCGTGCCGGCCGGTCAGCTCGCCGGCGAGCTGCGGCAGCCCTCTGGCTACGTGCGGGTGGCCACCCAGGTGCCGGCCGCCACGGCGCAGAGGGTCGCCGCCCGCTCGTTCCCGGGTATCACCCTCGTCGCCGACGCCATGCGCGTCGTGCCCAACGGCAACCTGGCCTCGCCCGTGCTCGGGTTCGTCGACGCTGCGCACCGGGGCGCCGCCGGCATCGAGTACCAGTTCAACCAGCTGCTCGCCGGCCGCGCCGGCCACGAGACCCTCTACGAGTCCCCGGGCGGCGTGGTCCTGCCCCAGAGCCCCGGGAGGGGAGCGGCGGCCGTCGCCGGCACCGGCCTCGAGCTCACGATCGACGGCTCCCTGCAGTACGAGACGGAGCAGGCCCTGGCGGCCCAGATGGTCGCCACCGGCGCGCGCAGCGGCATCGCCGAGGTCATGGACGTCCGGACGGGCGAGCTGCTGTCGGTAGCCAACCTGGTCGCCACCCACCCCGACCCGCCCGCGGCACCCCTGCCGGCATCGCCGCAGGCCGGGCCTGTCGACATCGGCCCGTCGGGCCCCGTCGACGAGGCAGCGTCCAACCTGGCCGTCACCCGCCTCTACGAGCCGGGTTCGGTCTTCAAGGTGGTGCCCTTCTCGGCCGCGCTCGACAACGGCCTCATCACCCCCGCGACCACCTTCTCGGTGCCGGACCACATCACCTTGGACGGGTCGGTCTTCCACGACGCAGAGCCGCATCCCACCGAGCGCCTCACGGCCGCCGACATCCTGGCGCAGTCCTCGAACATCGGCACCTCGGAGATCGCCCTGTCGGTCGGCGAGCAGCGGCTGCTCGCTGAGGTGCGCGAGCTGGGGTTCGGCTCCACGACCGGGCTCCACTTCCCCGGCGAGTCGCCGGGGATCCTCGCCGGCGCGGCCGGGTTCGTGCCCACCGACATGGTCTCGCTGCCCATCGGCCAGGTCGACGCGGTGACCGCCCAGCAGGTCCTCGACGCCTACAACGCCGTGGCGGCAGGCGGTGTGCTCGTCCAGCCTCGCCTGGTGCGAGGGACCGTCGGCGCCGGTGGCGAGGTTCGTGCCCTGCCGGCGCCCGCCGCGCGCCGGGTGATGTCGCCGGGGAGCGCCGCGGCCCTCACGAGCATGCTCGAGCAGGTGGTCCAGCAGGGCACGGGCACGGCCGCCGTCGTGCCCGGGTACACGGTGGCGGGCAAGACGGGCACGGCCCAGATGCCGACGCCTGGTCACGACGGGTACATCCCGGGCGCCTACATGGCCACCTTCGTCGGCTTCGCGCCCGCCGACCACCCGGTGCTGTCGGCCATCGTCGTGCTCGAGCGCCCGACGCCGATCTTCGGAGGCACCGTGGCGGCCCCGGTCTTCTCCCAGATCATGGGCGATGCCCTCCACCGGTACGACATCCCCACCACCCCCGGCGCGCCGACGCGCGGCCAGCCGGCCTCGCCGCCAGCGGCCACGCAGCGCCAAGACATCACCTGACCCCCCGTGCCCCACCACTGGCCGGGCTACCATCCCCCAGTCGGCTCGGCGCCCTGCGGACGGTCCGCTGGCGGCGCCGACCGGCGTGCTCGCCCGTTCCCGTGCAGATGAACCTGTTGCTCGACGAGGTCGAGGTGCTCGAATGGGCCGGCGCGCCGCCCACGGTCGACGTGCAGGGCGTCGAGCACGACAGCCGGCGCGTCCGCCCCGGCGACCTCTTCTGCTGCGTCCCCGGGTCCGTTGCCGACGGGCACGACCATGCGGGGGAGGCGGTGGCACGCGGGGCCGTCGGGCTGCTGTGCGAGCGCCTCGTGGCCGTGCGCCCGGCGGTTCCCCAGGCACTCGTCCGTCCGGGCAGCGCGCGGTCGGCCATGGCGAGGGCGGCGGCAGCCTTCTACGGCCACCCGGCACGGTCGCTCACCATGGTGGGCGTCACCGGGACCAACGGCAAGACCACGGTCGCGCACCTGGTGGCCGCCGTGCTCGAGCGTGCCGGCTACGGCGTGACCGTTCTCGGCACGCTCGGAGGGGTCCGGACCACCCCCGAGGCGGTGGAGCTCCAGCGCCTGCTGGCCGAGGTCCGCGACAGCCCCACGCCCCCCGCCCGTCGGGCCGTCTCCATGGAGGTCTCCTCCCACGCACTGGCCCAGGCACGGGTGGACGGCATCCGCTACGACGTGGCCGTCTTCACCAACCTGAGCCACGACCACCTCGACTTCCACGGCTCCATGGAGGCCTACTTCGAGGCAAAGGCCCTGCTGTTCGCGCCAGGGCGGGCGGCGCGGGCCGTCGTCGACGTCGACGACGAGTGGGGGCGCCGCCTGGCCGAGCGGGCGTCCGGCGCAGGGGTACCGGTCACCGAGGTAGGGCGCCACCTGGTCGGTGACCTGGTGCTGGCGCCTGGCCGCACCGAGCTCGCCTGGCGGGACCGGCGGGTTGTCACCAGGCTCACCGGCGCGCTCAACGCCGTCAACGCCGTGGTGGCGGCCGAGGCGGCGGTGGCCCTCGGGATCGACCCCGAGGTGGTGGCCGAGGGCCTCGCCGGGGCCCGCCCGGTGCCCGGCCGGCTCGAGATCGTCGCCGGGCCCGCCCTCGACGGCTCGCCGGCATGGGTCATGGTCGACTACGCGCACACCCCTGCGGCTTTGGAGGCGGTGCTCGAGGAGGGCCGGCGCCTCGTCGCGGGCACGACCCCGCCGGGCCGCGTGCTCGTGGTGTTCGGGTGTGGCGGTGACCGCGACCGGGCCAAGCGCCCCGCGATGGGGGCACTGGCGCGTCGCCTGGCCGACGTGACCGTGGTGACCTCCGACAACCCGCGCCACGAAGACCCCGCCGCCATCGTCGCAGACGTGGTGGCCGGCGCCCGGGGCGGGGCGGGCGGGAGGCTCGTGGTGGAGCCGGACCGGCGCGCCGCCATCGCCCTGGCCCTCGGCGAGGCTCGCCCCGGGGACGTGGTCGTGGTGGCCGGCAAGGGCCACGAGACGCACCTGGAGGTCGGGGGGCGACGCCTCCCCTTCGACGACCGGGCCGAGGTCGCTGCGTGGCTCGGCCGGAACAGCTCCACGCGGCGGGCGGGCTGAGCCGTGCTGTCGCTGATGGAGTCGGGCGGCGTGGCGATGTGGGTGGCCATCCTCGCAAGCCCACTGCTCATCCGGTGGCTGGTGCGGCGGCGCATCGGCCAGCACATCAGGGAGGACGGGCCCGCCCACCACTTCGCCAAGGCGGGGACGCCGACCATGGGGGGGGTGGCCATCGTGGGCGCCGTCGTCATGGGCTACGCCATGGGGCACGTCGGCCCCGACGTCCGGTTCTCGCGCGCCGGCTACCTCGTCGTGGTGGCAGTCGTGGAGTTCGGCCTGATCGGGCTGGTCGACGACCTGATCAAGATCCGGCACCGTCGGAGCCTCGGGCTCAACAAGCGCGGAAAGCTGGGCGCCCAGGTGGCGGCAGCCGTCGTCTTCGCCGAGCTGGCCGTGCACTGGGCGCACACCTCCACCGCCCTGTCGTTCACCCGTGCCGTCGATCCAGGGCTGCACCTGGGCGAGGCCGGCTGGGTGGTCTTCGCCGCCGTAGTGCTGGTCGCCTCATCCAACGCCGTCAACCTGACCGACGGGCTCGACGGCTTGGCGGCAGGCTCGGCCACCATGGGCTTCGCCGTGCTGTCGATCATGGGCTACTGGATCTTCCGGCACGAGGCGATCTACCACGTGCTGCCCGCCGCTGCCCTCGACCTGGCCCTGTGCGCCGTCGCCCTGGCCGGTGCCTGCCTCGGGTTCCTGTGGTGGAACGCAGCACCGGCTCGGATCATCATGGGCGACACCGGCTCGCTCGCCATCGGGTCGGGCCTCGCGGCGCTGTGCCTCCTGCTCAACCTCGACCTGCTGCTGCCGATCATCGGCGGCCTGTTCGTGCTCGAGACGCTGTCGGTCATCGCGCAGGTGATCGGCTTCCGGGCGTTCGGTCGCCGGCCCTTCAAGATGGCGCCCGTCCACCATCACTTCGAACTGCTCGGCTGGCCCGAGACGACGGTCATCGTCCGGTTCTGGATCCTCGCCGGTCTCTTCGCCGCCCTCGGCCTCGGCATCTTCTACGGCGAGTTCCTGTCGGTGGCGAGGATCGCGTGACGACTGGGCACCGCCCCGTCGGCGGGATCCCCCGCCCCGGCCTCGCTGCGCGGGAGGCTGGTGGGGTGTCGGGCGCAGTCGAGGACGCACGGCGCCGGGCCCGGCAGGCGCCGGGGCCGGCGGGATGGGTCATGGCGCTCCGCTCGGCCCCGACGGCCACCGTGCTCGTCGGGGTGGTGGCCGCCCTGTGCGTGTTCGGCCTCGTCATGGTGGGGTCGGCCTCGAGCGTGGTCTCCCTCGACCTGTACGGGTCGCCGTGGGCCATCTTCGTGCGCGAGTGCATCTGGATGGCCCTCGGCTCCCTTGCCTTCCTCGCCGCCTGGCGGGTCGACTACCGCTCGTGGCGCCGGCTGGCCCCAGGGGTGCTCGCCGTCACCTTCTTCCTCCTCCTGCTCGTCCTAGTCCCGGGCATCGGGGTGCGGACCCTGGGGTCGAGCCGCTGGATCGGCTTCGGCCAGCTGCGCCTCCAGCCGTCGGAGCTGATGAAGCTCGCCATCGTCCTCTTCGGTGCCGACCTCCTCGCCCGCAGGGCCGAGCGCGGCAGCGGATACCGCACCATGACCGGTCCGCTGCTCCTCGTTGCCGGGGCGGCGGCCCTGCTCATCGTGCTGCAGCCCGACATGGGGACGGCCATCGTCGTCTGCTGCATCGCCCTGGCCCTCCTGTTCGCCTCCGGGGTGCCGCTGCGCCCCGTCGCCAAGGTGCTGGCCGGCCTGGCGCTCGTGGGAGTGCTGGTGGCCGCGGTGTCGCCCTACCGGCGGAGCCGGATCCTGTCGTTCCTGCACCCGGGCGCGCACGCGTCGGGCTCGGGGTACCAGGTGGCGCAGTCCCTCATCGGCCTCGGCTCCGGTCACCTCTTCGGCCTCGGCCTCGGCTCGAGCCGCCAGAAGTGGGGCTATTTGCCCAACGCCCACACCGACTTCATCTTCTCGGTGCTCGGCGAGGAGCTCGGCCTCCTTGGCGCGCTCCTGGTGGTCGCGCTGCTCGGCGCCCTGGCCTGGTTCGGCCTGCGGGCTGCCCTTCGGGCCCCCGACCGCTTCGGGGCGCTCGTGGCCGTGGCGGTCGTGACCTGGATCTCGGCCGAGGCTGCCATCAACATCGGGGCGGTGATCGGCCTGGTGCCGGTGACGGGCATCCCGCTGCCCTTCATCTCCTTCGGCGGCTCCTCGCTCGTGATCACCATGCTGGCGAGCGGGCTGCTCGTCAACGTCGCCCGCCACGAGCGTCGCCCCGACGACGATGCCGGGCCACGTCGGGCTCGGCGCCACGCGCCGGCGCCCCCGGCGAGGTGACGCCGCGGTGACGGCCAGCCGCCGCCACGCCGTGGTGGCCGGCGGGGGGACGGGCGGCCATGTCGTGCCCGCGCTCGCCGTGGCGCGGGCCCTCGCCGACCGCGGCCACGGCCGGGCTGCCATCGAGCTCGTCGGTTCGCGCCGCGGTCACGAGCCGGTGCTCCTCGACGCCGAGGGCTTCCCGGTGACCCTGCTCCCGGGCCGGGGACTGCGGCGGGCCGGGGGCACGGGGGCCGCGCGGGCCAACCTGGCCGCGCTGGCGAGCGCCCTGGTCGCCACGCTGCGAGCTGCGGCGCTGCTCGTCCGGTGGCGGCCCGCGGTGGTGGTGTCGGTCGGCGGGTACGCCAGCTTCCCGCCGGCTGCCGCGGCGGTACTCCTCCGGATCCCGCTCGTGCTCGTGAACGTCGACGTCGTGCCGGGCCTCGCCCATCGGCTGCTCGGCCGCTTTGCTGCCGCCAGCGCGGTCGTCTCTGGGGGATCCGGGCTGCCGAGGGCGGTGGTCACCGGCGCGCCGGTCCGGGCCGAGATCGCAGCGGTCGAGCGCTCGCCCGCAGGCGCCGCCCGGGCCCGCGCCGCGCTCGGCATCCCCCCCGACCGCCGGACGCTCGTGACCGTGGGGGGGTCCCTGGGCGCCCGCCGCCTCAACGAGGCGGTCGCCGGCCTCGTCCGGCGGTGGTCCGGGCGCGCGGACGTCACCGTGGTGCAGGTTGCGGGCCGGCGCGACTATGCCGCCCTCCGGGCGTCGTCTCCGCCGGCCGCCGGCGTGGCCATCTGCCACCGGCTGGTGCCCTTCGAGGACCGCATGGACCTGCTCTACGCAGCCGCCGACCTCGTCGTGAGCCGCGCCGGGGCGATGACGGTGGCCGAGCTGGCGGTGGCGGGCGTGCCGGCGGTGCTCGTCCCCCTGCCGGGTGCACCCGGCGACCACCAGACGGCCAACGCCCGGCACCTGGTGGACGCGGGAGCAGCCTGCATGCTGGCCGACGCCGAGTGCGACGCCGAGCACCTGGACGCGGTGGCCGGAGCGCTCCTCGCGGATCCCGACCGGCTTGCCGCCATGGCGGGCGCGGCCCGCGCCCTCGGGCGCCCGGATGCCGCCTCGCGCGTGGCCGACCTGGTCGAGCGTTGCGCCCGCCCCCGCCCCCGAGGTCACAGCCGCACGTGCCGCCACCGGGTGGACCGTGTCTCCTGACCGCTGCCTGCCACCCGACGGCGAGGGGACCCGCTCGCTGCCGCCGGGGTGCCGGGTCCATGTCGTCGGGGCGGGGGGCGCCGGCATGAGCGGGCTCGCCGCCGTGCTCTGCGCCATGGGCCATCAGGTGACGGCGACCGACCTCCAGGCGTCGCCCGTGCTCGAACGCCTGGCGGCACGGGGGGTGACCGTGGCGACCGGGCACTGCCCGGACCTGGTGGCAGGGGCCGAACTCGTGACCGCCTCCCCAGCCGTGCCCCCCGGCGACCCTGAGCTCGCCGAGGCCCGCCGCCGGGGGGTTGCCGTCTGGTCGCGGGCCGAGGTGCTCGGTGCCGTGGCGTCGCAGCGCCGCTGCGTGGCCGTGGCGGGCACCCACGGCAAGACCACCACGGCGTCCATGCTCGTCGTGGCGCTGGAGGCGGCCGGCCTGCGTCCCTCGTTCCTCGTCGGAGCAGACGTCGCGGGCCTCGGTACCAACGCCCGGTGGGGACCGGGGGAGTGGCTCGTGGTGGAGGCCGACGAGAGCTATGGCAGCTTCGCCGCCCTTCGCCCGGACCTCGCCGTGCTCACCAACGTCGAGCCGGACCACCTCGACCACTACCGCACGCTCGCCGCCCTCCACGAGGCGTTCGCCCGCTTCGTCGCCCGCTCGGCGCGTGTGGTCGTCTGCTCGGACGACCCGGTGGCAGCGAGCCTCGGCGAGCGGGTGGGGGCCTGCGGCGTGGGCACCGGGCCGGCGGCGACCTACCGCATGACGGCCGTCGAGACCGGCCCCTCGGGGGCGCGCGTCGAGCTGGCCGGACCGGCCGGACCTCTCGGCACCCTGTCGGTTCCCATCCCCGGGCACCACAACGCCGCCAACGCCGCGCTGGCGGCGGCAGCCGCGATGGAGCTCGGCGCCACCTTCGGCCAGGTGGCCACGGGCCTGGCCCGGTTCACCGGCGTCCCGCGGCGCTTCGAGCGGCGCGGCGCGGCCAGGGGCGTCACATTCGTCGACGACTACGCCCACCTGCCCGGCGAGGTCGCTCCCACGCTCGCCGCCGCCAGGGCCCTCGGCGCCCGGCGGGTGGTGGCCGTCTTCCAGCCGCACCGCTACACGAGGACCGAAGCGCTGGCCGGCGAGCTGGGCCGCTCCCTTGCCGCTGCCGACGTGGTGGTGGTCACCGACGTCTACGGCGCCGGCGACCCACCCCTCGCCGGCGTGACGGGGCGCCTCGTGGCCGACGCCGTGGCCTCCTCGGACCCGGCGGTGGCCGTGCACTACGCACCGCAGCGCGGCGAGCTCCGTGGCCTGGTCGCCTCCCTCCTGCGGCCCGGCGACCTGTGCCTGACGCTCGGCGCCGGCGACCTCACCACGTTGCCCGACGAGCTCCTGGCGGACCCGTCGTGGTGAGCCGGCCCGCCATCGACCGGGCCGGCGCCCTGCAGCCGGAGCTGGCGCTCGTCGCCGCCGCGCTCGGTCCGCTTGCCCGGGTCGACCACCCCCTCGGTGCCCTCACGACCTATCGCGTCGGTGGTCGGGCCGCCCTGTTCGTGGAGGCACACAGCGAGGAGGACCTGCACTCGGTCCGCAGGGCCCTGCGGGGCCGGCGGGTCGCGGTGCTGGTGGTCGGCAAGGGCTCGAACCTCCTGGTGGCCGACGCCGGGTTCGACGGCCTGGCGGTCCGCCTGGGCCGCGGGTTCGAGTGGGTGGCGCTGCCCGATCCGCCGGGGGCGCCGGGGGAGCCGGTTCTCGTGCGGGCCGGGGCCGCCACCGGGCTGCCCGTGGTGGCACGGCGGTCGGTCGAGGCAGGGTTGCGGGGCCTCGAGTGGGCTGTGGGGGTTCCCGGCTCGGTGGGCGGCGCGCTGCGCATGAACGCCGGCGGCCACGGTTCGGACACCGCGGCTGTGCTCCGCCGGTACCGGTGGATGGACCTGGCAGGAGAGGAGGGGGGCGAGGACGCCGCGGCACGCCTCGAGCTCGGCTACCGGCGTTCGTCGCTGACCGCCACCCAGGTTGTCCTGTGGGCCGAGCTCGAGCTTGCTGCCGGCGACCGGCAGGCGGGGCGCGACGTGCTGGCCGAGGTGGTGCGGTGGCGCCGCCGCCATCAGCCGGGCGGGAGCAACGCCGGGTCGGTCTTCACCAACCCCCCGGGTGCCTCGGCCGGCCAGCTGGTGGAGGCAGCGGGGCTCAAGGGCTACCGCCTCGGCACGGCTCGGGTGTCGGAGAAGCACGCCAATTTCATCCAGGCGGACGAGGGCGGCTCCGCCGACGACGTGCACCGGCTGATCCGCCACGTGCAGGCCGAGGTGGCCCGCTCGTGCGGCGTGGTGCTCGAGCCAGAGGTGCAGCTGGTCGGCTTCGGTGCCCGCCCCGACAGCGAGGAGCGGTACCCGTGAGGGCACCGACGGGGACCTCGCGGGCTGTGCGGCCTCCAGCGGGTCCGCCGCTGCCGCCCGGTGCTGCCCGGGGACGTCGCGCGCGCTCGTTCGCCCGGTGGACCGCTGCCCGCTGGGCGGCCGGGGCAGCCCGAGCACGCGCCCGGCGCGTCCGGCGACCGGCCACGGCCCCGCGCCGGCTCGACGCAGGTGGTGCACGGGCCGGGGTCGACCCCCGGATCGGGGCCCGCCGGGCGGCGGTGGCCAGGCGGCGCGGCCGGCGGCGCCTGGCGATGGCGGCCGCCGGCCTCGCCCTGCCCTGCCTGGGGGCGGCGGGGTGGGGGCTCTTGCACACCGGGCCCTTCTCGGCGCGGGTGGTCACCGTGGTCGGGGCCGAGCACACGTCTCGGGCGGCAGTGGTCGAGGCGGCGGGGCTGGCCGGTCACCCCCCGCTGATCGACGTCGACCCGGGCCGGGCGGCGGCTGCGGTGGCGCGGCTTCCCTGGGTGCTGCGGGCCGAGGTGGCCCGGCACTGGCCCGACGGGGTGCAGGTGACCGTGGTCGAGCGCACGCCGCGCCTCGTGGTTGCCCGGCCGGCGGGCGGCTTCGCCGAGGTCGACGTGACCGGGCGCGTGCTGGCGACGGTCGCCTCGCCGCCACCGGGGCTGATCGAGCTGCACGTGCCGGTCGTGCCCGGCGCGCCCGGCCGGGCCGTCGGCGCCGGGGCGGGGCCGGCCCTGGCGGTCGCGGCAACGTTGCCCCGGGCCTTCGCCGCCCAGGTGTCCGCGATCGAGGCCGGCGCCGGGGGCCAGGTGGACCTGCAGCTGGCCGTACCGGCGACCGTGCGGCTGGGCAGCACGTCGCAGCTCTCGGTCAAGTACGAGGCGGTGGCCGCGCTCTTGGCGCGTGGGCTCGTGCACCCGGGAGACACGGTCGACGTGAGCGTGCCCGCCGCGCCGGCCGTCTCGGGTCCGTGAAGGGCGCGTCCACGCTCGGGCTCAGGTGGTCGGTTCGCGCCGCCGAACGTCGCGCCGGCCGTCTCGGGTCCGTGAAGGGCGCGTCCGCCCGCCGGCGCCTGCTTGACCACGTCCGGCGCCACCCCTATCGTGTGTGAGCGCCGCTCCTGCCTCTCAACCTCCGATGGAGGTTGAGAGAGTCGGCGCGGCATGTTCGCTGTGTCGGTGGAGCGAGGGGGAGCGACGATCATCGTCCGTGGCTTGCCGGCGACCCGACGTCGAGGGAGTCCATGACCGTTCCGCCACAGAGCAACTACCTGGCCGTGATCAAGGTGGTCGGCGTAGGTGGCGGTGGGGTCAACGCCGTCAACCGCATGATCGACGCCGGGCTGCGCAGCGTGGAGTTCATCGCCACCAACACCGACGCCCAGGCGCTGCTGATGAGCGACGCCGACCTCAAGCTCGACATCGGGCGCCAGCTCACCCGCGGGCTCGGCGCCGGCAGCGACCCCGAGATCGGCCGCCAGGCGGCCGAGGAGCACCGGGCCGAGATCGAAGAGGCCCTGCGCGGCGCGGACATGGTCTTCATCACGGCCGGCAAGGGCGGCGGCACGGGCACCGGGGCGGCCCCGGTGATCGCCGAGGTTGCCAAGTCCCTCGGCGCGCTCACCATCGGCGTGGTCACCCGGCCGTTCACCTTCGAGGGGCGCCGCCGGGCGATGCAGGCCGAGAAGGGCATCCAGGTCCTCAAAGAAAAGGTCGACACCCTCATCGTCATCCCCAACGACCGGCTCCTCACGGTGTCGACCGACAAGACGTCGATGCTGAACGCCTTCAAGATGGCCGACGAGGTGCTCCTCCAGGGTGTGCGCGGCATCACCGACCTCATCACCGTGCCCGGTCTCATCAACACCGACTTCGCCGACGTCCGCATGGTCATGACCAACGCAGGCACCGCGATCATGGGCATCGGCTCGTCCAACGGCGAGGGGCGAGCGGTGAGCGCGGCGCGCGCGGCGATCACGAGCCCGCTGCTGGAGGCCTCGATCGAGGGTGCGCGCGGCATCCTGCTCAACATCGCCGGGGGCTCCGACCTCAAGCTGTTCGAGGTGAACGAGGCGGCCGAGATCATCCACTCGGTTGCCCACCCCGACGCCAACATCATCTTCGGCGCCGTCATCGACGACAACATGGGCGACGAGGTCCGCGTGACCGTCATCGCCGCCGGGTTCGAGCGCTGGGAGGACGGCGGGCGCGCCCAGGCGGCCTCGGCGAGCGCGCCCAACGGCGGCTCGCCGCTCGGGCTCGATCGCGATCGCGTGGAGCCGGTGGACGTCTTCGCCGCCTCCACGGACGAGGACCTCGACCTCGGTGACGACGAGTTCGACGTGCCCTCCTTCCTTCGCTGACCCCTCCGCTGAGCCAGCCGGCGGCTGCCGCCTCGGCGGCCGAGGTGGCCGCCAGGATGGCCACGGTGCGCCGGCGCATCGCCGCCGCCGGGGGCGACCCCGGACGGATCCGGGTCGTGGCCGTCACGAAAGGCTTCGGAGCAGCAGCAGCCCGAGCCGCGCTGGCAGCCGGTTTGACCGACGTCGGGGAGAACTACGCTGACGAGCTCCTCGCCAAGGCGCCCGCGCTGGCGCTACCTCCGGGCACGCCGGGGCCGACGTGGCACTTCCTCGGCCGGGTCCAGCGGCGCAAGGTGGCCCGGCTCGCGCCGGTCGTGGCTTGGTGGCAGGGCCTCGCCCGCGTGGTCGAGGCCGAGGCGATCGCGCGCCACCGGCCGGGGGCAACCGTGCTCGTCGAGGTCGACGTGACGGCCGTCCCCGGTCGCAACGGCAGCCGGCCGGCCGAGGTGCCGGCGCTCGTCGACGCCGCCCGCCGGTGCGGGCTGGACGTCCGCGGCCTGATGACGGTCGCTCCCCGGCTGCCCGACGAGGCCCGCCGCGCCTTCGCGCTCGTGCGGGCGCTGGCCGACCGGCTCGGCTTGCCGGAGTGCTCGATGGGCATGAGCGACGACTACGAGCTGGCGGTCGGCGAGGGGGCGACGATGGTCCGGCTCGGGCGCGTGCTCTTCGGTCCGCGCCCCGGTGGGGAGCCGCCCGGGGCGTGACGCCGGCCGCCGGCACCGAGGGAACCCCTCGGAGCGCAGTGCCCGGGCGGCGCGCCGGGGCTACGCTGTGGCGGGGAGACATGCGATGGCCACGTTCCTGAAGAAGACCATGGTCTACCTCGGGCTCGTCGACGACGAGTACGACGACTACGAGGACTACGACCGGGCGCCGCGAAGCTTCACCTCGGCACCCCAGCGTCCGGAGCGCCTGCACGAGCCCGAGGAGCACGAGGAGCGTCCGCCGGCGCCACCGCTCGTGGGCAAGATCCGGCCCTTGGCCCGCGAGGTGCCGGGGTCGAGGGGCCAGGAGCCGGGCACGATGGCCCCGAGGTCGCCGAGCGTGCGCCCGATCAGCGGGGATGCGGCCCGGGTGCAGGTGGTGGCGCCGTCGCGCTTCGGCGACGCCAAGGAGATCGCCGACTACCTCAAGGCGAACAGGCCGGTGATCGTCAACCTGCAGGTCGCGGACCGCGACCTGCAGCGCAGGATGATCGACTTCTGCAGCGGCGTCACCTACGCCCTGAGCGGCGAGATGGAGAAGGTGGCGGACCAGGTGTTCCTCCTCGCGCCGACCAACGTCAAGGTGTCGGACGAGGAGCGCCAGCGCCTCCAGGAGCGCAACTTCGGGCGATCCTGAGACCATGGGTATCCTTGCGGGCCTCGTCGAGCTCTACGTCGTCATCCTGATCGTCCGGGCGCTGCTCAGCTGGTTCCCCGTGTCGCCGGGCTCGGGGTTCGAGCGGGTCCTGCGCGGCATGGACCGCCTGACCGAGCCGGTCCTGCGGCCGGTGCGGCGGATCCTGCCGCCAGTCCGGGCCGGGGGGATGGGGATCGACCTGTCCATCCTCGTGGTCGTCCTGGTGGCCCAGATCGTGCTCATCCCGCTGCTGCGCGGCTGACCCGCCCCCGGGGTGCGCCTACCCTCCTGGTGCCGGCGCGCAGGCCGGGAGGGACCATGAAGAACCCCTCGCCGGTACCCCTGGTTCGCGACCGCCGGTGGGTAGACTTCGGCCATGGACACCTCGCAGCCGGCACCCTCGACGCTCGACACGTTGCGCACGGTCGAGTTCCGTCTCGGCTTGAAGGGGTACAACGTCGACGAGGTCGACGAATACCTCGAGAAGGCAGCGGCAGAGGCCGAAGTCCTCCAGGAGCAGCTCCGCCAGACCTCCGACCGGCTCCGGCAGGCCTCGGAGCGCATCGCCCAGCTCGAGGCCGAGCGAAGGGACATGGCGAGCGCGGCGCCGGCCGCGGCCGAGCCGGTGGCCGACGACGCCCTGCAGCGGACGCTGATCCTGGCCCAGAGGTTCGTCGACCAGACCAAGCGCGAGAGCGAGGCCCAGGCGGCAGAGATCGTGGCGCAGGCAGAGGAGCGTGCACGGGCAACGTTGGCCAAGGCCGAGGAGGAGGCCCGGAAGTTGGCGACCGAGTCCGAGCAGCGCTTGCGCGAGGAGGTCGCCCGCCTCGAGTCCCTGCGGGGGCAGCTGACGGCCGACGTCGAGAAGATGGCCAGGCACCTCGAGGCTGAGCGCACCCGGCTCCGCGGCGCCCTGGCCGACGTGCTCAAGTGGGTCGACGAGCACGTCCAGCCGTCGGGCGCGCTGGCGGCGCTGCGCCCACGCGGGGCGGCGCCGGTGGGGCAGGCCCCGGGGGGCACCGCGCGCCCGGCCGAGGGCGGTCGTTCGCCCGCTGTCGGGGCACCCGGTGGGCCGGCGGCGGGCGGCCCGCCGCCCGGGGGGCAGGGACCGGCCCCGGTGCCAGGGGGCCAGCAGCAGGCCGGCGCACCCACGAGCGGGGAGGGCAACGGGGCAGAGACACGCTCCCTGGTCGAGCCCCCGAAGGGCGGGCCCGAACCTGCCACCCAGGTGCTCGACCTGAGGGCGAGCCCCGGGCAGCAGCCCGAGCGGAGCTGAGCCCGCCACTACCCGGCCAACGCGGGTTGCCCGGCGGGGAGGGGGGATTGCCGCGGCGCGGGCGGTCCGCTATCGTCACCCGACCCGGCATCCGGCCCCTCCATGCCACTGCGCCAGAGCCGGCCGGGTCGAAGAGGAGGAGTGCATGACCCCTGCCAAGAAGGCGCCCGCCGCCAAGGCTGCCGGAAAGGTGGCGGGCGGCTCCCGGGGAGCCAAGGCGCCGGCCGAGAAGGCGAAGGCAGCGGGGGCCCCCGCTCGCCGGACCGCCTCGTCGGCCTCGGCACGCCAGGCGCCGCGGGCGCATCCGAGCCCGGGCGCTCGGGCGGGCAACGAGGCGCCACCCGCGGCAGGTGCCCGGGCACGGGCTCCTGTGCCGTCGCGCACGGCCAAGGTGGCTCCGGTGGCCACGAGCACGAGCGCTGCGGTCACGAGCTCCGACAGTGCCGCCAAGAGCGCGGGCGCGCCGCCGAGGCAGTCGGTTGCCCGGCAGGGGCCGGGAACCGGCTCCGGGCGGACCGCGGGCTCCGCGGCGCGCCGCTCTGCGGGCAAGCCTCCAGCCGGCCCGTACGCGGGCGACGCCAAGTTCCTCCTGGAGCAGAAGGAGCTCCTCGAGCACGAGCGCAACGTCCATCGCGAGCAGGCTGCCGACCTCAGGGCCGAGGCGGACTCGCTCGCCCAAGAGCGCGAGCCCGGCGACGTGCAGTTCGACGAGGAGTCGGGCGAGGGCGGCACGGTCACGGTGGACCGCGAACGCGACCTGGCCCTGTCTGCCCAGGCCATGGCAGCGGTCGAGGAGATCGAGGCCGCGCTGCTCCGGATCGCCGACGGCAGCTATGGAGCTTGCGAGCGCTGCCACCAGCCGATCCCGAAGCCGCGGCTGCGTGCGCTGCCCTATGCACGCCTCTGCGTCGCGTGCAAGAGCGGAGGGTTGTCGCGGCGCTGACGAGACGTGGCCCAGCAGTCCGCGTCGACGGGTCGCGCGAGGGCCGAGGTCCGGCGCGCCTGGCGCAGGCGGGCGTGGTGGCAGCCGTGGTGGTGGGCGTCGACCAGGTCACCAAGTCGCTCGCCCTGGCCCACCTGCACCGCCCCGTCCACCTCGTCGGGCCGCTCGGCCTCGGGTTGGGCTTCAACTCGGGGTCGGCCTTCAGCCTCTTCGTCGGGCGGGCGTCCCTGCTGACAGCGGCCGTGGCAGCGGCGGCCGCCGTCCTCGGGGTGATGGCGTGGCGATCGGCCTCGGCGCCCCGGGCGCTCGCCTTCGGGCTGGTCCTCGGTGGGGCGCTCGGCAACCTGTCGGACCGCCTGTTCCGGGGACGCGGGGGCGCTGTCGTGGACTTCATCACCCTCACGCACTGGCCCACCTTCAATGTCGCCGACGTCTGCATCACCGTGGGCGTGGCCCTGCTGGTGCTGACGGCCGCACGGCGGCCTGCCTCGCGGCGCTCGCCAGGACCGTGACGACCCGGGAAGGTGACGGCGGAGCACCCCGGGCTCCGGGCGTGGCGGAGGAGCTGGTCGTGACCGTGCCGAAGCCGCTCGACGGGGTCCGCGTCGACCGGGCCATCGCCATGCTGGCCGGGCTCTCTCGCTCGGCGGCGAGCGATCTCGTGGCGTCGGGGCGGGTCTGGGTCGACGGGTCGTCGGTGGCCGTCCGCAGCTCGCCGCTGGTCGCCGGCCAGCTCTTGCGTCTGGAGCTCGCCGCGCCGGCGCTCGCCTCTGCCGCCGAGCCCGAGATCCCCCTCGAGGTAGTCCACGCCGACGACGACCTCGTCGTGGTGGACAAGCCAGCCGGGCTGGTGGTGCACCCTGGCCCCGGGCACCGGCGTGGGACCTTGGTCGGTGGCCTGCTGGCTCGGTTCCCCGACATCGGGCACCTCGTCGAGTCAGGGGAGTGCGAGCCGGCACGGCCGGGCATCGTGCACCGGCTCGATCGCGGGACCTCCGGCTTGCTCGTGGTGGCGCGCAGCGCCCGGGCCTACCGTTCCCTGCGCGCCCAGCTGGCGGCGCGGACGGTGGAGCGAGGCTACCTGGCCCTCGTGTCGGGGCTGGTGGGCGAAGACCGCGGCGCCGTCGAGGCGCCGATCGGCCGCTCGGTGCGCGACCCCGTCCGAATGGCCGTGTCCGCCAGGGGGCGGCCGGCCCGCACGGACTACGCCGTGCTGGCGCGCTACACCGAGCCAGCGCCGGCCACCCTGCTGTCGCTCCGGCTCCACACCGGGCGGACCCACCAGATCCGGGTGCACCTCAGCGCGATCGGGCATCCGGTGCTCGGTGACGACCGCTACGGCGGCCCCCGAGGGGGCCTGCCTGAGGGGCGTCTCTTCCTCCACGCCGACCGGCTCGGCTTCGACCACCCGGATGACGGTGCCCGCCGGAGGTGGCGCTCGGCGCTGCCGGCGGACCTGGCTGGTGCCCTCCCGACCGAGCCACCGCTCGCCTGGGAGGGCTGAGCCCTGGCTCAGGCGGCTTCGTGTGCGCCGACCACGTCGCCGTCGCTCGACAGCGCCGCCAGCGCTTCCTCCTCGGCCCGCCGTACCCGGCGCACGCCGACACCGAGACGCTCGGCGGTCGCCTGCAGGGACGCCGGCGAGTCGCCGCCGAAGCCGAACCGGAGCCGCAACACCTCTCGCTGGAGCTCGGGAAGGCGGTCCACGGCTTCGCGCACGCGCTGGCTGACGAGCTCGTCGTCGATGCCAGCCACCCAGTCCTCGGTGTCCGGGGCGACGAGGTCGCCGAGCGCCGTGCTCGAGTCCACCGCAGCCGGCTGGTCGAGGCTCGCCGACACCCGCGCGATGCCCTCGAGCGACGCGCGCTGCGACGCCGTCATGCCGGTCGCCTCGTCGAGCTCCTCCTCGGTCGGGGCCCGCCCCAGCTGCCCGCTCAGCTCGGCGCTCACAGCATCGAGCCGCTGCAGCTGCTCACCCACCTCGAGGGGGACCCGGATGGTCCGGCCGTGCTGCTGGACGGCGCGCTGGAGCGCCTGGCGGATCCACCACGTGGCGTACGTGGAGAAGCGGAAGCCTCGCTCCCAGTCGAACTTCTCCACCGCGCGGAGGAGCCCGAAGGTGCCCTCCTGCACGAGATCGGCCAGGTCGACGCCACGATCCTGGTAGCGGCGCGCCCAGTGGACCACGAGGCGGAGGTTCGCCGCCACCATCTGGTTCCTGGCCTCGAGGTCGCCCGCCGCGACCCGCTTGGCCAGCGCGACCTGCTGGTCGTGGTCGGGCATCGGGTACCGGTCGAGGTCCCGGAGCAGCAAGCCCAGGCTGTCGGTCGTACCCGTGTTCGTCCTGTTCGTCGTCGCCATCACCGCTTCCCAGCCGCCCCGGTCCTCCCGGCGTTCCTACGGCTCTTCTTACCCGTCGGATGTGCCATCCACTGCGTACCCAGGGAACGGGCCTCCTCACCGCCGACTGCGCGCCTGGGGCCCACTCTCCGGTGACAGCTAGAACACCGCCGGCCGGCGCGACATTCCAGGAAGGATCGCTCGACATTCGGGCGGCGCCCCGCGTGCCGCGACGCCGCGGCGGCGGAGGCGCACCGTCCACGGCGCTTGCCGGCCGTGCAGGGCTTGCCGACCGGTTCCGCGCCATGTTGAGCTGCCTGGATGGACGAGCCACCGAGCCGGATGCTCTT
>DATGLW010000070.1:0-63359 GCA_035293965.1 Acidimicrobiales bacterium
CTACCCCCACCCCGACGCCAAGTTCCCCGGGGTGACCGAGGAGCTGGACGAGGCCCTGGCCAACCTGACCGACGCCGAGAAGCGGGCCATCACGAGCGAGAGCGCGATGGCCCTCTACGGCATCGGCGCCTGAGGGCCGCCCGAGGGCGCCAGCTCGGCGACGACCGAGGGGTCGTCGTTGCGGACGTTGCCGACGCGCGGGTCGACGAGGTGGTGGCGCAGGGTGCCGCTCGCGGTCGCCCGCAGCAGGGCCCGCACCTGGTTGACGTCCGCATCGGGGTCGAGCCAGAGGTCGAGCGCTTCGGGCTCGAGCACGACCGGCATCCGGTCGTGGATGCCCGCCATGTCGGCGCCGGCGCGCGTCGTGATGACGGCGCAGGACCGCAGCAGCGGCGCTCCGGGGTGCCGCGTGTCGCGCCACACCTCCCAGACGCCGGCCAGGGCCATCGGCGCACCGTCGGCGCGGTGGAAGTAGTGGGGGCGGCGACGGGGCCCCTGCTGCCATTCGAAGAACCCGTCGGCCGGCACGACGAGACGCCGGCGCTCGAACGCTGACCGGAAGGAGGGCTTCGAAGCCACCGTTTCGGCGCGGGCGTTGAAGAGCCGGCTGGCCCCCGAGGCGTCCTTTGCCCAGGACGGCACGAGGCCCCAGCGGAACACGCCGACCATCCGGCGGGCTCCCGCGCCCGGGCCGTCGTCGTGCCCGTCGTGCGGATGGGCGCGGATGCCGAGGACCGGGCTCGTGGGCCCGATGTTCCATCGCGGCCGTTCCTGGTCGGCCACGCCCTCCGCCAAGGTGGCCTCGAAGAGCCGAGCCACCCGTGCCGGTGGGGTGAAGAGGGAGATGCGTCCGCACATGGGTCCGAGAAGGCCGCGGCACCGCGACCCCTGCCAGGGTAGCGAGGGCCCGGGTGCGCGCCGCCGGTCTCCTCGGTATAGTCGAACATATGTTCGCATCCTCTGCTCCCCCGTCCCGTTCCCGGGAACGGGACCACCGCAGCAGCGGTCACCGCGCCGCCCCCCGTCCTGGGCAGGTCCCCGGTTCCCTTGGCAAGGGGGACCGCCAGCTCCTGACCGAGCTGGGTGCCCGGGCCCGGCCCGTCTCGCCCGCTTCCTCGCGGCTGGTCCCCGTGCTCGAACCCCTGCGCCGGCTGTTCCCCGACGCCGCGATGCGGCGGGGGAGCACGGTCGTGGTGGCCGGCGCACCCGGCCTCGGCGCCACCACCCTGGCCCTCTCGCTGCTCGCTGCTGCCTCTGCCCGTGGGAGCTGGTGCGCGGCCATCGGGCTGACCGACCCTGGCGTGGTCGCCATGGCAGAGCTCGGGGTCGACCTCCGGCGGGTGGTCTTCGTGCCGACCCCCGAGGCCCGGTGGGCCGAGGCCGTGGGGGAGCTCCTCGGCGGCGTCGACGTGGTGACCGTGCGGCTCCCGGGCCGGACCCCGCTGACCGCGGCACGCCGCCTGGCCGCCCGGGCCCGTGAGCGCCAGGCGGTGATGGTGGTGCTCGGCACGCGCCCCGGCGACTGGCCGCTCGGCCCGGATCTCGTCCTCAGGGTGCGATCGGCCGAGTGGTGCGGCCCCGACGGCGGCCACGGGCATCTCCGGGGGCGCCGCGTAGAGGTGGAGGCGAGCGGCCGGGGCCCAGCAGCCCGCCCGACCTCGCACCTCCTGTGGCTCCCGGCGGCAGAGGGCGCTGCTGCGGACGACAGAGCCGCGCAGGTCGCTGCTGCGGACGACAGAGCCGCGCAGGGCGCTGCGGTGGGCCTGGGAGAGCCTGCGGCCGGCACCGGGTCCATGCCGGCGTGAGGCCGGCATGGAGCGGCTGGTCACCCTCTGGTGCCCCTCGCTGCTGTCCGAGGGGGAACGAGGGCACGAGGCCCGTGCCTTCCTGAGCGTCCTGGCGGCGGTCGAGTCCCTGTGCCCCTGGGCAGAGGCCGTCCGCCTGGGGGTGTGCACCTTGCCGGCGCGCGGGCCGAGCCGGTTCTTCGGCGGCGAGCAGGCGGTGGTGGAGCGCCTGTCCGACGCCGTGGCGGGGGTGCTGGGGGAGGCCGGCCTCGTGCACGTCGGGGTGGCCGACGGGCTGTTCGCCTCCCTCCTCGCTGCCCGCTCCCGGACGATCGTCCCTCGCGGCGAGGCAGCCGCCTTCCTTGCTCCCTGGTCGGTGGCGGTGCTCGGGCGCCCGGAGCTGGCCGTCACCTTCCAGCGCCTGGGGATCCACACGCTCGGGCAGTTCGCCGCCCTGCCCAGGTCCCACGTGCTCGCCCGCTTCGGGGGGGACGCCGCGGCCTGCCACCGGGTGGCTGCCGGTAGCGAGGGCGAGCTGCCAGGGCTGCGCGATACCCGGGTCCACCACCGCCTGCGGGTGGCGGCCGGCGGCGCCGCCGAGGTTCCCCGGCAGCCCGGGTTCTTCGGGGGCGTGTCGGGGGCGGACGAGCGGGCTGCCAGCTCCTTCGCCCGGCTCCAGCAGCGGCTCGGGGTCGAGGCGGTGCTGGTCGGCCGCCTGCAGGGCGGCAGGACCCCGGCAGAGCGGGCCCGGCTCGTGCCGTGGGGGAGCCCCGGTGCCGGCACGGTCACCGGCCCCACCAATGCCGGCACCGGCACGCCGGGCGGCGCCCGCACGCCGGGCGGCACCGGCACGGTCCCGCCCGGTCCTGTGCCGGCTGCGACCGCTCCCCCCGACCGCGACCCAGGCGGGCCCTGGCCAGGGCGGCTCCCCGCTCCCTCGCCGGCCACGGTGCTCGGCGTCCCGGTGCCGGTGGAGGTCGTCGACGCCCAGGGCCGTCCGCTCCGGGTGAGCGGGAACGCCCTGCTCAGCGCCGAGCCGTGGCGGGTCTCGATCGGTGGCGGGTCCTGGCAGCAGGTGCGGGCGTGGGCAGGGCCCTGGCCGATCGCCGACCGGTGGTGGGCGGCCCGGCGCCGTCGTGCCCACCTGCAGGTGGTGACGGGATCGGGCGCAGCCGTCCTGCTCATGGTGGAGCGGGGACGCTGGTGGCTCGAGGCGGTCTACGACTGATGCGCGACCGCCGGGTCGACGGGGTCGACTACGCGGAGCTCCACGCCCACTCGGGCTTCAGCTTCCTCGACGGGGCCAGCGATCCCGAGGAGCTGGCGGCAGAGGCCCACCGCCTGGGGCTCGCTGCTCTGGCTCTCACCGATCATCACGGCCTCTACGGGGTGGTCCGCTTCGCCGAGGCAGCGCGAGCCCTCGGCCTGCCCACGGTCTTCGGCGCAGAGGTGGCGCTCGCGCCCGCCGGCCCCCGGACCGGGGAGCCCGACCCTGCCGGTGCCCACCTGGTGCTGCTCGCACGAGACCCCGAGGGCTATGCCCGGCTGTCGGCGGCCCTCGCCGGGGCGCACCTCGCCGGGGGCGAGAAGGGCAAGCCGGTCTTCACCCTCGACGAGCTGGCTGGCGCCCACGGCGGGCACTGGGTGGTTCTGACCGGCTGCCGCAAGGGGCCCGTCCCCGCCGCCCTGGTGGGCTCGGGCCCCTCGGCGGCGCGCCGCGAGCTCGACCGGCTGGCGGAGGCCTTCGGGCGCCAGTCGCTGGCAGTGGAGCTGTGGGACCACGGCGATCCCCTCGATACCGCCCGCAACGACGCCCTGGCGTTGCTGGCGGCGCGCGCCGGGGTGCTGGCGGTGGCGACCAACAACGTCCACTACGCCACACCCTCCAGCTACCGCCTGGCCACCACCCTCTCCGCGGTGCGCGCCCGGCGACCCCTGGCGGAGCTCGAGGGATGGCTGCCGCCCGCGCCCACGGCCTGCCTGCGCTCCGGTCGCGAGCAGGCCCGGCGGTTCGCCCGCTGGCCCGGGGTGGTGGAGCAGGCGGCCGAGGTCGGGCGGGCGTGCGCCTTCGACCTCCGCCTCGTCGCCCCCCGCCTGCCCGACTTCCCCGTTCCCGACGGCTACGACGAGCAGCGGTTCCTGTGCGAGCTCGCCTGTCGGGGGGCGCTCGAGCGCTACGGGCCCCGCCAGGCCGAGCGGGTGCCGGGTGCCTGGGCCCAGATCGACCACGAGCTGTCGGTCATCGGCACCCTCGGGTACGCCGGGTACTTCCTCGTGGTCTGGGACATCGCCCAGTTCTGCCGCCGCCAGGGGATCTACTGCCAGGGGCGCGGGTCGGCCGCCAACTCGGCGGTCTGCTACGCCCTCGGCATCACCAACGTCGACGCCGTCGCCCTCGGCCTGCTCTTCGAGCGCTTCTTGTCGCCGGCGCGCGACGGGCCGCCGGACATCGACGTCGACATCGAGTCCGGCCGGCGCGAGGAGGTCATCCAGTACGTCTACGACCGCTACGGCCGCCGCCACGCGGCCCAGGTGTCCAACGTCATCACCTACCGCCCCCGCTCTGCCATCCGCGACGTGGCCAAGGCGCTGGGCTACCCGGCCGAGGAGGTCGACCGCTGGGCGGCGGGCGTCGAGCGCGGGCACCATCGAGGGTCCGACGCCGCTGCTGTCGTCGCGTCGGAGCCGCTGCCCGCTGCCGAGTCGCCCCACGCCGGGCCGCTCCTGCCCGCTGCAGAGTCGCCCCACGCCGGGCCGGCGCCATCCACTGCCGGGTTGCTTGCCACTGCCGATGCCCCGGCTGCCGGAGGAGGGGGCGCCGAGCAGGGTGACGCCCCGGCCTCCGGGCTCCCCCCGCTGGTTGCCGAGCTGGCCACCGAGGTGCTCGAGCGCCCCCGCCACCTCGGGATCCACTCGGCCGGCATGGTGCTGTGCGACCGGCCGGTGGTGGAGGTCTGCCCGGTCGAGTGGGGGCGCATGCCGGGGCGCACCGTGCTGCAGTGGGACAAGGACGACTGCGCTGCCATCGGCCTGGTCAAGTTCGACCTGCTCGGCCTCGGGATGCTCGAGGCGCTGCACCGGACGGTCGACCTGGTGGCCGAGCACCATGGGGTGGTGGTCGACCTGGGCCGGCTCCCCCAGGAGCCCGAGGTCTACGAGCTGCTCTGCCGGGCCGACACGGTCGGGGTCTTCCAGGTGGAGAGCCGGGCCCAGATGGGCACCCTGCCGCGCGTCCAGCCGCGCACCTTCTACGACCTGGTCGTCGAAGTGGCCCTGATCCGGCCCGGCCCCATCCAGGGGCAGGCTGTCAACCCCTACATCCGCCGCCGCCGGGGGCTCGAGCCGGTCACCTACCTCCACCCCCTGCTCGAGCCGATCCTCGAACGCACCCTCGGGGTGCCTCTGTTCCAGGAGCAGCTGATGGAGATGGCCGTGGCCGTCGCCGGCTTCAGCGCGGCGGAGGCGGACGAGCTCCGCCAGGCCATGGCGGCCAAGCGTTCCGCGGCCCGCATGGCCAGGTTGCGGCACCGCCTCTACGAGGGGATGAGGGCACGTGGGGTGACGGGCGACGCCGCGGATGCCATCTACCGGGCGCTGGCCGCCTTCGCCAACTTCGGCTTCCCCGAGTCCCACTCGGTCTCCTTCGCGCACCTCGTGTACTCGTCGAGCTGGCTCAAGCTCCACTATCCCGCCGCCTTCTTCGCCGGGTTGCTGAACTCCCAGCCCATGGGGTTCTGGTCGCCCCAGAGCCTGGTGGCCGACGCCAAGCGCCACGGGGTCGAGGTCCGCCGTCCCCACGTGGATCGCAGCCTGCCCACCGCCTCGCTCGAAGGGGAGGGCGGGCCTGACGACCGCCCCGCCCTCCGCCTCGGCCTGGCGGCGGTGAAGGGGGTCGGGGAGGCCACGGCCGAGCGGATCGCGGCCGGCCGGCCCTGGGCCGGCCCGGAGGACCTGGTGCGCCGGGCGGGGGTCACCCGCGCACAGCTCGAGGCGCTGGCCGCTGCCGGCGCGCTCGACCACCTCCAGGTGCCGCCGGCTCCGGCCGGGCGCCGCCGGCTGCTGTGGGCGGCGGGCGCCGCGGCCCAGGGGACCCCTGACCGGCTGCCCGGGATCGTGACCGGCACCGACGCACCACCCCTGCCCGAGCCGACGCCGCTCGACACGGTCGGCGACGACCTGTGGGCGCTCGGCCTCGCCCCCGAGCGCACAGCCATGGAGCTGGCCCGGCCCGAACTGGCGCAGCTCGGGGTGGTGCCGGCCTCGGGCCTCGGGGCGTGCCCGCACGGCCGCCGGGTGGCGGTGGCCGGGGTGGTCACGCACCGCCAGCACCCCGAAACGGCGGGGGGCGCCGTGTTCGTGAACCTCGAGGACGAGACCGGCCACGTCAACGTCGTCTTCTCCCGCGGCGCCTGGGCGCGCTGGCGCCACGTGGCGCGCCACGCGCCGGTGCTGCTCGTGCGGGGGCGGCTCGAAGCGGGCCAGGGCGTGGTGAACGTGACCGCCGAGCACGTGGAGGAACTGGAGGTGGGTGCCCCGGTGCCCGCCTCGCGCGACTTCCGCTAGGGAGGCGCCCGGCGGGCGAGGATCGTGCCGTTCGTCCTCATCGAGCGCCGACCAAAAGCGAGCGCACAGGGTACTGGGCCACCGCGGGGTCCGCGGTCACGATCTGCAGGCGGAGCAGCTCGCACTGGGCGACGAGGATGCGGTCGAAGGGGTCGCGGTGGAGGGGCGGGAGCGAGCAGACCGCCAGCGCGTGCGCATGCTCCACGGGGATCGCCGTCGCCCCGAGCAGCCGGATCCGCTCGGGCACGTAGCGCGCCGGGGGTTCGGGCAGCACGAGCCTGCCCAGCCCGCACTTGATGGCGATCTCCCACGAGCTCGCCGCCGACACGAACAGCTCGGAGCGTGGATCGGCGAGGAGCTCGAGATGGTCGCCTAGCCGTTCCGGCTCGGTCAGGAGCCAGAGGAAGACGTGGGTGTCGAGGAGCAGCTTCACTGCTCGAAGGCGACGAGCACCTGCTCGCTGAGGGGAGCATCGAAGTCGTCGGGGACCGCGTAGCGCCCGCGATCGAACCCGAAACGGCGGGAAGAGAACGGGCGGGCGGTGACGAGCTTCGCCACCTCCTGACCGCGGCGGGTGATTACGATCTCCTCCCCCGCGGCGACGGCGTCCAGCAGGCGGGACAGGTGGGTCTTCGCTTCGTGGACCCCAACCGACTTAGTCATGGACTTAGTCTACTTTTCGTGGTCGACGCCCGGCGTCGCGAGCCACCCGAATGTTGGCGGCGCGCGGCGCTCCCATTCACCCTTTCTCCGCTCGCCGCCGTTGAAGGCGCCGGGCCTGTTGCGCTCGCCTCCGTAAGCAGCTCCCGCAGGGCGATCACGTCCCGCCTGTCCTCCTCGGGCAGCTCCTCGATCGAGTGCCCGAGGGCGTGGACGATGGAGGCCAGCACGGCCGGGTCCGGCCCGCTCGCGGGGAAGTTGTTGTGCTCGTAGCGATTCACGCTCAGCGCCCCGAAGGGATGAGCGGTCCGGCGTCGGGGAAACCCTGGCGGATGCCCTGACCGGCCCGCCGGGTCAGCTGCTCGGGCTCGTAGAGCATCCAGTAGGCGTTGCGCGCGTGCTTGCGGGCGCGGTCGCGGCAGACCTCCGCCAGGATGAGCGGGTCGTCCGCCTCGTCTTCGTGGACGAACACCTCGAGGATGGGCGTGCTCGTCATCAGCTGGGCCGTCATGATGCCGAGGGAAGCCTCGTGGGCGCAGGTCTTGTCGATCGGCGCCTTGCCGGGCATGCCGAGGGCGATGACGATCTTGCAGCTCTCGTCTTCGATGAGCCGCTTGGCCTGCACCGCGAGGTCCTTGAACCCCGGCACGGTCCGCCGGACGGTCTCGAAGCGCTTGCCGTAGCCGGGGCAGTGGGCGAGCTCGTCGAGCGCCTCGGCCCCCATGTCGTAGCGAGCGAACATGGTGTCCACCACGCCGATCCGGATCACAGGCGAGCTCCTTCCGCCACGGCTCTCGCTGCCATTGTCGCGCACCTCGCACGGCCGCCCCGTCCAACCTGTACCGGGCTCGCTCGCCAGGGCCCCTCCAGACAGACAACTGCCGGTACCGCGTCTCGCCCTCGTGGCGTTGCACTCACGTGCCGGCTCCCGGCGGGAGGGCAAGGAGTCCCTTGGCGGCAAAGCTGCGCGCGATGACCTCCCAACCTGCCTGGCGGGCCACCAGCGCTCGGAATTCTTCCTCAGCCTCGTCGACCGAGCCCGTGGCCAGCAGAGATCCGATGCGAAGGAACAGCAGGTTCTCCTCACCCGGGAGGGCGACAAGGCCAGCGTCGATCGCTTCCAGCGCGGCAGTCGCCTCGCCCCGGAAGAGCGCCTCGACCCCGCGATTGAAGTGTTCGTAGGCGTCGGCTGCAACGAGCAACCCTTCGAGGTCGCCGAGCGGGTCGTGGCTCCTATCGACGCGCAGGTCGACAAGGCGCCCCGCCCAGGGATCGCAAGGTTCGGCTGCGACGACGACGATGCGGTCGACATGACCCCTCGCGCATCGCCGCCCGCGGCTTGAGCAGCCAGCAACGCATCGAGCAGGCGCCGAGGAAACGGGCTCGTACTGCTCGTGAAGGCGTCGGCCATGGCTGACCAGACGCTGTCATTGACCATCATGTTCGCCTGCACCGCAAAGCCGTCACCGATCAGATGGCCGGCGTGCTCGATGCAGAGCTCGCCAGTCGTCGCGGCGGCTCGTCCATCGGCGCAGAGCACGCTGACCTGGCGCAGCGTCGGAGCAGGGTCGTCGGCGATCGAGAGCGCAAGGGCGTCGGCCGGTGAACGTCCTGCGGCGAGCCCGTCGAGGCAGCGCGGTCCGTACGCAGGCTCCGTCATGGCTTGCGTCGCCACGACGCCCACGCCCGGACGTGCCCAGGCAACGGTGCTGCCCACCGCCAAGGTCGCGGATTGCACCGCGACGCCGAGCGCGCCGGACTCGGGGTCGCGCGCGACGATCGAGTAGGTCATTCGTACCCTCCTTCCTCCGGGACGAGCATGGCGAGGAGGGGATCGAGGAGCTCGCCCACGTGGCGTGCTCCGGTCGACGGCTGGATCGCCTCGTCGAGCCACAGGCTGACCAACCCGTGGACCGAGCTCCAGAGCGCGCCGGCCAGCAGCCGAGGGTCCTGCTCCGTTCGCCACCCGTCACCTTGTGCGGCCTTCACGAGGTCGATGAGTTGGTCGAAGGCGGCGTGTGAGGTCGCCGCGAGCGCAGGTTCGTTGCGGTCGAGGAGATCGAAGCGGAACATGAGGGTGATCAGGCCCGGGTGTGCCAGGGCGAACGCGACGTAGCCGCGGCTTGCGGCTGCCAGCCTGGCTCTGTTGGAGGCGCCGGGGCCGAGGGCCGCGACTGCAGCGCCGACCGCGGCATGGAGGCCGCGGAAACCGTCTGCCGAGACGTGGGCCAGGAGGTTCGCGCGAGTGGGGAAGTGACGTCGCGGCGTGCCGTGGCTCAGCCCCGCACGTCGTGCGACCTCGCGCAGCGACACCCCCCCGACTCCCTCGGCCTCGAGCAGGTCTGCCGCCACAGCGAGCAGGCGCTCTCGCGAACCACGCGCCGATGCCACGTAGACAGTGTCTACGGAGAAGGTAGACAGTGTCAACCTCCACCGCGAAAATCGTGCCGCGGGCTCGGTCCTGTTCGATCGCCTCGTCGATGCTGCGAAGAGCCGGTTGCCCGCGCTCCAGCGGCGAGGCGGCACCAGCCGGCCAGCGCGGGCGCCTCGACGAGAGCTCGCGGAGCCGGAGCCGGGTGCGGTGGACCGGGTGGGCGCGCCAGGCCGAGAATCGGGACGTGCCGGAGGTGCCGATCCCATCCCGACGTCCGCCGCTCCGGCGCCGTGGGTGGCGGGGAAGAAGGGCAGACCGGGCCGTGGGGCCGCCGACCGCGGTCGCGCCGCCGGCCAGGCCGGGGCGTCTCGTGCTCGTCGTGGGCACCGGCACCGGCGTCGGCAAGACGTGGGTGGCGGCACGGCTCCTCGGTCTGCTCTCGTCCGCCGGCCACCTGGTGGCGGCCCGCAAGCCGGTGCAGTCCTTCGACCTGGATGTCCCCCCCGACGCCACCGACGCGGCCGTCCTGGCGAGGGCCACCGGCGAGCGTCCCGAGGAGGTGTGCGACCCGGCGGGCAGCTTCGAGCTGCCCATGGCGCCGCCGATGGCGGCAGAGGCTCTCGGGCGGCCATCCTTCGCCGTCGCAGACCTCGCGGCAGGCCTCCGCTGGGCGCCCGGCACGACCCTCGGCCTCGTGGAGGCGGCGGGCGGCGTGGCGTCGCCGATGGCCGCCGACGGCGACGCGACCGACCTCGCGGCAGCCCTCCGTCCCGACGTGGTGCTGCTGGTCGCGGACGCCGGCCTGGGGGTGCTCAACGCCGTGCGCCTCGCGGCCGGCGCACTCGGCCACCCCCCTGCAAGGCGGGGGGCCGTGCACCCGGCGGGGGCTCGCAGGACCGGGCAGCGCGATGGCGCGCTCGTGGTGGTGCTCAACCGGTTCGACGCGGCCGACGACCTCCACCGCCGGAACCTCGACTGGCTCCGTGACCGCGACGGCTACGACGCCGTGGTGCTTCCCGGCGACGAGGAGGCGCTGTGCCGGCGAGTCCTCGGGACTCCTACCCCTGCCCCTGGGGGGGCTGCCCCGGGGTGCGGCGCTCCGGCGTGACCTCGCCGTGGTCGCGGCAGCGGGCACGCCACCCGGCGGGGGTGACGAGGACCGCCATGCGCCGGCCACAGGCCGGGCAGTGCCGCGGGGGGTCGAGGGGGCGGTCGCATCCCGGGCACCGCGCCACCTCCCGCCCGCAGCCGGTGCAGAAGGCCGGAGCCGGGCCATCCGGCACCACCCCGCCCGCGTGGCCGTTCACGGGCGCCGCATCCGACGGCGTCTCTTCCCCCGTCGTTCCGGCGACCTCAGATGGCTGCCCCGAGGGCACCGATGGGCATGCGGAGATCGGCCAGCATCTCGAGGTCCGCCTCGGCCGGACGTCCGAGGGTGGTGAGGTAATTGCCGACGATCAGCGCGTTCACGCCCGCCGTCATCCCGAGGGACTGCAGATCGCCGAGGGTGACCTCGCGCCCGCCGGCGTAGCGGAGGATGACGCCGGGCAGGCCGAGGCGGAACAGCGCGATCCAGCGGATCGCCTCCCACGCGTCGACGAGGGGCCGGTCGCCGAGGGGAGTGCCGGGGCGCGGATTGAGGAAGTTGACCGGCACCTCGGTGGGATCGAGCTCGCGCAGCTCGAGGAGGAGCTCGAGGCGCTGCGCCTCGGTCTCGCCCATGCCGAGCAGCACGCCGGAGCACAGTTCCATGCCGTGCTCGCGCACCAGGCGGCACGTCTCGGCCCGCTCGTCCCAGGTGTGGGTGGTCACGACCTGACCGAAGAAGGACCTGGCCGTCTCGAGGTTGTGGTTGTAGCGGTGCACGCCGCCCTCGGCCAGCCGGCGGGCCTGATCACGGTCCAGGATGCCGGCGCTCACCGCCACGTTGAGGCCCGTCTCGCCACGGACGAGCGGCACCAGCTCCAGGATCCGCGCCATCGTCCGCTCGTCGGGGCCGCGGACGGCCAGCACGATGCAGAACTCCGACGCGCCGAGGGCCGCCGTCTCGCGGGCGGCGGCCAGGACCTCGCCGGTGTCGAGGAACGGGGTGGCGCGAACCGGCGAGTCGAACCTGGCGGACTGCGAGCAGAAGTGGCAGTCCTCCGGGCAGCCCCCCGTCTTGGCAGACAGGATCCCCTCGACCTCCACCGTGGGCCCGCACCAGGCCAGGCGGACCTGGTGGGCGAGGGCGGCGAGGGAGCCGACGGCTCCGTCGGGCAGCGCCGCCAGCGCGGCGAGCTCCGCGCTGGTCAGCAGGCGCCGCTCGTCGAGCAGCGCCCGCTCGGCGGCCGTCACGAGCGCCCGCTCCGCCGCGGTGGGCGGGGCCTGCGCGGGCCGCGGCACAGTGGTGCCCGGGCGACGACGTGCTCGGCCGCCGGCAGGCGACAGGCTGACCCGCCGGGTGTCGGGCAGGGTGGCCGGCTGGGCCCCGCCGCGCGGCGGAGCACCTGGCGGTCGGTTCGCGGCGGCCCGGTCGGCGAGGGGTTCCGGCACGGCGCACACGGTAGTGCCCTGGACGAACCGGCACGAAGTGGTCCTGCTCACGAGACTGTGGACGTTCGAGCCCGCCACGCGGACGGCGCCAGCTCGAGCCCGGCGCACGGATCGTCGCTGTGCGCCGGCCGGCCTCAGCCGGTCGGAGCGAGGCGGTCGAAGCCGATCGCCGCCTCGAGCGCTGCCGCCGAGCGCAGCACCACCAGGTCGCCGTGCTGGGGCCCGACGAGCTGGAGCCCCACGGGCAACCCGTTGCCGGCCAGGCCCACGCACACGGTGGCGGCCGGCGAGCGGGTCATGTTGAACGGGTAGGTGAAGCGCACCCAGTTGGCGTCGACCTGCCCGTCGACGAGCCCGCGCCCGTCGAGGTCGAGGGGTGGCGCCAGGCCCGCCGTGGTCGGGGTGGCGAGCAGGCGCACGTCATGGAACAGCTCCACCAGCCGCAGGTTCATGCGGTGGCACTCGTCGATGACGTCGATGAGCTCGAGCGCGGTGGTGGCCCGTGACCGCTCCAAAAGGGCGCGCAGGACAGGGTCGACGCGCTCCCACGCGGGCCGGTCCCGGAACGGCTCGACCAGCCGGAGGATGCACGCTCCGACCATGGTGAGCCAACGGTCCACGGGGTCCTCGTCGAAGAGGCGCTCGACCTCGACGATCTCGGCGCCGATCGACTCGAGGACCGCGAGGCCGCGCTCGCAGGCGGCGAGCACCTGGCGGTCGACCGGGGCGTAGCCGAGGGTGGGCGACCAGGCCACCCTCGCCGGCACGTGGGCGTCGCCGAGGGTGGTGGCCCACCGCACGTCGGGCTTGGGGAGCGAGCGCAGGTCGGTCGGCTCGGGGCCCACCACGGCGTCGAGGGCAGCGACGAGGTCGGTCATCGTGCGGGCAAGGGGCCCAGGGGTGGAGAGGTCGAGCCACCCGGGGGGCTGCGTGCCGCCGGCGGGCACCCGCCCGAGGGACGGCTTCATGCCCGGCAGGCCGCAGCAGGCGGAGGGGATCCGGATGGAGCCCCCCCCGTCGGACCCGGTCGCGAGCGGCACCATCCCGGCGGCGATGGCCGCGGCCGAGCCGCCCGAGGACCCCCCGGGGGCGTGGGCCAGGTCCCACGGGTTGTGCGTGGGGCCGAACAGCTCGTTGGTGCTGTGGGCGGTCCAGGCGAGCTCGGGCAGGTTGGTCTTGCCGACGACCACGCACCCCGCGGCGCGCAGCCTCGCCACGAGGTGCGAGTCGGCCACGGCAGGCGGGGTGTCGGCGAACAGCGCGGACCCGTGCGTGGTGCGGTAGCCGGCTGCGTCGGTGTCGTCCTTGACCGCCAGGGGCACGCCGGCCAGGGGTCCGGGGTCCCCCCCGGCGGCCACGATCTGGTCGACCGCGCTCGCCTGCTCGAGGGCGCGCTCGGCGTCGACGGCGGTGAAGGCGTGCACGAGCGGGTCGAGCCGCTCGATCCGGGCCAGCGCGGCGCCCGTCACCTCACGCGCCGACACCTCGGCCCGCTGCACCCGCCCGGCCAGCTCGGCCACCGAGGTGTGCCGGAAGTCCAGCTCATCTGGGCTCATGGCGCCTGTGGGCTCATGGCCGACCCTGCGGGGCCAGCTCGCGGAGCACGTCGGCGAGCTCACCGCCGACCGGGGTGACGGCGAGCACGGGCACGGTCACGCCGTTGCGCACGTAGCGTGCGACGTGCTCGCGGCACGCGGCGGGCGACCCGTGCACGACGAGCTCGTCGACGACGTCGTCCCCCACGGCCTCGAGCGCCTTCTTCCGGTCGCCTGCCGACCAGGCTTCCCACATCGCCTCGAGGCGCGGCCCCCGGCCGAGCCAGCGCTGGAGCTCGGCGTAGGCGGGCACGTTCATGTAGGCGGTGATCATGCGGCGGCCTACTGCCCTCGCGACCGCCTCGTCGTCGGTCGGCACGACGAAGAGGCGCGCGACCACGTCTTTGTCGGCTCCCACCTCGGCCACCGCCCGTTCGACGTCGTCGGCGCTCAGCCAGTTGAGGATGACGCCGTCGCCCTCGCGCCCGGCCAGGCGGAGCATCTGGGGGCGCAGCGCGGCCACGTAGAGGGGGGGCGGCACGTCGATCGGGTGGGTGAGCCGGAAGCCCCGCACCGAGAAGGTGTCGTAGTCGGCCGACACCTTCTCCCCCGACAGGGCGACGCGCAGGAACCGGAGCGTGTCGCGCACCCGCTGGAACGGGTCGGCGAACGCGAGCCCGTTCCAGTCCGACACGATCACCGGGGAGGAGGCGCCGATGCCGAGGACGAAGCGCCCGGGTGCCGCGTCGGCCATCGACGCCGCGCTCTGGGCGAGGAGGGCGGGCCCCCTCGTGAACACCGGGGCGACGGCCGTGCCGAGCCGGAGCCCCGGCGCCCAGGCCGCTGCGAGCGCGAGGGGCGTGAAGGCGTCGGCGCCGTCGACCTCCTTCGACCACAGGTCGGTGTAGCCGAGCGCCGCCAGCTCCTCGAGCCAGGGCCGGTGCTCGTGGAGGGGGACGCCCTCGAGGGGCACGGTCATGCCGTAGCGGGGCTCGGGGTTGCGCGCGGCCACGGGCACCACTGTGGCACGTGGTGGCTGTCGCCGCGGGTCCTCGGGCCGGTCAGCCCCGACCTGCTCAGCGCGGCCGGCTCGGTCGCGACGGACCAGGTGCGGGCGACCGCAGACCAGGTGGCGTGGGTCGCGAACCCCGGCGTGCCCGTCCGGTTCTTTGGCCACGGGGCACGAAGGGGCCCCCGGCCGCTGCCGAGCCAGCCGCGCGCTCGACCGCCTCGGCAGGCCCGGCCACGACCACCAGCTCGCGGTTGGTGAGGTGCGACACCCTGCCGACCTTCCTGCCCGCCGGGTTGAAGATCCCGATGCGCGCGCCCACGTAGCGGGCCGACTCGAAGCCGAGCGTGGCGACGGACTCGAAGCGGTCGCACATCGCGGTGAGCTCCTCGGGGGTGATCCACGACTCGTCGTTGTAGGACAGGACGAGCACCGTGCAGTTGAGCGAGCCCACGACCTGCGCGAGGGCGTCGCGGATGGTCCGTTTGGAGTTGAACGGGCTGCGGGTGGCAGGGTCGCGGGCATCGACCCGCTTGCAGGCCACGCCGTAGTGGGCCGGCCGGTCCCAGGCGACGAGCGTCTCCCACACGTGGTAGTTGGTGAAGTACCGGTGCTGGTTGTAGGGGGGGTCGAGGTAGGCGAGGTCGACCTCGCCGAGGCGCCCGGCGAGCTCGACGGCGTCGCCACGTACCGCGGTGCCCGTCCCCTCGAGCAGCCCCGGCACCCGCAGCTCGAGGGGCCGGTACGAGCGGGGCGCCCACTCCTTCACGTAGGCCATCTGGACCCCGGTCGTGGAGTCGACCCGGTCTGCGGCTTCGATGAGGCTGGTGAGCAGCACCGGGTACAGCGGCGAGCCGGAGAACTCGCGCTCGATCGTCTCGCGCACGGCGTCGATCCGCTCGCCGTTGAACGGCTGGAAGAATCGCGAGCGCACGCAGAAGGTCTCGGTAACATAACCGGGCTCGCCCGGCAGGGAGTCGAGGTAGGCGAGGGCGGCCGCAAGCTCCCGCCGCTCGACGCAGCGGGCGTCGGTCGCGACGTAGCATCGGGCGAACGTCTCGGCGTAGCGCGCCGTGTCCACCGCGGTGACCTCCATCCCCTGGGCCTTGAACGCCTGGGCCACCCGGGTCGTGCCGGTGAACAGGTCGAGCGCGCTGCGAGCGCCGGTGGCGGCGGCGATGCGCGACAGGACCGGCACGAGCCGCCGTTTGGACCCCAGGTACTTGATCACCGGAGCGCGCTGAACTTTCGACCGTCGGGACCTTGCTGCGGCGGGAAGCTAACAGGGAGCGGGGCGCCGGGCGCGCAGCAGCGGCCCGGGCCGAGCCCGCGTGCTCGTCGGTTCGCTCCTCGCCGGGCCGCGTGCCCGGCGAGGGAGGGACGGTCCTGGGACGGCGGGTCTCGCCGCGAGCCGGTTCGCGCGGCGGGAGGCCCCGGACCTCGACGCACCGGCCCTCGCGTGTTACGATTATGAGGACCTCGTGACATGGCGATCCGGGGGCATCCGGGGGCAATGTGCAGATCCAGGGGGGCTCCATGACGAAGATCCGCGGTCTGGCGGCGATCACCGCCCTGTCGCTGTCGGGGACGTTCTTCACGGGGATCGTCACGGCCAGCAGCGCGTCTGCGGCTGCCAGCCCGATCACCGTCGGCTTCATCTCCGACCTCACCGGGGTCGCCTCGTCGACCTTTGCCGACAGCGCCGGCGGCATCAGGGCGCGCTTCGACCTGCAGAACGCCCACGGCGGGGTGAACGGGCACAAACTGAGGCTCATCGTCGAAGACGACCAGTCGAGCCCGACGACCTACCTGACCGCGGCCGAGGATCTCGTCTCGAACAAGCACGCCCAGATCGTGGTGTCGGACTCCTCGTTCACCTACGGCGGAGCCCGGTACCTGAACCAGCAGGGAATCCCGGTGATCGGCGCCGGCTTTGACGGGACCGAGTGGACGACCTACGACAACATGTTCAGCTGGCTCGTCCTCGAGGACTCCCCGATCAAGGGCGTCTACTACTCGGACAACGGCAACGGCAGGCTGTTGAAGAGCGTGGGCGTCACGAAGCTCGCCGGGCTGGGGTACGGGATCGGGTTCTCCTCGCCGGAGTCGATTCGGGCAACGTTTGCCGGGGCGGCACCGCTCGGCGTCAGGAACTGCTACGAGAACCTCTCGGTTCCCTTCGGCGGCGTCGACTTCACGGCCGACGTCCTCCAGATCAAGAACGCCGGGTGCAACGGCGTGGTCGGGTCCTTCGTGGACACGTCCGACGTCGCCCTGTCCCAGGCGGTGAAGAACGCCGGATTGAACGCCAAGCAGCTCTACTTCACTGGCTACGACCAGAGCGTGCTCGACAGCGCCTCGGCCAAGGCAGCGATGGAGGGGGACTACTTCCGGGCGCAGGTGAACTACACCAGCCCCAACGCCGCCACCAGGGCCATGATGAACACGCTGAAGAAGTACGACCCGTCGTACTCCGGTGGCATCCCGGACTTCGGGCTCCAGGTGGCCTACCTCGGGGCTGATCTCGCCATCCAGGGCCTGCGAGTCTCGGGCAAGAACCCGACCGCCCAGAGCATCATCGCTCACATGCGCAAGATCAAGGCGTACGACGCAGGGGGCATCCTGCCAGGCCCGACCCCGATGACGGGCTTCGGAACGCCCAATCTCGTGCCCAAGAAGGTCTGCAACTACTACATGCAGCTCCAGAACGGGCAGTTCCACGTGGTCGGCGGGAAGGCGGTGTGCGGGAGCCGGATCGTCGCGCCCACCCCATGATGCGGCCCGCGTGCTGACGAGTCGCCCCTCACCGGGTCGCGCGTTCGGCGAGGGAGGGTCCCACGGCCCCGGCGGCGGCATTCGCAGGACCGATCGGGCTCGTCCAACAGGGTCCCCCGGGCCCTCGACGTGCCGGTCCCCAGGTGGTAGCGTCGCTGGATCGTCATGACATGGCGATTCGGGGGCGTCATGCGGGTTCAGGGGGTTCCATGAGGGTCAACCGTGGCTTCGCAGCGATCGCTGCGGCCCTTTCACTGGCGGCGACGCCCCTCGCGGGCATCGTCACGGCCAGCAGCGCGTCTGCGGCTGCCAGCCCGATCACCGTCGGCTACATCGGCGACCTGACCGGCGTCTCCTCCTCCTCGTTCGTCGATGGGCCCGGTGCGGCCAAGGCACGGATCGACGCCTTGAACGCACACGGGGGGATCCACGGCCACAAGGTGAAGCTCATCGTCGAAGACGACCAGTCCAGCCCGACGCAGGCCCTGACCGCCGCCCAGGTCCTCGTGTCCAAGGGCGTCGTGGGCATCATCGAGAACTCCGCCTTCATCTTCGGGGCGGACCGCTACCTCCAGCAGCAGGGGATCCCGGTGACCGGCGGGGGCTTCGACGGTCCTGAGTGGGGGACCCAGCCGTTCTCGAACTTCTTCACCTTCACGCCGGCCACCAGCTCTACCTTCGGAGGCGAGTACTACACGTACACCGACGTCGCGAAGTTCCTGAAGGACATCGGGGCGACGAAGGTCGCCGGCCTCGCCTACGGCATCTCGTCCTCGTCGATCGCGTCGATCCACGAGGTCTTCACCGCAGGCCAGAAGGTCGGGGGCGTCTCCCAGTGCTACGCCAACTACTCGGTGCCCTTCGGGGGAGTGGACTTCACGGCCGACGTGCTGCAGATCAAGGGCGCCGGCTGCAACGGCGTCGTGGGCTCGTTCGTGGACGCCTCCGACATCGCCCTTTCCCAGGCGGTGAAGAATGCCGGCCTGAAGGTCAAGCAGCTCTACTTCACCGGCTACGACAACTCGGTCACCTCGAGCCCGTCGACCGCGGCGGCCTTCGATGGCGCATGGGTCCGCTCGCCGTACAACTTCACGACCCCCAACGCCGCGACCCGGGCCATGCTGCAAAACCTCAAGAAGTACGACAACTTCACCGGCGTCCCCGACATCGGCATCTTCGACTCGTACCTGTCCACCGACCTGATGATCTTCGGCCTCGAGCACGCGGGGTCGCACCCGACGCCGCAGTCGTTCATCACGAACCTGCGCAAGGTGTCGTCCTACAACGACGGGGGGATCCTGCCGAGCCCGATCACCTTCCAGCACTTCGGAACCGTGGCGATGCTTCCCAAGAAGATTTGCGAGTACTACCCGCAGCTCCAGGGCATGACGTGGCACATCTACAAGAACGCCGCCATCTGCGGGACGCTCATCCCGGCACCCGGGGCCTGACCTTGGGCCTGACCTCGGGTGAGCGGGCGCTCACGCCGCCGCTCTGACGCAGCAAGGTGCCTGGTGCGCCGGTGAACCTCTGATGGGATCGCAGCGCTCCTGATGGCAGAGGTGCTCGTCATCGGCGGCACCGGCACGCTCGGGCGGTTGCTCGTGGAGGAACTGCGCGATCGGGGCCACGGCGTGGGAGTGCTGTCGCGCTCGGCCTCGCCCCCGGTGCCAGCCGGGGTGACCGCGTGGCAGGGCGACGTCCGCACCGGCCACGGCCTGGCGAGAGCCCTCGAGGGCACCGACACGGTGGTCCAGTCGGTGGCCGGCCGCTTGCGCCTGCGCGCCACCGAGGTGGCCGGCATGGCGAACCTGCTGGCGGCGGCAGGACACCGGCACCTCGTGTACGTGTCGATCGTGGGCGTGGACCGCCACCGGTTCCCCTACTACCGCGCCAAGTGGCAGGTCGAGCAGATGCTCGAAGGTTCGCAGGCTCGCTGGACGATCCAACGCGCGACGCAGTTCCACCAGCTCCTCGATACAGCCCTCGGCACCGGGTGGTTGGTCCGGACCCCTCACCTGCACTTCCAGCCCGTCGACCCCGCCGAGCTCGCCCTCCGCCTGGCCGACCTCGTCGAGGCGGGCCCGAGCGGCCGGGCGCCCGACGTGGGGGGACCCGACGTGCTCTCGGTTGAGGAGCTCGCAGAGGCGCGAAGGAAGGCGACCGGCCAGCGGACCCGGCTGCTCAGGGTGCCAGCCGTCGGCTTCCTGGGCGACTTCGACCGCGGGATGCACCTGTGTCCCGACCATCGGGTGGGCAGGGTGACCTGGGCCGCCTGGCTGGGATCGCAGGTGCGCCCGGGTGTGGCCCGCCAGGACTGACACGACGGGCGCGTCCTCACGCCCGGGCGTGGCCGTCAGCTCCTCGGGATCTGGCTCCAGGGGGTGTTGGGGTCGAGGCCCGGCTCCTTTGGCAGCCCGAGCACCCGCTCGCCCAGGATGTTGCGCATGATCTCCGAGGTGCCGCCGGCGATGGTGCTGCTCTGGGCGCCGAGGAAGGCGAGGACGGGGTCCGAGGACATCTCCTCGCGTCCGGCGTCGTAGCCGGAGCACAGCAGGCCCTTGGGGCCCATCAGGTCGACGGTGAAGCTGGCGATGCGCTGGCCGAGGAGGGCGGAGCCGAGCTTGAGGATCGACCCCTCGGGGCCTGGCACGCCCTTGTGCCGCAGGGCCTGGGCCCGGAGGTTCCCGAGCCGGAGCACCTCGGCTTCCACCCAGAGGCGAACGAGCGTGTCGCGGCGCGCCGGGTCCTTGTCGGCTCGCTCCCGCCACGCCGCCACGGCGCCCGCGATCGGGCCGGTGCCACGGGGCACGATGTTGCCCCCGATCGAGACACGCTCGTTCATGAGGGTCGCGGTAGCCACGCTCCACCCCTCGCCGGGCTCGCCGATGCGCAGCCAGTCGGGCGTGCGGGCGTCGGTGAAGAACACCTCGTTGAACCCCGAGCTCCCCGACATCTGGCGCAGCGGGCGCACCTCCACGCCCGGCTGGTGCATGTCGATGATGAACGCCGTGATGCCCCGGTGCTTGGGCGCGTCGGGGTCCGTCCGGGCGAGCAGGAGCCCCCAGCGTGCCAGGTGGGCGCTCGAGGTCCACACCTTCTGGCCGTTGATGACCCACTCGTCGCCGTCGCGCTCGGCTCGGGTGGCCAGGCTGGCCACGTCCGAGCCGGCGCCGGGCTCGCTGAAGAGCTGGCACCAGATCTCCTCGGCCGTGAAGATGGGCCGGAGGAATCGGTCCATCTGGGCCTCGGTGCCCCTGGCCACGATGGTGGGCCCGCACATGCCGATGCCCATCGGGTTGCGGAACCATCCGTAGCGTCGGCCCGCCTTCTCGAGCAGGCTGTCGACGACTTCCTGCAACTTGGGGGGCGCGTCGAGCCCTCCATGGCCCCGCGGATAGTCCACCCGGGCCAGGCCGAGGTCGAACTGGGCTCCGAGGAACGTCTTCTCGTCGGCGTCGGCGTACTCCTCGAGCAGCCGCTCGGTGAGCGCGCGCACCTCGTCCTCAGAGACGTTTCGTGTTGTGGCAGTCTCCCCTACGGTCATGGGTCCCTGGTCCCCCTTTCGAGCACCAGCGCCGAGGTTAGCTGGCGGGCCGCGGCGGCGGGTCCTGCCGATGCCAGCCGCCAGGGGCCGCCAGGGGCGCCGCCGGGTGCTCCATGGGGGCGCGGTGGTCCTCTTCGCGTGCGCCCTGCTCGCCGGCTGCGGCGGGAGCAGCCCGCAGACACGAGGGACGGCTCCGGCGCCAACGGGCTCTGGGACCCCCGGTGCGAGGCGCGGGGTGACCGGCGCCGGGCCGCCTGGGGCTGCCACGGCGGCCGGCCCGTCGGCAGGCCGCCCCTGCGGCGAGCACGTGGCCAGCCCCCGCTACGACCACGTGCTGTGGGTCTGGATGGAGAACGAGAGCCTGCCCTCGGTGGTCGGCTCGTCCGACGCGCCCTTCGTGACCTCGCTCGCGGCCGCCTGCGGCCTGGCCGTCGGCTACCAGGCAGTGACCCACCCGTCGCTGCCCAACTACCTGGCTGCCACCGGGGGGTCCACCTTCGGCGTGACGGATGACGCGCCCCCCTCGGCCCACCCCCTCGCCGGCCGCTCGATCTTCGCCCAGGTGGCGGCGGCCGGCCTCACCTGGCGGTCCTATGCCGAGTCGATGAGCATGCCGTGCCAGCGCGACGACGCCGGCCTGTACGCGGTGCGGCACAACCCGGCCGTCTACTACGTCGGGCTCGGCTCGTCGTGCGCAGCCGCCGACGTGCCGATGGGGCCGGTCGTCGGGGGGACCCTGTGGCAGGACCTCCAGGGGACGGCCTTCGCCAACTTCGCCTTCGTCATCCCCAACGTGTGCGACGACATGCACAACTGCTCGGTGGCACACGGCGACGCGTGGCTGCACTCCTTCTTGACCATGGTCTTCGACAGCCCCACGTACCGGCGTGGCCACCTGGCCGTCTTCGTGGTCTGGGACGAGGGCGTGCAGGACCAGAACGTGCCGGCCCTCGTGGCTGCTCCCTCGGTGCCCCGGGGTGCGAGGCCCGCGGGTTCCTTCAGCCACTACTCGCTGCTCCGCACGGCCGAGGACCTCCTCGGGCTGGCCCCCCTCGGACAGGCCGCCACGGCCCCCTCGATGGTGCGCGCCTTCGGCCTCTGAGCGAACTGCTGCTCAGGGCCCGGGTCGGGGACCGTGCCCGGAGCCGTCCGGCCACCGGTGGCCGCCGGCGGGACCGAGGGCCCCGAGGAGGCCGAGCAGGGCGAAGAAGGCCAGCTCGGGAGCCGCCAGCCGCAGCCCGAGGAGCAGCGACAAGCCAGCCACCGCGACGACGAGGGCGCCCGCCCGCCCGGCTCCGCCTGCGAGGCGGCGAGTCCGGGCCCGGCGGCGCTCGCTGCGCCAGCGGTGCTCGAGGATGCGGTCGACGGCAGCGGCGAGCCGCGCCTCGTCGAAGTCGGCCATCGGCGCCTCCTCGCTCCTCGGTGCAACGCTACCCAGGCGCCGCGGCCGCCATGCCCGTCCGCGGGATGCGAGGACCTGCCCTGTCCCATACCCGCGGCGGCGCTGCGGCCAGCGTTCCCCCATCGAGATCCCGGGCGCCCGAGCGTTCAGCGCCCGGCGGCGAACACGCGGGAGAGCTCGGTGGGCGCGGCCACCTCGAGCTGGGCGTAGGTGCACGAGGCGGGGTCGCGCTCGGGTCGCCAGCGCCGGAAGGCGGTGGCATGGCGGAAGCGGCCTCCCTGGAGGTGGTCGAAGGCCACCTCGCACACGAGCGCCGGGCGCAGGGGCTCGAAGCCGAGGTCGCGCCCCTGGTTCCAGCGGCTCTGGGTGCCCGGGCGCCTGCCTGCTCCGAGCTCGGCCGGGCCCCAGGGATGGGAGCCCGCATCGGGCTCCCGGTAGGGTTCGAGCTCGCCGACGAGCGCCTGGCGCCGGCTGGTCGCGAACCCCGACGCCACCCCGACGTGGTGCAGGGTGCCGAGGCCGTCGTAGAGGCCGAGGAGGAGCGAGCCGACCCCTCGGCCGTCCTTGTGCCAGCGGAAGCCGCCCACGACGCAGTCGGCGGTGCGCTCGTGCTTCACCTTGAGCATCACCCGCTCGCCCTCGCGGTAGGGGAGCGAGGCCGCCTTGACCACCACCCCGTCGAGCCCGGCCCCTTCGAAGCGCGAGAACCAGTCGCGCGCGACGGCCGGGCTCGGTGTGGCGGGAGTCAGGTGGACTGGCGGACGCGCGGCCCCCAGGGCCGAGGCCAACGCCGCGCGGCGCTCGTCGTAGGGCCGGGCGCGCAGGTCGGCGTCGTCGAGTGCCAGCACGTCGAAGGCGACGAAGGAGGCAGGCGTGGCCGACGCGAGCTGCGCCACCCGCGAGGCAGCGGGGTGGATCCGCTGGAGGAGGGCGTCGAAGTCGAGCCCACCGGGCCCCGCGACGACGATCTCGCCGTCGAGCACGCAGCGGTCCGGAACCTCGTCGCGAAGCGATGCCACGAGCTCGGGGAAGTAGCGGGTGAGCGGCCGCTCGTTGCGGCTGCCGAGCTCGACCTCGGCACCGTCGCGAAAGACGATGCAGCGGAACCCGTCCCACTTGGGCTCGTAGCGCAGGTCGTCCCCCTCGGGTAGGTCGCGGACCAACTTGGCCAGCATGGGGGCGACCGGGGGCATGACGGGCAGGCGCACCGGTCGATCCTACGGGCGGGGAGATGGGCACGGGTGCCCGAACGCACGTGGCGACTTGTCGAGTCGAAGGAGGCGGGTCGTGCGTCACGAGGTCGCCGTCGCGCGCCTGCGCGTCTCGACCGACGGGGCAGCCGGCTACCGGGCCGGCGGGGGTCGCCGTCGCGCGCCTGCGCGCCTCGACCGACGGGGCAGCCGGCTACCGGGCCGGCGGGGGTCGCCGGGCCCGGCTCGGCGACACGCGGCGGGGCTCGCCGGGCTGCTTGGGGTACTGGGGCGGCCAGGGGGCGTCGGGCAGGCCGGCTGCCCGGTCGCGCGCGGCGAGGTCCAGCAGGGGCTCGAGCGGCTGCGGCGCCCCGTGCATAGGTGCCCAGGGGTCGCCTGACCGGCGGACGCGCTCGGCCACGGTGGCCATGGTCAGCAGGTCCGGCTCGGCGTCGTCGAGCTCGTCCCATCGCAGGGGCGCCGACACCACCGCGTTGGTGCGCGCTCGCACCGACCAGGCGCCGAAGACCGTCTTGTGGGGCGCGTTCTGGTTGTAGTCGACGAACACCCTCGCGCCCCGGTCCTCCTTCCACCAGCTGGCTGTCACGAGGCGCGGGTGGCGCCGTTCGAGCTCCCGGGCCAGCGCCACAGCGGCCGCTCGCACCTCGGTCGCGTCCCAGCGGGGCTCGAGGGCGACGTACACGTGGAGGCCGCGCCCGCCGCTCGTCTTCACGAACGACGCGACGTCCAGCTCGCCCAGCAGCTCGCGGGTGAGGTGGGCCACCTCGCGGACGCGGACGAAGGGCACGCCGGGCTGCGGGTCGAGGTCGATGCGCAGCTCGTCGACGTGCTCGGGCCGGTCGGCGCGCACCGGCCACAGGTGGAAGCCGATGCAGGCCAGGTTGACGGCCCAGATGACGTGGGCCATGTCGGCGAGCACGAGGGCGTTGGACGTCGTGCCGTTCGGGGTGGCCACCTCGAGGGTCGTCAGCCACGCCGGTGCCCCCCGGGGCACCCGCTTCTGGAAGAACGACGAGCCGAGCGCGCCCTCGGGGAAGCGCTGCAGCATGGCGGGGCGCCATTGGGCTGCCGCCAGCAGGGGATCGGCGACGGCGAGGTAGTACTCGACGAGGTCGAGCTTGGTGGCGCGAGCCCCGGGAAAGAAGACCTTGTCAGGATGGCTGATCTCGAGCGTGCGCCCCGCGACCTCCACCCGGCGATGCTCGGTGCCCGGCACGGGGCCACGCTACCGGGGTCGTGGTGCCGGGGGCGGCCCGGCAGAGGGGAGCAGCTATGCCGGTCCTCATCGGGACCTCGGGCTGGCAGTACGGGCACTGGCGCGGTCGCCTGTACCCGGTGTCGGTCCCCAGGGCTCGCTGGCTCGAGCACTACGCCAGCCGCTTCGGCACGGTCGAGGTCGACGGCACCTTCTACCGGCTCCCCGAGGAAGGCACCTTTCGGGCCTGGCGCGAGCGCACGCCGCCGGACTTCGTCCTTGCCGTCAAGGCGAGCCGCTACCTGACCCACGTGCGGCGCCTCCGCGACCCCGCCGAGCCGGTGCGCCGCCTCCTGGAGCGTGCAGCCGCCCTCGGTGACAAGCTCGGCCCCGTCCTCGTGCAGCTGCCGGGCACCTTCCGGCGTGACCTCGGCCTGCTCGACGAGGCGCTGGCATGCTTCGCGGAGACCGCACCAGGCCTGCGGATCGCGCTCGAGGCGCGTGAGGGCTCCTGGTACGTCGACGACACGGCCTCGGTGCTGGCGCGGAGGGGCGCGGCGCTCGTCCTGGCCGACCTGCCCGGTCGCCGCGCCCCCCCGTGGCGGACTGCCGCCTGGGGCTACCTCCGCTTCCACGGGGGCCGGGCGACGCCCGTCCCCTGCTACGGGCGGACGGCCCTGCGGACGCGGGCGCAGCAGGTGGCAGCCCTGTGGTCGCCGGGCGAGGACGTGTTCGCCTTCTTCAACAACGACGCGTGCGGCTGTGCCGTGCACGACGCCCGGTGCTTCGCCGCCGCCGTGACCCGCGCCGGGCTGGTGGCCACGCGGGTTCCCCCGCCCCAGGAGGCGACCGCCGGGTCGTGAGCGCTCCCAGCAGCCCCCCAGCCGTCGCCCAGCCCGGTCCCACCGCCACGGGCGACCATGGTGTGATGTGCGGGCGCCCCGAGAGCCTCCGGGCCTGCACGCTCGCGGGCCTGGCCGCCAGCGTGGCCGTGGTTGCCGGCTCCGTAGCCGGCGGCTCGTCCTTCGCCTCCCAGCTCCCGGGCGCCTGGTTCTTCGGCACGCCCGGTGGTCCGCTCGGGTCTCTGGCTTCCCAGAGCAGGGACGCCCCGCTCGGTGCCGTCCTCGCCGTCTACGGCGGCCTCGTGGTGCTGACAGCCTCGTGGCTCGTGCTCCTGCGCCACCTGCGCGCCCGCCCGGGCGTGCCGGTGCGCCGGGTGGTCGGGGTGATCGCGCTCTGGGCGCTGCCGTTGGCCCTGGCCCCGCCGCTGTTCAGCCGTGACCTCTACAGCTACGCCGGCCTGGGCGAGATGGTGAGCCACCACCTCGACCCCTACCTCTACGGCACCGGTGTGCTCGGGTCCACGCGCTTCAGCCTGCTGGCGGGTCCGCTGTGGGCCAACACCCCCTCCCCCTACGGGCCCACCGTCCTGTGGCTCGACGGGCTCGCCGTCGCGGCAGCCGGGCACCGCGTGCTCGCCAGCCTTGTCCTGCTCCGCCTGGTGGCCGTGGCTGGGCTCGCCCTCGTGGCCGCCGGGGTGCCGGTGCTCGCGCGGCGCGCCGGGGCCGACCCGGCAGCCGCCCTGGCGCTGGCGGCCGGCAGCCCGCTCGCGCTCACCACGTTCGTGGGCGCTGGCCACAACGACGCCGTGATGGCAGGCCTCCTCGTGGCCGGCTTGGCGGCCTTCGATCGCTGGGGGCTCGTGCCGGCAGCCGTGCTGTGCGCCCTCGCCGGCAGTGTGAAGGTGCCGGCGCTGCTCGGCGTGGTCTTTGTCGGCTGGAACGGCCCCGGCGGGCTCGCCCCGGTGCGCGCCCGGCTCGCCTCGGCGGCTCGCGCTGCGCCGGTCGCACTGGCCACGCTGGCCGCGGTCTCGTGGGGATCGGGGCTCGGGTGGGGATGGCTCCACACCGTCGACGCCTCCACCAAGGTGGTCACGGGCCTCACCGCCACCGCCGACCTGTCACGCGTGGTGGCCTGGGTGGGCCACCTGGCCGGTGTGCCGGCCGATCTCGCCGCGGTGCGCGGCGTCGTGGGGGGTGCCGGCCTGGCGGTGGCGGCCGCAGTGGGCGCGTGGCTGCTGTGGAGGTCGCCCTCGACGGGCACGGCCCGGGCGCTCGGCCTCGCCCTCGTGGTCGTGGCACTGCTGAGCCCGGTGCTCTGGCCCTGGTACCTGACGTGGGGACTCGTGGTGCTGGCCGCCGTCGCCACCGGCCGTCTGCGCCGCGGGGTGCTGGTGCTCAGCGTGGTGGCGACCTTCGCCGGTGCGTCCTCGGTCAAGCACCTGGTGCTGAGCGTCGCCCGAGCCAACCTCGCCAGCGAGGCGTTGCTGGTGGTGGGCCTGGCCGCGCTCGTCGCGGCGAGCGCACGCCTGAGCGGGCTCGGCACCGAGGCCGCTCGGCCACCTCGCGCCCCGGCTCAGGGCGGCAGCGCCTCGCCCGTCGGCGGGCTCGGCAGCGAGGGGTTGGCGGGGGATGCCCCGTGGCCACTCCCGGTCGCCGGGAGGACTTGACCGGCACCGGCGGCTGCCGGCTCGGACCCGTCTTGGTCGAGTCGTGGCGGCCAGCCGGTCACGAAGGCGCGCCGCGCTGCCCGGCGGCCGCCCAGCCACCCGGCGGCGTGGTCGATCGCCGCCGCGGCCAGGAGCACCAGGCTGACTTCGAAGGGGCTGCGGTAGCGGGTCTGGCCGAAGGTGACCACGACCGACATCACCACCACCGCACCCACCGCGAGGAGCGGGAAGACGGGCACCCCCCGGCGCCGGAGGCTCACGACGCCGCCGACCGCCAGCACGCACAGCGCGTAGTAAGTCCCGAGGCCGATGAGCGCCCACCGGTAGGGGCGGCCGTCCCCGCCGACGTCGAGGCGGATCTGCTCGAGGGGGTGGAACAGCCCGAAGGTGCGTCCGATGCGCGCCAGGGCGACGGCGGGGATCCGCCCCGGGTGGGCTGTGATGAAGCGCCAGGCGATGTGGCGGCCCTCGAGGTCTTGGACGGACTCGTCGACCGTGGCGCTCTTTGGCTGGATCGGCGCGTGGAGGGCACAGGGGAACGACCAGTAGCCCACGTCGGGGCCGTACCAGGTGGCGCGGCAGTTGGCCGACACGAGCGTGACGCCGAGGCCGGTGCTGATGAAGGTCGGCTCCTTGAAGCGGCTCAGGTTGTAGCCGACCCAGGGCGCCACCACGAGGGCGGACGCCAGCGCCCCGGCGCCAGCCAGCACGAGGCGCCGGCGCCACGGCAGCCGTGCCAGGAGCGCCAGCGGCAGCACGACGAAGGGCACGAGCAGGCTGAGCTCGTCGCGGCTCAGTGCGGCCACGCCAACCGCGGCACCGAGGGCAAGGGCTGGCAGCGGGCGCGGCCGGCGCCAGAACCGGTAGGCCGCCCACAGCACGAGGGCGACGACGGCCGGGGTGAGCGCCTCGGACATCACGAGCGCGTCGCTGATCCACAGGTTCGGGTACACGGCCGCGATCGCGGCGGCCACGAGGCCGGCGCGATCGCCGGCGATCTCGCGCCCCGCGATCCCGCACAGGGCCACCCCGGCGGCGCCGATCACACAGGACCACACCTGGTGGGCGAAGAAGCTCGTGAACCCGGCGAGGGACGCGGGGAAGAGGGCGAAGGTGAACATCGGCGGGAAGGCCGCGGTGGCCACGTGCTGGTGGGCGCCGTGCAGGTCGTAGTCGAAGGGGTTGATGAACCCGAGCCCGGCGGCGAGCAGGTTGGCGGAGGCGTGGTAGAAGTAGGCGTCGTTGTGCGGCAGCGGGGTGTGGCGACCGAGCACCGTCGCCAGCCTGACGCCGAGACCGACCCCCGTGACGAGCCCGAGCCACGCGAACCAGCTGTGTCCGGCCGCCCCCTGCCGTTGGCGCACGATGCCCCACCCTAGGCCAACGGACCCCCCGGGGTGCTGCTCGTGGTCCCGCCGCGGCGCCGCGGCACGCCTCGCGCACGCGGCAGGTGGGGCCGGTCCCGGGTCGCCCCTCTGTGGAAGGCCGGCAGGGCGGGGCCGTCAGGGGTGGGGTGGCACGCGTGGTGCCGGCTCGCATGGCAGGGTGGGCAAGGCACGCGGGTCGTGCCGGCAGCCGGTCGAGCGGGCCGGTCGGGCCGGCAGCCGGTCGGCAGCCGATCGAGCAGCCGGTCGAGCCGGGGAGCGAGCGAGGAGGCAGCGGTGCAGCTGGGCATGGTCGGGTTGGGCCGCATGGGGGCGAACATCGTCCGGCGGCTGATGCGGGCCGGCCACCAGTGCGTGGCCTACGACGTCGACCCGGCTGCGGTCGCGAGCCTCGGCGCGGACGGGGCGGTGGGCGCCGCTTCGCTCGACGAGCTCGTGGCCTCCCTCGAGCGGCCGCGGACCGCCTGGGTGATGGTGCCCGCGGGGGCGATCACCGAGTCGACGGTCAACGCCCTCGCCGAGCGGATGGAGCCCGGCGACGTGATCGTCGACGGCGGCAACTCGTACTACCGCGACGACATCGCGCGGTCGGCGTCGCTCGCCGAGCGGGGCATCCACTACGTCGACGTGGGCACGAGCGGCGGGATCTGGGGCCTCGAGCGAGGCTACTGTCTCATGATCGGCGGCGAGGACGCCGTCGTGGCGCGGCTGACCCCCCTCTTCGAGGCCATCGCGCCCGGCGCGGGAGCCGCGCCGCGCTCCGCCGGACGGCACGGCGAGCTGGCGCCGTTCGAGAAGGGGTACCTCCACTGCGGCCCGAGCGGCGCAGGCCACTTCGTGAAGATGGTCCACAACGGCATCGAGTACGGGCTCATGGCCGCCTACGCCGAGGGATTCAACATCTTGCACCAGGCCAACGTCGGCCGCAGCGAGCAGGCGGCCGACGCCGAGACGGCCCCGCTCGAGCACCCGGAGTACTACCGCTACGACCTCGACGTGGCCGCGGTCGCGGAGCTGTGGCGCCGTGGGAGCGTCGTGAGCTCGTGGCTGCTCGACCTGGCGGCCGAGGCGCTCGCCGAGTCGCCGACCCTCGAGCAGTTCTCGGGGTCGGTGGCCGACTCGGGAGAAGGCCGCTGGACGGCCGTCGCCGCCATCGAGGAGGGTGTGCCGGCCCCGACGCTCGCGGCGGCGCTGTTCGCGCGCTTCGGCTCCCGTGGCCTCGACCGGTTCGCCAACCAGGTGCTCTCCGCGATGCGCAAGGGCTTCGGGGGCCACGAGGAGCGCCCGGCAGGGTGATGGTCCCCTGGCGGCAGGTGGGATCCCCATCGGTCCCGCCGCGGCGCCGATCGGGCGGCGTGACGGCGCAGGCTCAGCCCGGCTCCTCCAGCCACCGGTTGAAGACTGGCTCCTCTTTGGCGAAGAACGCGGCCGATCCGTCGATCGCGTCCTGGTGGTGGTCGCTGATCGCCGTCTTGGAGGCGATGTCGTCGCCGGCCTGGTCGAAGGTGAGGCGGGCGGCGTTGTAGACGGCCTTCTTGAGCAGGCGCATGGCGACCTGCGGGCCGCTCGCCAGCTCCACCGCCAGGTCGAGGGCGCGCGGGACGAGGGCGTCGTCGTCGACGACCTCGTTCACCAGGCCGAGCCGGCAGGCCTCCTCGCCTGCCACGATGCGCTTGCGCAGGAGGAAGTCGAGGGCGCCTTTGACCCCGAGGTGCTCCACGAGCAGCCAGTGCCCGCCCTCGTCGGGCTGCCAGCCCATCCGCAGCGTGGCGCTGCCGAGCTGCGCCGACCGGGCAGCCAGGGCGAAGTCGCAGGCGAGCGCGATCGACAGGCCGAGCTGGATGGCGTAGCCGTTGACAGCCGCGATCGTCAGCTTGTCGAGGCGGCGGATCGTCCGGACGGGATCCTGGGCGAAGTGGACGAGCTGGCCGTAGAGGTTGACCGGGGCGGGCGCTGCCGGCGGCCGCCCCGGCACCAGGGTGGGGTCCTCGTCTGCAGGGCGGTTGTTCACGCCGGCCACGAACCCTCGGCCTGTGCCGGTGAGCACGACGACTCGCACGGCGTCGTCGAGCTGTGCCAGGGTTAGCACCTCGACGAGGTCGCGGCGGGCCCCGAAGGACAGGGCGCCGAGACGCTCGGGGTGGCCGAAGGTGACGAGCGCCACGCCGGGCCTGGCCAGCGCGACGTCGAAGCCCTGGTAGCTGCCTTCGATCATGGCGGTTCCCCTCCCGTCCGCGCCCGCCGCCGGCCGAGCCCAGCGCTGCCGGCCACGCCCGCCGCCGGCCGAGCCCACCGCTGCCGGCCACGCCCGCCGCCGGCAGCTTCGCGCAGTCGCAATCCGGCCGCGGGCCGACCTCAGGACGCGACCGCAGAGGCCGGGGCGAACCGTGGGCCGTCGAAGCTGCCCACCGCGGTGAACTCCTCCACGGGGGCCCGGCGGAGCCTCGTGACCTCGCGGACGGGCTTGCCGATCGGGAGCACCGTGGCCACGGCGAAGCCCTCGGGGATGCCGAGCAGCCGGCGCAGCGCCGGCTCCTGGCGGGTGAGCACCGAGGTGAAGTGGCCGCCGAGGCCGTGGCTGCGAGCGGCGAGCAGGATGTTGTGGGCGAAGGGGTAGACCGAGGCGCCCGCCGTGATGCTGAGCCGGTCGAGTCCGGTGTCGACGGCCGAGCAGTTGGCGAGGTCGAGGAGCACGACGAGCAGGACCGGGGCCTCGGCGAGGTGCGACTGGGGAGCCGGCAGCGGCGTCCGCCTGGCCTCGTCGAGGTCGACGGCGGGCTCGGTCCGGCGGTGCGCGTCGGCGGCGGCAAAAGGGACGAGACCGGCTCGCAGGTGGGCCATGTACTCGCGCATGCCGAGGTCGTAGAGGCGCCCGATCTCCTGGCGGACCGCGCGGTCGCGCACCACGATCACCTTCCAGGCCTGGCGGTTGCCCCCGTTGGGGGCGAAGCGGGCGTCGTCGAGGATCCGGTACAGGACCTCGTCGCTCACGTCCGCGTCGGCGAACTCCCGGGTGGCCGGGGTCGTCCGCATGGCGTGTCGCAGTTCCATGTGCTCTCCTCTGGGCGCACGTCGTGGCGGCTCGCACCCTAGCGCCGGGGCGGGCCCTGTCTTCCGGCGCCGGGGCAAGGAGTGGTCCCCTCGGACCCGGTCGGGCCGAGCCTCAGCCGAAGCGGCCGTGGTCCCGCAAGAGGGCCAGCACCCGGTCGGCGGCCTCGTCGGGCGACAGACGGCTCGTGTCGAGCCGGAGCTCGGGCGACTCCGGCGGCTCGTAGGGGGAGTCGATGCCGGTCACGTTGGCGAGCTCGCCGCGGCGCGCCCTGCGGTAGAGGCCCTTGGGATCGCGCCGCTCTGCGACCTCGAGGGGCACGTCGACGAACACCTCGAAGAACTCGCCGTCCTCGACCAGCTCCCGAGCCATCTGCCGCTCGGCCCGGAAGGGCGAGATGAACGCCACGAGCACGATGATCCCGGCGTCGACCATGAGCGCCGCCACCTGGGCGACGCGACGGACGTTCTCGACACGGTCGGCGTCGGTGAAGCCGAGGTCGCGGCTCAGGCCGTGGCGCACGTTGTCGCCGTCGAGCAGGTACGTGTGCTTGCCGCGCCGGTGCAGCTTCGCCTCGACGGCGTTGGCCAGCGTTGACTTCCCCGCGCCGGGCAGGCCGGTGAACCACACCACTGCGGGCTTCTGGCCCTTCAGCTGGGCATGGGCGTGCTTGGTGATCTCGACCGGCTGCCAGGGGACGCTGTGAGCGCGCGGGAGGGCGACGTGCAGGAGCCCGGCGCCGACGGTGGCGTTCGTCATCCGGTCGACGACGATGAAGCCGCCCATCTCCCGGTTGGCCTCGTAGGGGTCGAAGGGGACCGGTTGGTCGAAGCTGACGTCGCACACGCCGATCTCGTTGAGCTCGAGGGTATCGGCTGCCATGTGCTCGAGGGTGTTGACGTTGACCCGGTGCTTGGGGTGCCCGATGGTGGCGCCGACGGTCCGCGTGCCGATCTTGGCGAAGTACGGGCGCCCCGGCAGCATCGGCGCCTCGTCCATCCACACGACGTGCGTCTCGAACTGGTCGGCCACCTCGCAGGGGTCCCCGGCGGCCACCAGCACGTCGCCGCGGCTGACGTCGAGCTGGTCGGCCAGGGTCACGGTCACCGACTGGCCGGCAACCGCCTCGCCCAGGTCGCCGTCGAAGGTGACGATCCGTGCGACCTCGGACTCGCGGCCGCTCGGCAGGACCCGCACCCGGTCGCCGGGCCGCAGCGTGCCGCTCGCCACCCTCCCGGTGAACCCCCGGAAGTTCAGGTCCGGCCGGGTGACCCCCTGCACCGGCATCCGGAAGGGTGCCGCGAGCGCGTCGTCGTCCACACGGACCGTCTCGAGGTGCTCGAGGAGGGTGGGCCCCGCGTACCACGGCGTGTTGGGGCTTGGAGCCACGACGTTGTCGCCCTTCAGGGCGGAGAGTGGGATGCAGGTCACCTCGGGCAGGCCGACCTGGGTGGCGAACGAGCGGTACTCGGCCGCGATGGCGTCGAAGACGTCCTTCGAGTAGCCCGTCAGGTCGAGCTTGTTGACGGCCAGGACTACGTGGCGGATCCCGAGGAGCGAGACGAGGTAGGTGTGCCGGCGGGTCTGCACCAGCACGCCCGCCCGCGCGTCGACCATCACGATCGCGAGCTGGGCGGTGGACGCGCCGGTCACCATGTTGCGCGTGTACTGCTCGTGCCCCGGCGTGTCGGCCACGATGAACCGCCGGCGATCGGTGGCGAAGTAGCGGTGGGCCACGTCGATGGTGATGCCCTGCTCGCGCTCGGCCTGCAGCCCGTCCACCAGCAGGGCGAAGTCGAGGTCCCCCCCCTGGGTGCCGAGCCGCTTCGAGTCCGCCTCGAGCTGGGCCAGGTGGTCCTCGAAGACCAGCTTGGACTCGTAGAGCAGGCGGCCGATGAGGGTGGACTTGCCGTCGTCGACCGACCCGCAGGTGATGAACCGGAGGAGGGAGGTCCTCTCGTGGGCGTCGAGGTACGACGCCACGTCGCGGGGACCGGGCCCGCCTCGCGGGGCGACCATCAGAAGTACCCCTCTTGCTTCTTGCGCTCCATCGAGCCGCTCTGGTCGAAGTCGATGACCCGGCCCTGGCGCTCGGATGTGGTGGCGAGAAGCATCTCTTCGATGACGCCGGCCAAGGTCGTGGCACCGGACTCGACGGCACCGGTCAGCGGGTAGCAGCCGAGCGTCCTGAAGCGGACGCTTCGGACCTGGGGCTCCTCGCCCGGGTACAGGCGCATCCGGTCGTCGTCGACCATGATGAGGGTGCCGTCGCGCTCGACGACCGGCCGTGGCGCGGCCAGGTAGAGGGGGACGATCGGGATCTGCTCGCGGTAGATGTAGAGCCAGATGTCGAGCTCGGTCCAGTTCGACAGCGGGAAGACCCGGATCGTCTGGCCCGGTGCCCGGCGCACGTTGTAGAGGCTCCACAGCTCGGGTCGCTGCGCCTTGGGGTCCCAGCGGTGCTGGGCCGAGCGGACCGAGAAGATGCGCTCCTTGGCCCGTGACCGCTCCTCGTCGCGCCGCGCGCCGCCGAAGGCGAGGTCGAAGCCGTAGTGGTCGAGCGCCTGCCTGAGGCCCTGGGTCTTCCACATGTCGGTGTGCACGGCCGAGCCATGGTCGAAGGGATTGATCCCGAGGCGGAGGCACTCGGGGTTCTGCCAGACCAAGAGCTCCATGCCGGCCCGCTCCGCCATCTGGTCGCGCAGCTCGTACATGGCCCGGAACTTCCAGGTCGTGTCGACGTGCAGCAGGGGGAACGGCGGGGGCGCAGGGTAAAAGGCCTTCTGGGCCAGGTGCAGCATCACCCCCGAGTCCTTGCCGATCGAATAGAGCATGACGGGCCGCTCGCTCTCGGCCACCGCCTCGCGCAGGATGTGGATGCTCTCGGACTCGAGGCGCTCGAGGTGGGTCAGGGCGCGTGGCACCGTTCGCCTCCCAGGGCTCGACCTCTCCCGTAAACTTGATCGAATGAGTCGAGATTAGCGTGCCGCCGCTGCCCTGGGCCAACCGCCCGCGGTCCCGGGCCCGGAGCCGCCCGGCCCAGGTGCCCCCGGCACCGGCGCGCAGCCGGGCGGACTGTTCCCGTTCCGGCACGTCGCGGCGTCATCCCGGGTATCCGGCGGGGGCGAGCGAGAGCCCGGGCCGCTTCGGGGTCTTGACGGATCGGGCTCGGCGCGGCGGGTCCCCGTTGCCTACTGTGGGCGGCGTGAGAGTGGTGCGTGCCGAGGAGATCGGGGCCATGTCGGCCGGGTCCGGCCCGGAGGACGACGACGGCGAGCAGGGGAGCGTGCTCCCGGCCTGGCTGGAGGGCCCCTACAACGGCGACCGGCTCGACGTGGCGGTCGTGCGGGTGACGAGTGGCGGGGCAACGCCCCCGCATGCCCACATCGGTGGCCAGGTGATCGTCGTCACGAGCGGGCGGGGCTTCGTCGAGACGGGCGGCGAGCGGGTCGAGATCGGCGTGGGGGACGTCGTGGTCTGCCCGCCCGGAGAGGTCCACACCCACGGTGCGCTCGCCGGCGGGCCGCTTGCCCACCTCACGGTCACGACGGGCGGCTACCGCTTCCCGGAGGAGCCGGCGCCTCCGGCTTGAGCGTCCGGGTCCCGCGAGGGGGCGCCGGACTCTCCGCCGACGCGGGCGTCTGCCCTGGCGATCCCATTGCGGACGAGGTCGGCGAACGCGGCCGGACGCGTCCGGTGGGCATTGTGGCCCGCGCCGGGGATGACCATGACCTCCACGTCACGCACGACGGTGCGGAGGTGGTCGGCAACGGACAGGAAGGGGGGCTGGCCACCGTGGCCGAACACGAGGGGCCGTTCGAGGTCGGCGACGTCGAGGGGTGGCGTGCCGGTGCGAACCGAGCGCTCCTCGGCCACGAAGGCCCGTGCCTCGCGCCGGCGCCGGCGCCGCTCGTCGGGGTCCATCTGGTCGTAGCGCTCGCCGAACATGAGCCGCACGCCGGCCCCTTCGGGGTCCTCGCCGCCGAGCAGGCGGCTCAGCACGCGGTCGTCCCACCCGGGCAGCCACGCCATGCCCGTCTCGTAGAGCACCACGGCCCGGACGAGCTCGGGGGCGCGGAGCGCGGCGAGGAGGACGGACACGCCGCCGAAGGAGTGGCCGACCACCACGGCCGGCCGGTTGCCGAGCACCTCGACGAGGTCGGCGGCATGCCCGTCGACGCCGAGCGGCACGCCGGTCGCGTCGAGGGCCGAGCCGTAGCCCCGGCGGTCGTACCAGCGCATGCGGCACTCTGCGGCCAGCACGTGGGCCACCCGCTCGAACGAGCGGCCCCGGTCGAGCACGCCGTGGACGAACACGACCTCGCGCTCCCCCTCACCGACCTCGACCACCTCGAGGCCGCCTGAGGCCGGCGTCACGCAGCGCCCCTTCGCCGGGCTCGCGGCCGGGCATGCGCCTGGCTCCCGGCGTGCTCCGTCGCAGGCCCGGGGGGTGACGGCGGGCGCAGGGGTCCGGGGCGGGCGGCCTCGAAGGCCCGGCACACCCGGAGCACGGTGGCCTCGTCGCGGGGACGCCCGATCACCTGCAGGCCGACCGGAAGCCCGTCGGCGAGCCCACAGGGGACCGATGCGGCGCTGCAGCCGGTGGCATTGGCCAAGAAGGTGAAGTTGGTCCCCATGAACGGATCGGCGTAGGGGGTCGCCCAGCCGGCGGGCGCGCGCGGCGCCACGACGGGCATGGTGGGCGAGCACACGACGTCGAAGCGTTCGAAAACCGAGGCCATGGTGCGCACCAGCCGCTCGTGCCGGCGCTCGTCCTCGGGGTCCGGTCCCCGCACGGCGGCATCGACCGTCAGCTGGCTGTGCGGCGCCAGCAGGCTCCGGTGCCGGGCGCACAGGGCGCGGAACCGTGGCGTGGTCGTCAGCGGTGCCCCCTCCGCAAAGGCCGACCACATCCAGTGCTCCTCGGGGCCGATGTCGGGGAGCTGGCTGGGATCTGCCCCGGGCTCGGGCCATTCCCTGCCCGCCACCGCTTCTTGGATCCCGGCCATCGCCCGGCCGTCCCCCCATGGGTGCTCGAGCAGCCGGTCGAGCGGCTCCACGTCGGCACCGAGCGAAGCCAGCACCGCCACGGCACCCTCGACCGCCCGGGCGACGGCGCCGGCCACGGCCAGATGCCCGAAATCGGGCGACCAGGCCACGCGCAGCCCCTGGACGCCCGCCTCGAGCGTGCCGAGGAGGTCGGGGGGCGCTTCGGCGAGAGCCCAGGGGTCACGGGGGTCGGGACCGCCGAGGACGCCCTGGAGCAGCGCGACGTCGGCCACGGTCCGAGCCATCGGCCCGAGGCTGCCGGCCGTGCTGTAGCTGAAGCTGCCGTAGCTCGGAACTCTTCCCGCGGTCGGGTAGAGGCCCACGATCCCGCAGAGGGCGGCCGGGATGCGGATGGATCCTCCGCCATCGGAGCCGACGGCAAGTGGCACCAGGCCCGCGGCCACGCAGGCGGCCGAGCCTCCGCTCGACGCCCCCGAGATGCGGGCAGGATCCCACGGGTTGACCGACTCGGGCACGAGCCGGTTCTTCGAGCGCGGCCACGACGCCAGCTCGGGGAGGTTGGTCTTGCCCACGATCACGGCGCCAGCGGCTTCCAGGCGCTCGGCCACGATGCCGTGGCGCCGGGGAACGAAGCGGGCGAACACGAGGGAGCCGCCGGTGGACGGCACCCCCTGGGTCCACACCTCGTCCTTCAACGCCACGGGCAGCCCGTGCAGCGCGCCGAGCGGTTCGCCCCGAGCGACCGCTCGCTCGGCCCGGCGTGCGTGCGTCATCGCGCGGTCGGCACAGACGGTGATGAAGGAGTGCAGAAGTGGCTCGGCCTCGTCGATGCGCCCGAGGTGGGCTTCGAGGATCTCGACCGGTGATGCCTCGCGGGCGGCGACGAGGGCGCGCAGCTCGCCAGCCGACATCCAGGTGAGCTCGTCGCTCATCGTGCGCCCCTCCACCGCTCGCCGCTCATCGTGCGCCCCTCCACCGCTCGCCGATCGTGTGCGCCGGGCTCACATGATCCGCCGGTAGTCCCCGGTGTGGTCCTTGCCGTCGGCCCATGCCCGGACCAGGTTGTCCTGGGTGTAGGTGGCCACCAGGCGACCGTCCTCGGTCCAGACGTTGGCCCGGCCGTGGGTGCGGCCGCGGCCTGCCCAGATGCTCTCGTGGGCCAGCAGGAGCCATTCGTCGGCCCGGAACCGCTCGTGGAAGTGCAGCGTGTGCCCGACCACGCCGGTCGAGATCGTCTTGTGGGCGTGGCTCTCGTTGTGGCCCTCGTGCGGGAGCATGGCCGTGCCGATGAGGAAGCCGTCGGTCGCCCACGACAGGACCGCCTGGCTCGCCTGCACGCCGAGGTCACGGGGGTAGCGGGTCCACACGTGCTGGAGGGGTGGGCGGAGCGGCTCGTCGTCGCTCCAGGTGTTGACGCCGTCGACGATGCGGCCCTCGGCGCCGGGGAAGACCCGGCGGTCGGGTCGGTGGCCCGGATCGTCGGGGCCGGCCACGGCCGGCATGGCCACCCAGGCCGTGTGGCGGATGAGGTCGGGCTCGTCGAGGCTCCAGAGGATGAGCGCGCGCGACATCACCCTGCCGTGCTGGGAGAACGTGACGGTGTCGCTGCCGAGCGTCCGGCCGTCGTGCACCCGTTCCACCTCGTAGACGATGGGCGCGCTGTAGTCACCCGCCCGGGCGAACACGGCGTGGATCGACTTGACCTCCTTCGCGTCCTCGCGGTCGAGGTTGCGGTCGATGTGGGCCGCCATGATCATCTGGGCCAGGATCTGGCCCCCGAAGACGACGTTGCGCACGACGTCGGGCCCCTCGTGCTCGGGCTTGCCCTCGTAGGCGTGCTGGCCGACCTGGTGGAGCTGGAGCAGTGGCGGCAGGGGGCCGAGATCGACCGGCATGCGGTTCCTCCTCGTGTCGGCAGGCTCAGTGCTGCGACGCTAGACGCGCCACGGAGGGGTGCGCCCGCCGACTGCCCGCCGACGGCGCGCCCACGTCGACCCACGCTCCGCCCAGCCGACGGAATCGCCGCTGGCGACGCTCGGCGCCCGGCCAGGTTGCGGGCACGGACGTGCTGCGGGCGCCTCGGTCGGCCGATCGGCGGGTGGTGCCCGCCCGGGCGATGATGGGGCGGCATGAAGGCGACACGTTCGGCGAGCGGCGGCGTGGGTCGCGACCGAGGAGCAGTGGTGCGGCGCGTGCTGGTCGGGTCGGCCGCCGCGCTGGCGCTGACGGCCGCCCTCGTCGGGGTGATGCTGCCCCTGCGGGCACATCTCAGCATCGCCACCTCGGCGCTCGTCCTCGTCGTGCCGGTGGTGGCCGGCGCAGCAGCCGGAGGCTTCGCGGCCGGGATGGTTGCCACCGCGATCGGGTTCTTGGCCTACGACCTCTTCTTCATCCCGCCCTACGGGACCCTGTCGGTCGGTGCCGCGCAGAACTGGGTGGCACTGGGCATCTACGCCCTCGTGACCGTGGTCGTGGCCAGGATCGTCACCCAGCTGGAGCTGGCGCGCGCGGAGGCGCAGCATCGAGCGGCAGCGACCCGGCGGCTGTTCGACCTCTCCGAGCTGCTCGTGCGCGAGGCGTCCGGCCCCGACCTCTTCGACGCGATCGTGGGCGCGTTCACCGAAGCCTTCGGCCTCAGTGGCGCGGCCCTCCTCCTGCCCGAGGAGGGCCGCCTCGAGGTGGTCGCGTCGGCAGGCACGCCCCTGCCGGATCCCGATCTCGACCGGCTGGCCGCGAGCGCACGGGGGCCCGTCAGCCTCGAGTCCGCGCTCGTCCAGCCGGGTGGAACCCAGGCCCTCGCCCTCGTGGCGTCGGGTCGCGAGATCGGCCTCCTCGCGTTGCGGGGGCTCGGCGGCGGTCGAGCCGATCACGAGCTGCTCCGCACGTTCGCCAACCACGCGGCACTGGCGCTCGAGCGGGCACGCCTGCGCGAGCAGGCACTCCGGGCCCAGCTGCTCGAAGAGGTCGACCGTCTCAGGCGGAGCCTCGTCGGGGCCGTCTCCCACGACCTGCGCACGCCGTTGGCGACCATCAAGGTGTCGGCGTCCACCCTGCGCGATCCCGACGCGCACCTCGGCGCCGAAGAGGCACGCGAGCTCGCCTGCTTGATCGACGCGCAGGCGGACCGCCTGGACCGCCTCGTCGCCAACCTGCTCGACATGACGAGGATCCAGTCGGGCACCCTCGAGCTCCGGCGCCGGGCGACGGAGGTAGGCGCGCTGGTGGCCGACGCGATCACGGTCCTCGGGGGCGGCGCAGAGCTCGAACGGGTGACCTGGCGCCCCGGCGGCACCCTGCCACTCGTCGACGTCGACCCGGTGCTCGCCCGCCAGGCGCTCGCCAACCTCGTCGACAATGCCCTTCGCCACGGCCCCGAGGGCGCGCCCGTCACGGTGACGGCCCGTTGGGAGCCGGCGCGGCGCCAGGTCCTCGTGGCGGTGTGCGACGAAGGCCCCGGGGTGGCGGTGGACGACCACACCGCCGCCGTCGACATCGCCGGCTTCCAGGAGGCCGGCGGCAGGGGCGGCCTCGGCCTCGCCATCGCGAGGGCGTTCCTCGAGGCGCACGGTGAGCGGCTCTGGGTCGAGGACGCAGGGACCGATGGCGCCCGGTTCGTGTTCAGCCTGGCGCCGGCCGGCCAGGTGCCGGCGGAGCTGGCTGCCGGGGGCTGAGCCGTGGCACGGGTCCTCGTCGTCGACGACGACCGCGCGCTGCTCCGGGCCCTCCGGGTCGGGCTGGCGGCTCGAGGCCACGACGTCGTGACGGCCGGAACCGGCGAGGAGGGACTGTCCAGGGCTGCACTCGAAGGGCCCGAGGTGGTCGTCCTCGACCTCGGGCTGCCCGACGCCGACGGCATCGACGTCTGCCGCCGCCTCAGGCGCTGGAGCGAGGTGCCGGTCATCGTGCTGTCGGCGACCGGGCTCGAGGACCGCAAGGTGGCGGCGCTCGACAGCGGCGCCGACGACTACGTCACGAAGCCCTTCGGCATGAAGGAGCTCGAGGCCCGGATCCGGGCCGCGCTGCGGCGCCGACGGGCCGACGCCGGCGTCCCTGAGGTGGAAGTGGGGCTGCTCCATCTGGATCTCGTCCACCACGAGGCCCGGTACGAGGGCCACCCGGTGTCCCTCACCGCCAGGGAGTTCGACCTCCTCGCGTACCTCGCCCGCCATGCGGGCAGGATCTGCACCCACCAGATGATCCTCGGGCACGTGTGGGGCGATGGCTACGGCGAGGAGACGGCGTACCTGCGCGTGTTCGTGTACCGGCTCCGGCGCAAGCTTGGAGACCGGGAGGGAAGGTTCCTGCGCAGCGTGCCGGGTATCGGCTACTCGCTGTCGGCTGGCTGACGCAGACTCCGGCCTCGTTCACGAATTGTTCACGGCCTCCCAGCTCCCGTTCGCGTCTGGTTCACGTTGCGCGGGGCAAGGTGTGGCCATGGCCGACCTGCTCGCCGTGCTCGGCACCGTCGCCTTCGTGATCGTGATGCTCGGGCTCATCCGTGCCCTGGAGCGGGTGTGACCCTCGCCCAGGGCGTCCTGCTCGCGCTGTCCGTGGCTCTCCTGTGCTACCTCGGCGTCGCGCTCTTCAAGCCGGAGTGGTTCTGACATGGCCGCCGAGAGGGCCTGCGGGGTGCGGAGCCGGGGCGGAGGGGGGTGATGGACTTCCTCTGGACCATCGTGGCCCTCGCGGTCGTCCTGGGCCTGGCGTGGCGGTTCCTCGGCTCCTACCTGGCTGCCGTCTACGAGGGCCGGGTGGCCTTCCTCGGCTGGCTCGAGCGGCCGATCTACCGGGCCCTGCGGGTCGACCCCGAGGTGGAGCAGTCGTGGCAGCGGTACGCGGCATCGGTGGTCCTCTTCTCGGGCGTCGCCATCCTCCTCACCTACCTCGTCGAGCGCCTCCAGGGGAGCCTGCCGCTCGACCCCCAGCACCTCGGTGCCGTCGCCCCGGCGCTGTCGTGGAACACCGCGGTGTCCTTCGTCACGAACACCAACTGGCAGAACTACGCCGGCGAGACGACCATGTCGTACCTCACGCAGATGGCCGCCCTCACGGTGCAGCAATTCGCGAGCGCCGCAGTCGGCATGGCCGTGGCCATCGCCCTCGTCCGTGGCTTCGCACGCAGGGGCTCGCCCACCATCGGCAACTTCTGGGTCGACGTCGTCCAGGGGACGATCTACGTCCTCGTGCCGATCGCGTTCGTCGCCGGGCTCGTCTTCGTCGCGCAGGGAGCGGTGCAGACGCTTGCCGGGCCCGTCACCGTGCACAACCCCCTGACCGGCAGCACCCAGGTGGTCCCCCGCGGGCCGGTGGGCTTCATGGAGGCCATCAAGGAGCTCGGGACCAACGGCGGCGGGTTCTTCAATGCCAACGGCGCCCACCCCTTCGAAGACCCGACGGCGGCGACCCTGTTCTTGTCGGTCGTGCTCATACTCGCCATCCCAGTTGCCCTCACCTACACGTTCGGCAGGATGGTGGGTCGCGGGGCGAGCGGCACGCGCCAGGCAGGGGCCCTGCTGGCGGCCATGGCCATCCTCTTCGGGGGCTGCCTGGCCGTCACCTCGTACGCCGAGTCCCAGCCCAACCCGGCGGTGAACGCCGCTCATGTGGTCTCCCAGCCCGAGGGCAACATGGTGGGCAAGGAGGTCCGCTTCGGCGTGCTCCCCACCACCCTCTACAACGTCGCCGCCACGCAGACCTCGACAGGCTCGGTGTCGGGGGCCAACGACTCGTTCACCCCGATCGGGGGCCTGGGGGTCCTGACCGGGATGCTCCTCGGCGAGGTCTCGCCCGGTGGGGTGGGCAGCGGCCTCTACACCATCTTGCTCTTCGCCATCGTGGCCGTGTTCCTGGGCGGCCTCATGGTCGGGCGCACGCCCGAGTACCTCGGCAAGAAGATCCAGGCGAAAGAGGTGAAGCTCGCCGCGCTCGGGGTGCTCGTCATGCCGCTCGTGGTCATCGTCATGACCGGCATCGCCGTCTCTCTCCACGCGGGCAGAGCGGCGGTGGGCAACGGAGGACCTCACGGCTTCACCGAGATCCTCTACGCCTTCACATCGCAGGCCAACAACAACGGCTCGGCCTTCGCAGGGCTGAGCGGCAACACCGACTTCTACAACGTGCTGGGCGGCGTCGCCATGCTGCTCGGGCGCTTCGCCATCGCGGTGCCGGTCCTCGCGCTGGCCGGTGCGCTCGCGGCCAAGAACGTGGTACCCGCGGGGCTCGGCACCTTCAGGACCGACACGCCGCTCTTCACGGGCCTGCTCGTGGGCGTGATCGTGATCGTGGGAGGCCTGACCTTCTTTCCGGCGGTGTCCCTCGGCCCTGTCGTCGAGCAGCTCCTCCACGGGAGGCTCTTCTCGTGACCGTGGCCGCCATACCGCGGCAGCCGCAACCGGCTCCCAAGCCGGCACGGGGTGTGGCGCAGCCGCGGAGCCTGTTCGACCGCGAGATCCTGGCCCAGGCGTCGATCGGCGCCCTCGAGAAGCTCGACCCGCGCGTGCAGGTCAAGAACCCGGTGATGTTCGTGGTCCTCGTCGGGACGATCGTGAGCGCCCTCGAGGCCGTGGCCCACCCGAGCGTGTTCTCCTGGAGCGTCACGGCGTGGCTCTTCTTGACCGTGGTCTTCGCCAACTTCGCCGAGGCGATGGCCGAAGGTCGGGGCAAGGCACAGGCCCAGACGCTCCGACGCATGCGGGCGGAGACCGAAGCCCGCCGCCTGCGCAACGACGGAACCGAAGAGCGCGTGCCGGCTTCGGGTCTCGCCAGGGGGGACCTGGTGGTGTGTGAGCCAGGTGACGTGATCCCCTCCGACGGCGAGATCGTCGAGGGGATCGCCTCGGTGGACGAGTCTGCCATGACCGGCGAGTCCGCCCCGGTCATCCGCGAGTCCGGCGGCGACCGCTCAGCGGTGACGGGGGGCACCAGGGTGCTCTCGGACCGCATCGTCGTGCGCATCACGGCCGAGCGGGGCCAGACCTTCCTCGACCGGATGATCGGCCTGGTCGAGGGAGCCAGCCGGCACAAGACGCCCAACGAGGTCGCGCTCACCATCCTGCTCGCGGCCCTGACCATCGTCTTCTTGCCGGTCGTGGTCGCCCTCGAACCCTTCGGTCGCGCTGCGGGCACCACGGTGCCGGTCGTGACGCTCGTGGCGCTGCTCGTCTGCCTGATCCCGACCACCATCGGCGCGCTGCTCTCGGCCATCGGCATCGCCGGCATGGACCGGCTCGTCCAGCGCAACGTCCTCGCCCTGAGCGGTCGGGCGGTCGAGGCCGCCGGCGACGTGCAGACGCTCCTGCTCGACAAGACGGGCACGATCACCTTGGGCAACCGCATGGCCACACGCTTCGTGCCGGTGGTGGCGGGAGCGGAGGAAGAGCTGGCGGCGGCCGCCCAGCTGGCGTCGCTGGCCGACGAGACTCCCGAAGGGCGATCGATCGTCGTGCTCGCCAAGGAGCGCTTCGGCATCCGCGAGCGGGAGCTTCCCGAGAGCCACCAGTTCATCCCGTTCTCCGCCACCACGCGCATGTCGGGGATCGACGTCGACGGCCACCGGGTCCGCAAGGGCGCTGCCGACTCGGTGGCCCGGTGGGTCGTCGAGCAGGGAGGCAGGGTCCCCGAAGGCCTTCGCGAGACGGTGGAGCAGCTGGCGCGGTCGGGGTCGACCCCGCTCGTGGTCGCAGACGGCTCCCGGATCCTCGGGGTGATCGAGCTCAAAGACGTGGTGAAAGAAGGAATCCGCGATCGCTTTGACGCCCTGCGGGCCGTCGGGATCCGTACCGTGATGATCACCGGCGACAACCCGCTCACGGCTGCCGCGATCGCCCAGGAGGCGGGCGTCGACGACTACCTGGCCGAGGCGACGCCCGAGGCGAAGATGGAGCTCATCCGGGCCGAGCAGGAGGGCGGCAAGCTCGTGGCCATGACCGGCGACGGCACCAACGACGCGCCGGCGCTCGCCCAGGCCGACGTCGGCGTTGCCATGAACACCGGGACCACCGCCGCCAAGGAGGCGGGCAACATGGTGGATCTCGACTCCAACCCGACCAAGCTCATCGACATCGTCGAGGTCGGCAAGCAACTGCTCATCACACGCGGCGCGCTCACCACCTTTTCGGTGGCGAACGACGTGGCGAAGTACTTCGCCATCATCCCCGCGCTGTTCGCCGCCGCCTACCCGCAGCTGAACGCGTTGAACGTGATGAAGCTGCACAGCCCCCAGAGCGCGATCCTCTCCGCGGTGATCTTCAACGCCCTCGTCATCGTCGCCCTCATCCCGCTCGCGCTGCGGGGTGTCCGCTGGCGCCCGGCGAGCGCGGGGGCCATCCTCCGGCGCAACGTGTGGATCTATGGCGTGGGCGGGCTCATCGTCCCCTTTGCCGGCATCAAGCTGATCGACCTGTTCCTCACCGCCGTCCACTGGTACTGAGAGCCGAAAGGACGCACATTGCCAGCCCTTGGACACCGCCCGGCCGCGTGACGGAGGCGCTCTGATGCTCACCCAGCTTCGCCGTTCCGTGGTCCTGTCCGTTGTCTTCCTGGTGCTGCTGGGCCTGGCCTACCCGCTCGCGGGCACGGGGATCTCGCACCTGCTCTTCGCGCACCAGGCCGACGGGTCCCTCACGCCAGAGGGCTCGACGCTCATCGGCCAGCGCTGGCCGGGCCCGAGGTGGTTCCAGGGGCGGCCCGACGGCACCGTGCTCACCAACAGGCCCGACCAGGTCGTGGTGTCGGGGACCAACCAGCCCGGCCCCCGGTCGAGGCTCCTGGCACGGTCGGTGGCCAGGCAGGCCGCGCACCTCGAGAAGGAGGGGATCGTTCCCACCAACGACCTCGTCACCACCTCCGGCAGCCTCGTCGACCCGGACATCAGCCCCGCCGACGCCTACGCGCAGGTTGCCGCGGTGGCTGCCGCCCGGGGCCTCCCCGCCGCCACGGTGCGACGCCTGGTGGCAACCCACGTCCACCCCCGACAGCTCGGGTTCCTCGGCGCCGACTACGTCGACGTGCTCGAACTGAACCTCGCCCTCGCCCACCTTCGATGACGAGCGATGGCTTCGCCGAGGGCGACGACTGGGGCGGTCGTCCGATCGCCCGGCGGGTGGCAGACGCCACCGAGCGGGGCCGGGTGCCCGTGACCGGCACCGTCCGCCGCACGGGGACGACGAACCTCGGGGGCAGCGTGTCGTACCTGTGCACGGTGGAGGACGGCACCGGCGAGATCGGGCTCCTCTTCGTCGGCCGCAGGAGCGTGCCGGGGCTCGTCAGAGGAGCGCGCTGCACCGTCGAAGGCACGGCCCGGCGGGGCCGCGGGAGGCTTGTACTGTGGAACCCCCGGTACCGGCTCGAAAGCCCCCTGAGAGCCTCGCCTCCACGGAGCGCGTGTCCATGATCGACCCTCCTGCGTGGCCGGGCTCGTCACGCACCGACGAGGCGGCGAGCGAGACCGCGTCGGCCGAGCCGGACGCCACCGCCGTCGTGGAAGCTGCCGGGCATTTTCGGATCTATCTCGGAGCTGCGCCTGGGGTCGGCAAGACCTTCGCCATGCTCAACGAAGGCCAGCGTCGTCGGAGGCGGGGTGCCGATGTGGTCGTCGGGTTCGTCGAGAGCCACGGGCGGCGCCTGACCGAAGAACAGGTCGACGGGCTCGAGATCGTGCCCCGCCGCGTGATCGAGTACCGAGGAGCACGGTTCGAGGAGATGGACCTCGACGCGGTGCTGGCGCGGCATCCCAAGGTGGCGCTCATCGACGAGCTCGCCCACACGAATGTGCCCGGCTCGGGCCGCAACGGGAAGCGCTGGCAGGACGTGCTGGAGGTCCTCGACGCCGGGATCGATGTCATCACGACCGTGAACATCCAGCATCTCGAGAGCATTGCCGACGCCGTCGAGCAGATGACGGGCACCCCGGTACGGGAACGGGTGCCGGACTGGGTCGTGCGCAAGGCCGACCAGATCGAGCTCGTCGACTCCTCTCCGGAGCAGCTCCGGCGGCGCATGCTCCACGGCAACATCTATCCTCCGAGCAAGGTGCCGGAGGCTCTCGCGCACTTCTTCCGCACGGACAACCTGATCGCCTTGCGCGAGCTGGCCCTGCGTTTCCTCGCGGACGAGACCGACGAAGAGCTCCTCGAGCACTTGCGCACCAAGCGTGCCGAGGTCGTCTGGGAGACCGCCGAGCGCATCATGGTGGCGGTCACTGCCGCCCCGGGCACTGACGTGCTGCTGCGGCGGGCCGCGCGCATCGCCTCGCGAGTCAAAGGGGAGCTCGACGTGGTGCACGTGACCGGTGACGCGGACGCTCCGGACGAGCGCCGTGGCATCGATGCGCTGCGTGAGCTCGCGGCTGCCCTCGGGGCCCGGTGGCACGAGATCCACGGGCCTGACCCTGCCCGCGCCCTGCTCGCGTTCGCCCAAGAGCACCAGGTCACGCAGCTCGTCATCGGGTCGAGCCGCCGGAGCAGGTGGCAGGAGCTGACGGGCGGCGGCTCGATCGTCCGCCGGATCATCCGCCAGGCCGGTTCGGTCGGGATCGACGTGCACGTCATCGCCCGGCGGGAGCTGCCCGCCGGTGACGCTTCCCCAGGTGATGGCGCCGTCGGCCCTGCCGGTTCCACCGGCCTGCAGTGAGCTGCCGGCCCCCTTGCGTTCTTACCCGATCCTTACCACGCCCTTACCGCGTGCACAGCTCTGTCCTCCAGGATGCATGCCGACGGCGACGGAGAAGCGCATCCACGGAGGTCACCATGAAGCGGACGTTCGGCAAGGTGCTGGCAGGGCTCGGCATCGCCGGGGCATCCCTCGGCCTCGGGCTTGGCATCGGGGCCCTGGCCTCGGGTGCAGCCACGTCGGCCACGACGCCTGCTACCACTGCCACGCCGGTCTCGAGCGGCACGACGCATTCACCGTGCCCCCACACGTCCGGCTCCCAGTCGGCGTGACGCGGCGCCCTCGCATCACGCCGGCTGTCTCGTAACGTTCACCGATCCTTCCCGAGGCCGTGACCCGCCCGCCGGGCCGTGCCCATAAGGTGGGAGGGCTGCCGCATGGCACGGCCTCTGTCCCCCCGGAGGCCGTGCCGGCGGCGCTCCCGCTCGTCGTTGGCGCGAGTCGTCCGTGCCCGGCGGGACATCTCGTGGCAGGCACGGGCGTGATGCAGCCTCACCAGCACCGCGCGCCCGGGGTCAGGTGCGCCGGCCCTCGGCGTGGCGTTGTGTGCGGGCGACCACGAAGCGCGCGGCCACCAGGAGCAGGAGGACCAGCACCATCAGCACGAGGGCCGCGTCGTAGGACAGAGTCCGGGCCGACGCCAGGGGGTAATTCCAGAACTCCCAGATCGGGTAGGTCAGGTAGCCGATCTGGTGGTGGACGAGGGCGGCCGACGGCAGCCCGGTGGACCATCCCGCCGTGTAGATCAGCGGCGCCGTCTCACCCCCGGCGATGGCGAGCGCCACGAGCAGGCCGGTTGTGATCCCGGGCAACGCCGCACGAAGCAGGATCCGCCGCAGGGCGTACCCGCCCGGCATGCCGAGCGCGTCCGCCCCTTCCCGGTAGCCGGCGGGCACCTGACGCAGCGCGGTCTCGGTGGACCGGGCAATGTAGGGCACCACCATCACCGACAGCACCAGCACCGCGGGCAGCAGCGAGTACTGCCAGTGGAGGCCCACGACGAGGGCGACGTAGCCGACGTAGCCGAGCACGATGGACGGGAACCCGCTGAGCACGTCGATCGCCAGGCGTGCGACGGCGGTCACGCGGCCGTGCGGCCGGCTCCCTGGCGCCATGCCTGCCAGGTGGATGCCGCTCATCACCCCGACGGAGCCGGCCACCACGAGGACTCCCGCCATGAGGACCAGTGACCCGAGGACGGCGTTCTCGAGCCCGCCGCCCGTTCCGGCAGTCGTCGTGGTCAGCACGCTCCATCGCCAATGCGGAACCGCACGGGCCACCACGCCTGCGACCAGCCACACGGCGGGAGCCACCACGATGAAGAGGGCGACGAGGGCCCAGGCGCGGAACGCCCACTGGCGTGCCCGCCGTCCCCGCGTGGCCGGCAGGACGGGGTCAGTCGGCGTCGTCAACCCGCGATCCCCACGATCACGCCGCCGAACCGACCGGTAGCCCGAGGCGCGACGACCGGGCGATGACCCGGCGGGCCAGCACGTTCACGACGACCGAGATGATCGCCAGCACGAGGCCCGCCTCGGCCAGGGTCGCGGTCGCGAAGCCCGTGCCGTCGGTTGCCGCCGAGTCGAGCTGGCTGACGATGGTGGCGGCGATGGTGGTCATGTTCCCGTACATGTTCGGCGCGATGGCAATCACCGAACCCGACACCATGGCCACGGCGATGGTCTCGCCCAGCGCGCGCCCGAGCCCGAGGATGGTGGCGCCGACGAGACCGGAGCGGACCCAGGGGAGCGTCACCCAGCGCGCCACCTCGGCGTCGGTCATCCCCAGAGCCTGGGCTCCCTCCTTCGGCAACGGCGGGACCTGCGCGAAGAGGTCGCGCGCGGTGGAGGCGATGATGGGGACGATCATGAGGGCGAGCACGATCCCCGAGGTGAGCAGGCCTTCGCCGTGGCCGGTCGGTCCCCTGAAGTAGCGCAGCACCGGCACGTCGGGCACGTGGCCGGCAACGAAAGGGTAGACGTGCTGCGCCAGGAACGGCCCCAACGTGAGCGCCCCCCACAAGCCGACGATGACGCTCGGAATGCCGGCCAACGTCTCGATGGCGAGGCCGAGAGGGCGCGCCAGCCACCCTGGCAGGCGCTCGGTCAGGGCGAAGGCGGCACCGACCGAGACCGGCACGGCGATCACGATGGCGATGGCCGACGTCTGGAGGGTGCCCGCGATCAGGGCCCACGCGCCGTAGCTCGAGCCGGCAGGATGGGCTACGCCGTGGGTGCGGACGACGGCACCGTACGCGCTGCCCGGCCGCCAGTCGGTGCCCGTGAGGAAGTGGGCACCGTTGACCCGGATCGCCGGCCATGCCTTGACGGCCAGGACGGTGAGGGTGAAGGCGAGGGCACCCAAGGGGACGATCGACGCGATCCGCGCTGCCGCCCGCCAGGCTGGCTCCTCTCGCCCACGGAGGATGCGCGCCGCCCGCTGGGTGATCGAGTGCCGGCCCGCTGGGCGGCCTCCGCGTCCGGGGAGTGTTGCCGGCGTCGGCGCGCCGGTCCCGATGGTGGTCATCGCAAGCGGTGAAGGTGACAGTCGGCGAGGCCGCCCCGGCTCACCCGATGCGACCGGTCACGTAGCGCTGGGTGTGCTCCTCACGCGGTGATTCGAAGATCTGCTCGGTGGTGCCGTGCTCGACCAGCGCGCCGTCGAAGAGGAACATGGTCCGGTGGGAGAGGCGCCGGGCCTGGGCGAGGTTGTGGGTGACGATGACCAGCGTCAAAGCCGGGGTGAGAGACCGGAGCAGGTTCTCGACGGTCTCGGTCGACACCGGATCGAGCGAGCTGGTGGGCTCGTCGAGCAGGAGCACCTCGGGGCCGACGGCGAGGGCCCGCGCAAGGCAGAGGAGCTGCTGCTGGCCGCCGGACAGCCGGAAGGGGGAATCGCGCAGGCGGTCCTTGACCGCGTCCCACAGGCCGACCTGCGAGAGGCGCTGCTCGGCCACCACGTCGAGCTGCTTGCCCCGGGCGATCCGGTGCGCCCGGACGCCCGCCACGACGTTGTCGCGGATGGACATCGGGAAGGGGTTCGGCCGCTGGAACAGCATGCCGACCCGTCGCCGCAGGCCGAGGAGGTCCTGGTCGGGGGTGAAGATGCTCGAGCCGTCGAGGCGGACGTCGCCATGGCGCCGGAAACCCGGCACCTTGTCGTTCATCCGGTTCAAGGTCCTGAGGAACGTCGACTTGCCCGAGCCGGTGGGACCGATGAGCGCCGTGATGGTGCCCCTCGGGAAGGCGGCGTCGATGTCCGCCACGACCGTCTTGGACCCGAAGCCGAGCGTCAACCCGGTCGCGTGGAGGATGTCGGCTGGCCGGTCGCGGTCGGGGTCGAGTGCCTGCAGCACGGGGTCGAGGAGGGGGCTCTCGGGTCCCGCAGCCCGTGTGGGCACGCTGCTCGCCGGCCAGGCCATGCCGGCCCCGGCTGCTCGGGGTCTTCCCGATCCGTCACCCCGGCCGTCTGGTTGGTCGCCCATCCCTTCCGACGGTACCGATGAGAGGTGAACCGGCTGTGAAGCGGAGGTGATCGCAGGGTGAACTTTGCGAGAAACGTCGCCCTGGCCGAGGCGCCCGCGCCCGGCCCGGGCGTGCGCAGCACCCGTCGTCGGCAATCGCCCGACCCGCGGCCGACCGTGGGGGGTGCCGGCCGTCAAGCAGCATGGCTCCGTGGGGGCTCACCTCGCTCGCACGAAGGTCCTCCACGGGACCAATGGGGCAGGAGGGCCGACGCGACAACCCGCCGGGCATGCCCGGCGGGTTGTCGCGTCGGCGCTGAGGTGGGGGGCGCGGCGTGCAGCCGCCCTCTGCGCTCAGTGGATCTTTTGGATCTGCTTCAGCGACTGCTTCACCACCTTGGGCGGGAGGGGCTGGAAGCTCACCTGGCTGAGGTACTGGGCGCTGTTGCCGAACTTCGGGTTGATGGCCCACTCGAGCAGCGAGCGCACCGCCTTGGCCGTGGACGCGTTGGGCTGGTTGGCGTTCACGATCGCGTACTCGTAGTTGATGATCGGGTAGCCGCCGGCGATCGGGCCGTCGATGAGCGAGATGGTGCCGCTTGGTGGGGTCTTCTTCACGAAGGCCGCGGCCTCGGCTGCTACGGCGGCCTGAGTCGGGAGCACGTAGTTGCCCTTGCCGTTGGCGAGCTGCGCGTAGCCGAGGCCGGACTGCAGCATCTGGCCGAGGTAGCTGATGCCGATGTAGGCCACGCAGCCCGGCGTCGCCTTGCAGCCCGACACCATGCCGCCATTGCCGTTCTCGGCCAGCGATCCCGCGATGGCGGGCCACGATACCGTCGTGCCGTAGCTGATCGAGCTCCCCCACCCGGAGGGGTCCTGCTTGGACAGGTACTGGGTGAACAGGAAGGTGTCGCCGCTGCCGTCGGAGCGGTGGAGGGGCACGATCGGGATCGAGGGTAGGGAGATGCCCTGGTTGAGCGACGCGATCGCCGGGTCGTTCCAGGTCTTGATCTTCCCTTCGTAGATGCTGGCGAGCACCTTGCCGTTCAGCTTCACGTGGGCGGTCACCCCGGGCAGGTTGTAGCCGACCACCTGCACCGAGATGGCGAGCGGGATGTTGAGGAGCGACGGGGTGGCCTGCACCTGCGAGGGCGAGAGGTAGGCGTCGGAGGAGCCGATGTCCACAGTGCCGCTGGCGGCGCTGGCGATGCCGGTGCCGGACCCAGTGCCCGCAGTCGTGATCTTCACCTGCGGGAACTTCTCATTGTAACCGGGTACCCAGATGTTCCAGAGGGGATAGAGCAGCGTGCTGCCCGTTTCGCTGATGCTGGCGTCCGGTGGTGTCTCGACGCCACCCTTCGGGATCACGACCCGTTCGGTCGTGGCCTTCGTGGCCGTCAGGCGGCCGTGGGCCGAGGCTGGTGCCGAGGTGCCCCCGATCGCCACAGCGGCGATCAAGGCCGCCGACGGTAGGGCGCGCAATGCTACCTTGCCGTTCACTCCGTTCCTCCTTGCGGTTCCATCTCAACGGAACCGTAACGATGGGAAGTGAACGCCCCAGGAACCGGCGGTAATGCGGACGCGAACTTTGGGCGAACATTCGCTCGCCCATCCCGGCGCGCGCCGCGGCGGGAGGAACCTCGCAGGCGTGGATGGTCTGGAGGGGGGTCGTGGCCTGACCGAGTCGACCGCCGAAGCGGTGTGGCTCAGAGCTCTTCGACCTGCCGCACGTCGAGGTTCCGGAACAGTGGGGGACCCACGCACAGGTTGGCGAGCTTCTCGGCGAGCGCCGTTGTTTCGGGCAGGGCGGAGTTCCGCATCGCCTCCTCGTAGGAGGGGAACTCGACGATCTGGACGTAGGTGCCGGGCCGGTCGCGATCCTCGGTGACCATGGCGCGCCGCACCGTGGTCCGGTCCCCCACCTGCGAACGCCACTCGTCGACGAGCGCCCGGACGTCGTCGACACGGGTGGTCACGAACTCTATGAGCTGGACGAAGGCCATCGCTCTCCTTCCGCCTTCCTGTGTCGGCTCTCCGGCTCGCGGAGGAGGCCGCCGCTGAGCCCGAGGGGAATGTTCGTTGGCGTCCTATCGCTTGGCGTAGTCCGCGAAGCCCTGCCAATCGATGACGACGCAGTCCTCGTCACCGACGATCCAGGCATCGTGGCCCGGAGGGATCACGGCGAAATCCCCCGGGCCGAACTCGGCCTCTTCGCCGTCGTCCATGACGACCTTCATCCGCCCGGACACGTAGTACCCGGTGTGGGCCGCCTGGCAGCTCTCGGTGCCGGCGATGGGCTTGACGTGCTCGGACCACCGCCATCCGGGCTTGAACGTCGCCCGACCGACGGCACCGCCGGCGAGGTTCACGAGCTCGAGTTGGCCCGTTCCCCCCTCGAAGGGCCTGACTTCCTCAGGCTTGTCGAGGTTCTTGCGGACGATACCTGCCATCGCCCCGCCTTTCGGTCTCCTCGCCGCCTCACGGGCAGCGCGCGACCCACGTCGCGACGGCCAGTCTCGCGTGGGCCGCTGGGACCGGTCTGAGAGCACGGTTGCAACTGCGTGACGCTTCGGTCCGACGCCGCAGCCAGCGAGAGCGCCCGATCCGGCGCTCCCGGTGAGCACGCGCCTCGAGCGCAAGTGCTGCCTCGGCCGGGATCCTTTCAGGAGCGGAGCTCGGCGATCTGCTCGTAGAGCGTCAGGACGGGTGGGGGGTCCATGGCGAGCACGTCGCTCATCCGGATCTCGCCCGCCGCCACCGCCTTGCCGAGGGAGTCCTGCGCCGCCTGGAGGTCGTCAGCCTCCACTTCGTAGATGGCGAGGTACGGGTGCCCGTCCCCGGACAGGCTGCGGAACCGGCGTGCCGAGGTGAAGCCTGCGAGCTTGAGGATGTCGACCAGGTGCACCTCGTTGTACCAGTCGTTGTACTCCTGCTCGCGGCCGGGAGCCGGTGTGGTGTGCACGGCAAGGATGCCCTTTGGCATGTCGGGTCTCCTTCGGGTGAGGGACCACTCGAGTGTAGAACGCACGGACGAGGGACGCCCGGCCGGGCTGCCGGCGGCCCGGTTCGCGGCCGCGACCCTACGCTCGCGCCCCGTGTCCTTCGCCGAGCGGACCGTGGCGTTCACGACCTGCTTCAACTTCCGCGACCTGGGGGGTTGGCGCACCGTCGATGGCCGCCATGTGCGGTGGCGGACCCTCTACCGAGCCGACACGTTGCACCGCTTCGACGACGAGGACCGGGTCCGCTTCGGCGAGCTCGGGATCCGGACGGTCGTCGATCTGCGGGGGCGCCACGAGCTCGAGCGCGACGGGCGGCTCGGCCACGTCGACGGCGTCCGGTACCACCATGTCCCCCTGCTCGACCAGGCCGGGGTGGGTGCGGAGCAGGCGGTGGACGCGCGGGTCCCGTCCCTTGCCGACGCGTACGTCGCGATGGCGGAGCGGGGCCGGGCAGCCGTCGCCCGGTGCGTCGGCCTGCTGGCAGAGCCCGGTGCGCTGCCCGCCGTCTTCCATTGCACGGCCGGCAAGGACCGGACCGGCATCGTGGCGGCCGTGGTCCTGTCGGCGATCGGCGTGCTCGAAGCGGACGTGGTCGCCGACTACGCGCTGACGGCTGCGTCGCGCGGCGCCCGCCGAGCCTGGTTGGCGGTCCACGACCCGGCGTTCGCGGCGCACCTCGACACGCTGCCGCCGGAGGCCCTCGAGGTCCGCCCCGCTGCGATCGCCGCGCTCGTCGAGCACCTCCGGCTCGCGTACGGGTCCGCCGCCGCCTACCTGCGTGCCGGCGGGCTGGCAGACGGGGCCCTCGCGCGCCTCCGCCAGGGCCTCCTCGAGGGCTGAGGCACCCAGGCCCTCGCTCCGCCGGGGCCTCTCGAGGGCTGAGGCACCCAGGCGGCCCTCCGCCTGGGCCTCCTCGAGGGCACAGGCGCCCAGGCGGCCCTCGGGGAGGCCGGCGCCACGCACGCCACGCCACGCCACGCCACGCCACCGCTTCGGCACGGCGAGCCACCGCTTCGGCACGGCTTTTGAGGAGCCGGCCCGCCGGGTGCGACGATAGGCCATGACCCCCGACCCCCTCTTCGACCTCACCGGCAAGGTGGCCCTCGTGACCGGCGGCAGCCGGGGCCTCGGCTACCAGATGGTCCGCGCGTTCGCCGAGCGGGGCGCCGACGTGGTCATCGCCAGCCGCAAGATCGCCAATTGCCAAGCCGTCGCCGCAGAGGTCGAGGCGCTCGGGCGCCGAGCGCTCGCCCACGAGGTCCACGCGGCCAGGTGGCCATCCATCGACCGGCTGATCGAGGCCTCCTACGACGCGTTCGGCCGAGTCGACATCCTGGTGAACAATGCCGGGATGAGCCCGCCCGCGCCGAGCCACGAGGTGACCGAGGAGCTCTTCGACAGCGTCGTCGGCCTGAACTTCAAGGGTCCGTTCCGGCTGGCGAGCCAGGTGGCCAAGCGCATGTACGACGGGGAGGGGGGCACGATCATCAACGTGTCGTCGAGCGGCGCGTTGATGCCCTTGCCCAACGTCGTCCCCTACGGCAGCGCGAAGGCGGCGCTCAATGCCATGACCCGGTCCCTGGCCGCCGAGTACGGCCCCAAGGTGCGCGTGAACACCCTGTCGCCAGGTCCCTTCCTGACCGACATCGCGCAGGCGTGGGCGCCCGAGCAACGCGAGAGGTCGGACAATGCGCTCGGTCGGCCGGGTCGGCCCGAGGAGATCGTGACCGCGGCACTCTTCCTCGCCAGCCCTGCGTCGTCGTTCGCCAACGGGGCCCTCGTGCGCGTCGACGGAGGCCTGCGCATCGGCCAGTGATCTCGGGGGGCGCCGCTCAGGGCGAGCGCTCGGCCTCGCGCGCCTCCGCGGAGAGCCCGAGCAGCGCCAGGGCGCGCTGCAGGCCGTCCTCCCACCGGTCGACAACGGGCACCGGGGCCGGCGATCGGTCTTCGAGCATGGCGAGCACGTGCGCTGCCAGCTTCGCCGGATCGGGCCCCGCCACCTCGGCGTGGCCCTGCTCGAGCTCGTGCTGCAGGTTGTCGCGCCCGTGGCCGGGCACGGCGTCGAGCAGCAGGAGTGGCCGGCCGAGGGCACGCGCCTCGCTGCAGGTCGTCGCTCCCGGCGTGGTGATGACGATGTCCGCGGCGGCCATGAGCTGGGGGATCCGATCCGTGAAGCCGAACGCCCGGACCCGTGGCATGGCGGCCGCGACCGTGCGCAGGCGCCGTTCCAGCGCGGCGTTGCGGCCCGCCACCGCCAGCACGGTGATGCCCGAGCGGGCGAGCTCGGCCGCGGCACGCGCCAGGGGCCCGAGCCCCCAGCCACCCCCCATCAGGAGCACGCAGGGCTGGTCGCAGGCCATCTCGAGCTCTGCTCGCGCCTCGTCGCGTGACGGGGCCGCCAAGATGGCGGACCGCACCGGTGCCGGCACGACGCACACCCGGGCACGGGGAACGAAGCGCCGCACCGACGCCGCAGCGGCCGGTGACGTCACGAGGAAGAGGTCGATGTCCTCGTGCGCCCACATGGAGTGGACCGACACGTCCGTGCACAGCACCGCGGTACGCAGGCAGGGGCGGCGCCGCTTCAGGCTCGCGGCGGCCGACGCGCCGGTGGCGAAGGCCGCCAGCACGAGGTCAGCTGGCTGCGACGCCAGCTCTGCCTCGAGGACTGGCACCAGGCGCCGGGCCGGCACGCGGTCGAGGGCGCGGGCGAGGCGGCTCCCGGTCCGCAGGTGGGCGAAGTGGAGGCCGTCGTAGACCGTGTGGAACCGGGTGAGGATCTTGAAGGCGCGCTCGCCGGCTCGGCCGGAGCGGCTCCCGAGGAGGGCCATCGCATCGACGCTGCGCACCGACCACCCCAGCCCTTCGAGGGCCTCGTGGCACGCCTCGGTCACCATCGCATGCCCCAGCCCGATGGAGCCCGACACCACGAGGGCCCGCCACCGCGGCGCCCGGCCGCCCTCGCCCGGCGACCCGTCGCCCGGCGCCCCGGCGCAGGGCTGCTCGCTGCTTCCGGGCCCGGCCACGGCCGCGACTCTACGCACCTCGGGGCCGCCGGGCGGTGGGCGTGCAACCCGGCCGCCTCGGGTACGGTGATGCAGGTGCCGTAGCAGGCTGCGGGCCGCCGCGAGGCAAGCGTCGGCCCGGACCGCCGGGGTGGGGCCCCGGCTCATGGCGCACCGAGCGGAAAGCGAGGCAGGCAGACCAATGCGACGGACCCTCTTCCTCCATCCCCCTTCGTTCGACGGCTTCGACGGCGGGGCGGGGTCCCGTTACCAGGCACGGCGCGAGATCCGGTCGTTCTGGTACCCCACCTGGCTGGCCCAGCCTGCGGCTCTCGTGCCCGGCAGCAAGCTGGTGGACGCCCCACCGGCCGGCATCGGGATGGACCAGGTGGTGGCCATGGCGGGCGACTACGACCTCGTGGTCATGCACACGAGCTCGCCGTCGTTCGCCGCCGACGTGAAGGTGGCCGAGGCCCTCGAGGAGGCGAACCCCGATCTCCTCATCGGCATGGTCGGGGCGAAGGTGGCAGTCGAGCCGGAGGAGTCGCTGCTCGCCTCTGCCGCCATCGACTTCGTTGCCCGCGAAGAGTTCGACTACACCGTGGCCGAGGTCGCCGAGGGCCGGGCTCTGGGCGAGGTCGACGGGCTCACGTTCCGTGACGAGCGAGGCCGGGTGGTCCACACCCCGGACCGGGCCGTGCTCGAGGACATGGACCGACTTCCCTTCGTGACCGAGGTCTACAAGCGGGACCTGCGCGTCGAGGACTACTTCATCGGCTACCTGCAGCATCCCTACGTCTCCTTCTACACGGGCCGGGGGTGCCGCTCGCAGTGCACCTTCTGCCTCTGGCCCCAGACGGTCGGGGGGCACCGCTACCGCACGCGCAGCGTCGGCAGCGTCCTCGAGGAGGTCGAGCTCATCACTCGGTACTTCCCGCAGGTCAAGGAGATCTTCTTCGACGACGACACCTTCACCGACGACCGGCCGCGGGCCGAAGAGATCGCGCGGGGCCTCGGGCGCATGGGCGTGACCTGGTCGTGCAACGCCAAGGCCAACGTGCCCTACGACACGCTCAAGGTCATGAAGGACAACGGGCTCCGCCTCCTCCTCGTGGGCTACGAGTCGGGGAGCGACGAGATCCTGAAGAACATCAAGAAGGGCGTGAAGGTCGACCGGGCGCGCCAGTTCACGAGGGACTGCCGGAGCCTGGGCATCACCATCCACGGCACCTTCATCCTGGGGCTGCCGGGGGAGACGAAGGAGACCATCCAGCAGACCATCCGCTACGCGCGAGAGATCAACCCCCACACCATCCAGGTGTCGATCGCCGCCCCCTACCCGGGCACCGCCATGTACCGCCAGGCGGTCGAGAACGGTTGGCTCGAGCCCGAGGGCGACCAGGCCGAGCTGGTCAACGACCGAGGTGTGCAGACTTCCGCCCTCTCGTACCCGCACCTCAACCGGACCGAGATCTTCGACTCGGTGGAGACCTTCTACCGGCGCTTCTACTTCCGTGCGGGGAAGATCGCCGAGATCTCCGGCGAGATGCTGCGCAGCGCCGACGTCATGAAGCGCCGCCTGCGCGAGGGCGTCGAGTTCGTGAACTTCCTGAGGCGCCGCAAGACGGCCTCCTGAGGCGCCACGCTCGGGTCCTCAGCCCACGCTCGGGTCCTCAGCCCGGGTGCCGGCCGGTGCCGGGGCTGACCGAGCCGCCCTCTGGGGCGCCTGCCAGGTCGGCGAAGCGCTCGCGCAGCTCGCGTTTGAGCACCTTGCCGCTCGGGTTCTTGGGGAGGGCGTCGAGCAGCACCACGAACTTGGGGGCCTTGAACGCGGCCAACCGACCGCGGGCGAAGGCGATGAGCTCGTCGGGGGAGACCGCAGACCCCGAACGAGGCACCACCGCAGCCGCGACAGCTTCGATCCAGTAGGGATGAGGCACGGCGAACACCGATGCCTCCGCCACGGCAGGATGCGCGAAGAGGACCTCTTCGACCTCGCGGCTCGAGACGTTCTCGCCACCGGTCTTGATCATGTCCTTCTTGCGGTCGACGACGTAGAGGTAGCCCTCGTCGTCCACCGTGCCCAGGTCGCCGGAGTGGAACCATCCGTTGCGGAACAGCTCGGCCGTCTTCTCCGGATCGTTCCAGTAGCCCAGGGTGGCGTGCGGCGATCGATGGACGATCTCCCCCACCTCCCCGGGGCCGAGGGGCCGGTCGGCGTCGTCGACGATCCGGGTCTCGGCGTTGAGGCACGCCCTGCCGGCAGATCCCAGCTTCCGCCACTGCTCGTCGGGCCGAAGGACGGTCGCGAGCGGCGCCATCTCGGTCTGTCCGTAGAAGTTCCACAGCCGCACGCCGGGGAGGCGGGCCGCGAGCTCCTTCAGCACCTCGGCCGGCATGGGGGCCGCTCCGTAGTAGCCCTTGCGCAGCGAGCTCAGGTCCCGCTTGTCGAAGTCGGGGTGGCCCAGGAGCCCGATCCACACGGTCGGCGGGCAGAAGAGCATCGTCGCGCGCTCCTCCTCGATGGCCTGGAGGATGGCTGCCGGATCCGGCCCCGGTAGGACCACGTTCGTCGCCCCCTGGTAGACGTTGGGGGAGAAGAAGACGTGGAGCTGGGCGCAATGGTAGAAGGGCAAGGCATGGACGTCGACGTCGTCAGGCGACATCTCGCCGTCGATGATGCATGCCGCGTACTGCCACAGCAGTGAACGGCTCGAGAGCATCACCCCCTTGGGCCGAGACTCGGTCCCGCTCGTGTACATGAGCTGGACCAGGTCGTCGTCGCCCACGTGCACTGCCGGCTCGCTCTCGTCGTCGTGCTGCTCCCAGGTCGTGGTGAGTTCCCACCCCGGCGGCGGGGAGGACGCGCTCGAGGCGATCCAGCCCCGGACCCCCGACGCTGCCCCGTTCACCTGGTGGAGGGCAGCGACTGCCACCGGGCCGAGCTGGTCCTCCACGATGATCCCCTGCGCGCCAGCGTGCTCGAGGATGAAGGCCACCTCGCCGGCCCCCAGCATGAAGTTGATGGGCACGGACACCGCGCCCAGCTTGGCCAGAGCAAAGTAGGCCACCAGGAGCTCACGGCAGTTGTGCGACAGCAGGGCGACCCTGGTTCCCGCCCGTACTCCCCGGTCGGCCAGGGCATGGGCAGTACGGTTCACCGCCGCGTTGTACTCGGCGTACGTCTCGCGGCGACCCTGCCACACGAGCGCAGTTCGTTGCGGCGACCGGGCCGCGGTGCGCGTGAGGATGTCACCCAGCGCGTGGCTGCGCACGGCGGCCTGGTCGTTCACGGGTCGTCCTTCCAGTTCCTACCAGCTGGGCACCCCTCGAGAGGGGGCGCCGCGACGGTGCCGGTCCTGCCGGTGGGCCGGTCCTGCTGGTGCCATTGTCCTCGCGGCGACGTCGCGGGGCAACGTCAGTCCACCCGCCGCCCAGGCCGTGGCCCCCATGGCGGCCACGCCCTGAACGCGAAAGAGGGAGTGGCGGCGGAACCACTCCCTCTTTCATCAGGGGAGTGGCGGCGGGACCACTCCTCCTCCTCGGCGGCGGCCCCTGGCCGCCACCGTCGACAGCGTGTTCTACCGGCGCCGCGTCCTGCGGGCGTCCCCGGGCCGTCCCGCATTGGCCGCAGGCCGTCCCGCCCACGGGCGGCTCGGCACGAAGCGGTCCCGCGCTTGGCCGTTGCCCCTACACTCACGAGCCGTGCCAGCGACGACCCTTGCCGACATTTTGGAGCTCGAGAGCCTGGGCGACGACGTGCACCGAGCCTGGACACCTCCCGGTACGAACCGGCCCGACATCTTCGGCGGCCAGGTGGCGGCACAGGCGCTGCGCGCCGCGGCGTGCACCGTGGAGCCCGCGCACCTGCCGAGCTCCGTCCACTGCTCCTTCCTGCGCCGGGGTCGGCCCGACCTGCCCATCGACCTCGTTGTCGAGCGCACCCGCGCCGGGCGCACGTACACCAACCGGCGCGTCGAAGCTCGCCAGGACGGTCGGACGATCCTGGCCATGCTCGCCGCGTTCCACGCCGAGGAGCCGAGTGCCGAGCACGAGCTGGAGATGCCCCGGGGCGCGAGCAGCCCCGACGAGGCGAGGGCGGTTGGCGGTGGAGGCGGCGGTTGGGAGGTGCCATTCGAGGTGCGCGAGGTGCCCCTCGAGGGCGTGGGCGTCCGCTATTGGGCGCGACTCACGTCGCCGTTCCCCTCCGACCCCCTGCTCCACGCCTGTGCGTTGCTGTACGCATCCGACATGCGGGCCGGTGCCCCGGCCATCGACGCGGTCGGCGGCGACGCCGGCGGCCGTCCACGAGGCGGCCGCCGGGGCAACTTCGGGAGCCTCGACCACGCGTTGTGGTTCCATCGCCTTCCGCGGGTGGACGAGTGGTTCTTCTGCGACGTGCAGCTGCTGACCGCGCGAGACTCGAGGGGGCTCGTCCTCGGCACCATGCACGACCAAGGTGGCCGCCACCTGGCCACGTTCGCCCAGGAGATGTTCCTGAAGGTGGCTCCCGAGCCCTGATCGGATCGGACATCGACGAGGGGGTCGTGGCGCGGCGTGCTCGGGCGGGTCGCCGGACTGGGCGTTCAGGAGCCGTCGAGCAGCTCGATCATGCGGCGCATCACGCGCAAGGCCGACCGGAGCTCGTCCTCGGAGAGGTCGCCGAGATGCTCCTCCCAGAGCGCGTGCCAGCGGTTCCGGCGCTCGCTCACGATCGCGCGGCCCTTGTCGGTGAGCGACACGAGGCAGACCCGCCGATCGGAGGCATGCCGGCGCCGCTCCACGATGCCGTTGGCCTCGAGCTGGTCGAGCATGGCGGTGACGCTCGCCGGGTTGAGGTCCGCTCGACGGGCCAGCTCGCCGGCGGGCACCTCGTCAGCGGTCCCGAGGAGCATGAGGGCGCGAAGCTGGGAGTGGGTCATCTCGCGCGGCTGTTGCTGCTCACGACCACGCAGGCGCCGCTCGGCGCCGAAGAGCTCGACCATGGCCAGACGGACCTCGTCGAGCGGTGTCAGCACCCCGGTCTCGACGGTCATGCCAGGACCTCCGTCATGGCCTCCTCGGGCATCTCGATCTCCAGGCCTTCGCCCTTGCGCTCGACCAGCCAAAGGAACACGGCGGGCACGAGCGCCACGATCATCATGACCACGACCCAGACGTAGGTCTGGGCGAAGGAGGCGGCGATGGCGCTCGGGGCCACCCGCGCGCTGGCATGCGTGGCCAGGTGCGTGAGCTTGCTCTGCAGCACCACGGCAACCACCGCTGTCCCGAGCGAGCCACCCACCCGCTGGATGACGTTGAGCTGCGGGCTCGCGTCGTTGACCTGGTCGTGGCGGAGGGCGGAGAAGGCTGCGGTCATCGCGGGCATCATTGCCAGGCCTACGCCCACGCCCCGCAGGACCATGGCCGCGCCGATCAGCGTGTAGGGCGTCGTCGCCCCGATGAAGCAGAAGGCGAGGGTGAAGACCGCGGCGACCATGCCCCCGCACAGCGACGTGAGCCCGGCGCCGAGGCGGCGGGTGGCCAGTGCCGATCGGTTCATGCCGACCGCCGCCCCGAGGCCCTGGGGAATCAGCAGGAGGCCGGTGTGGATGGCGTCCTGGCCGCGGGCCACCTGGAAGTAGAGGGGGAGCAAGATCATCGAGCCGAAGAGGCCGGCCCCGAGGCAGAACATCACCACCGTGGCGGCGCTGTAGGAACCGGTCCGGTACAGCCGCAGGTCGAGCAGCGGGTTCCGGATTCGCCGGGCGCGGACGACGAAGGCGACGACCAGGCCGGCGCCGGCCGCGATGGGCAGCAGCACCGATCCGGAGGCGAAGCTCCCGGCCGTCGCGCTCTCGGACAGCCCGTAGGTGATGCCCACGGCGCCGGTCGCGGCCAGGAACAGCCCGGGCCAGTCGAGCTTGCCGGCCTCTCCGTCTTCGGGGCGGTCCCGGGGGAGCAGGCGAAGGGCCACGAACGCGGTGACGATGCCGATCGGCACGTTGATGACGAAGATGGCGTGCCACCCCACGCTCTGGAGCAGCAAGCCGCCGAGCGTCGGCCCGAAGACGGGTGCGAGCACCATCGGCACGCCGATGACGCTCATGACCTTGGGGAGGTTGTCGCGGCCGGCTGCCTTGACCAGGATCGTGAGGCCGGTGGGGACGAGCATCCCGCCGCCGACCCCCTGGAGGACCCGGAAGGCGATCAGCTGGCCCGCCGACGACGCGAGGCTGCAGAGGGCTGACCCGGCCGTGAACAGGACGAGCGCCTGCATGTAGACCCGAAAGGCACCGAATCGCCGGACCGCCCAGCCCGAGAGCGGGATGACCGCAGCCAGGGCCAGCAGGTACCCCGTCACCACCCACTGGATGTTGTTGAGCGGCGTGTGGAGGTCGCGCGACAGGCTGTCGAGCGCCACGTTGACGATCGTCGTGTCGAGGATCGACATGATGGAGCCGAGGACGATGACGGTGGCGATCCGCTTGACGTGCGGCTCGATGATCCCGTCGGGGCGCAACCTGGAAGAGTGGTTCATCATGGTTCAGAGCGGGGGGAGTGGCCTGCCGGTGCGCAGCCTGGCCTCGAGGGCAGCTGCGTCAAGGCAGGTGGCGGACGGATGGCGGACGAACTATTTGCCGACTAAAGTTTTAGCTTCAAACTACAGCAGGCCCGGCGGGCCGTCAAGTCGACGTT
>DATGLW010000071.1:0-13494 GCA_035293965.1 Acidimicrobiales bacterium
GGTCGGTGACCGTCACGGGCAGCCAGTTCGCCGCCGCGCTCGGTCTCAAGTCCGACTGGTTCGCCGTGCTGTCCCAGCCGAGCGGCGGCGTGGGCGGCTACTGGCTGGTGGCCGCCGACGGCGGGGTCTTCGCCTTCGGCAATGCCGGGTTCTTCGGCTCGATGGGGGGCAGGGCGCTCAACGCCCCGGTGGTCGGGATGGCGGCGACCCGCGACGCCGGCGGCTACTGGCTGGTGGCGGCCGACGGGGGGATCTTCAGCTTCGGTGGCGCCGGGTTCTTCGGCTCGATGGGGGGCAGGGCGCTCAACCAGCCCATCGTCGGCATGGCTCCCACCCCGAGCGGCAACGGCTACTGGCTGGTGGCCGCCGACGGGGGGATCTTCAGCTTCGGCGACGCCACGTTCGCGGGATCGACGTCGGGAACGGCAGCCGGCCCGGGCACGGTTGCCGTCATCCCCACCCGCTCAGCCGGCTACGAGGTCGTGAACGGCGCCGGGCAGGTGTCGCCGTTCGGGGACGCGCCCCAGTTCGGCGACATCACGACGTTCGTCGCGAACTACGGGGGCCACGTGGTGGGCGCGGTGGCGTCCCCCGGGTGACCGGCTCCGCGGTCCGGGCCGTTGCCGAGCCGCCGGCGACGGCGGCGAGGGAGGGGTAGCGCCGGAGCCGTCCGAGGCGCCCCAGCCGGCCGGCGTTCACCCCGTGGTCGGCGGCATCGAGGAGGCGGAGGTCGCCGCGGCTGTTGCCGTAGGCCCACAGCACCGGCTGGGGCCTGCCATTGCCGGCCAGCGAGCTCGTCCGCAGCCATGTCATCGTCCGGGCGTACTTCTCCGCGCCCCGACAGTTCTTGCCCTCGTAGCGCCCCGTCAGCAGGCCGGCGGCGTCGACGGCCAGACGGGTCGCGACCACGCCGTCGACCTCCAGGAGCTCGCCGATGCGCCGGACGTAGCACTCGGGGGAGGCGGAGACGAGCACGACTGCGTGCCCCTCTGAGCGGTGCCACTCGAGGCGCGCCAGCGCGTCCGCGCGGAGACGCCGCCGGAGGTGGCGCTCGGCGAAGGAGGCTGCCACCTGGTCGACACGCCGTGCGGGCAGGCCGCCGAGCAGCCGGATGAAGAGCGACTCCTTGGCCGAGTCGGCCCGGGAGCCCCCGGCGACTGCCGCGGATGCCAGCCGGGGAAGGGTCGCGAGCAGGGCGCCTACGACCGGCAGGAGCCCCCGAACGGCGACGAGGAAGGGCACCACGCTGCCGCCCGTGGTCAGGGTGCCGTCGAGGTCGAACGCGGCAACGGTGCCCGGCGAGGCGTCCCCCGCCCGTGCGGTCGTCGTCACTCGGTCGCGCTGGGCCCGCGTGCGCCGGCTGAAGGAGACCCGCCGCACGGCAGACGGCGACGCCGCGCGACCCGCCGCGCCCAGGCGCGCCGCCGGAGTGGCCGGTGGAGGTCGTCGCTCCCCATGAAGGCGATTCTCGCATGGTCGGCGGGGACGCTCGGGCATGCCCCGTGGCCTCGGCGGACGCGCCACCTCGCGGTGCCGCATCCGCCGTGCCGACCGGCCCGCCGGGGCGGAAGGGCCGCGCCAGGCCGGCGCCCTGTGCCGCTACGGCGGAGGACCGGCCCGCCGGGGCGGAGGGGCCGCTAAAAGCGACCGAGCCGGTCGACAATTAGCTCGTGATCGGCTAGGGTGGGGTCGCACCGCAGACGAAGCGCCGGGGGGAGCCGTCGCGGGCCCGCTATCGACCCGGCACCATCACAGGAGGAAGCAGCACATGGCCATCCGACTCGGCGACACCGCCCCTGACTTCACGGCCGACACCACCGAGGGGACGATCAACTTCCACCAGTGGCTGGGCGACAGCTGGGGCATCCTGTTCTCGCACCCGAAGGACTTCACGCCGGTCTGCACGACCGAGCTCGGCGCCTTCGCCAAGGCCAAGGCGGAGTTCGACAAGCGCAACACCAAGCTGATCGGCGTGTCCGTGGACTCGGTCGAGTCGCACAAGGGGTGGGCTGCCGACATCGCCGAGACGCAGGGATCGCCCCTCAACTTCCCGGTGATCGGCGACGAGGACCACAGGGTGGCCGACCTCTACGACATGATCCACCCCAACGCCAGCGACACCCTGACGGTGCGCACCGTGTTCATCATCGGCCCGGACAAGAAGGTGAAGCTGACCTTGACCTACCCGGCCTCCACGGGCCGCAACGTCGACGAGATCATCCGGGTCCTCGACTCCCTGCAGCTGACCGCCCAGTACTCGGTGGCCACGCCCGTCAACTGGACCGACGGCGACGACGTCATCATCGCCCCGGCCATCTCCGACGACGAGGCGAAGGAGAAGTTCCCCAAGGGCTTCAAGGCCCTCAAGCCCTACCTGAGGGTCACCCCGCAGCCCAACCGCTGAGCTGACGGGAGCCTGCGGACGAAGGACGCGGGCCGCGCCGGCTGGCGCTCAGGCAGGCCTTCCCCGGTCGACGAGCTCCGGGCCCGGCGGGGGCCTGGAGCCCGCCGCGGTCTGGGCGAAGATGGCACGGCGGTAGTAGGCGAGCTCGGCCACGCTCTCGCGGATGTCGTCCATCGCCCGGTGGGCCGAGCGCTTGGGCGGCGCCGCCGCGAAGGCGTCGGGGTACCAGCGGCGGCACAGCTCCTTGACCGTCGACACGTCGACGGAGCGGTAGTGGAGCCAGCGGTCGACCTCCGGGAGGTGCTGGGCCAGGAAGCGCCGGTCGGTGCCGATCGAGCTACCGGCCATGGGCACCGTGCCGGCCTCGGGCACGTGCCGGCGCAGGAACGACAGCGTGGCCTGGCCGGCCTCGGCCAAGGTGGTCCTCGACGCCGCCACGGCGTCGAGGAGGCCCGAGCGGGTGTGCATGTCCCGCACGACGTCGTCCATCTCGGCCAGCTGCGCCGGGGTGGCCGCCACCACGACGTCGGGACCTTCGGCCACGATCTCGAGATCGTCGTCGGTGACCAAGGTCGCGATCTCGACGATGACGTGGCGGGCGGGGTCGAGCCCCGTCATCTCGAGGTCCAGCCACGCCAGCATCGGGGCGATGCTACGACCCGCCGAGGGCCCAGGGCGGGCCGGAGGCCGTGCGGCTAACCTCGGGCCGGTGCTCGCCGTGGCCATCCACCGGCTCGATCCCGACCTCCCGCTTCCGTCCTACGCCCACGCCGGCGATGCCGGTGCCGACCTGTACGCGCGAACCGACGCCTACCTGGCACCCGGCGGCGGGCGAGCGAAGGTGCCGACGGGCGTGGTGGTCGCCATCCCTCCCGGCTTCGCCGGGTTCGTCCAGCCGCGCAGCGGGCTGGCGTTGCGTCATGGCGTCACCTGCCTGAACAGCCCCGGCCTGATCGACGCGGGCTACCGGGGCGAGCTCGCGGTCCTCCTCGTCAACACCGACCCGGCCGAGGGGTACGAGATCCGCCGCGGTGACCGCATCGCCCAGCTGGTGGTCCAGCGGGTCGAGCACGTCGCCTTCCGGCAGGTCCCGGCCGACGGCCTCCCGCCAGCGGACCGGGGCGACGGGGGATTCGGCCACAGCGGGCGGTGAGCGTCACCCGCACGGCAGCCGGCACCAGGCGAGCCGATCGATCGCCGAGCCCCCACCTGGCCGCTGCAGAGGGGTACACTGCGTACCAGCGCGGACGTGGCTCAGTTGGTAGAGCATCACCTTGCCAAGGTGAGGGTCGCGGGTTCGAGTCCCGTCGTCCGCTCCAGCAAAAGACCAGGTGAGCCGGGGTTTATGGCCCCGGCTCTCCCGCGTCCGGGGGTCCGTCGGGGGCCTCCGTCGCGCGTCCATCGCGCGCAGCGATCGGCACCACGTCCGCGACGGGGGCGAGCGCGGCCATCGCGGCGGCAAGCACCCGGTCCCTGTCCTCGGTCGCATGCTGATAACGCAGGGCCGCGGCAGGCGAGATATGGCCCGCCCGGTGCATCAGCTCGGCGGGGTCGAGCACCACCCCGCGGAGCTTGTCGGCCCCCAGGGTCGTGACGAAGATGTCGGCGTCCTTGCGGCGGGTCAAGGTGCGGGTCCGCACGCTCCCGACGGGGAGCCGCCACCGTACGTCGTAGCGGGCGGCACCTGTCCTGGTGGTGCGCTTGGTGACCTGGGTCACGAGGTCCTCCCTCGGCTAGTGCCCGACGCGGGCGGCGGCGTTGTCAGCGAACACGTTGGCCTCCTCTCCCGGATGTAGCGGCGCAGCGTGGCCGTGCCCTTGTGGCCTGTGGTGGCCGGGATCACCCGCTCAGGCACCCCGCCCTGGCAGCTTTGGTGGCGAGCCCGGCTCGCAGCAAGTGTCCGGCCACGCATGCAGGGGTCGATGCCCGCCGCCCGGGCCAGGCGCTTTGCCGCGTTCACCTGGCGCTGTGCGGTCCGAGGGTCCGGCGCACCCCCGGCGCACCAGGCGGACTGCCTCGGCCTACGTCGATTCGAAGCCCGCGGCCCGGTGGACGGCACCCAGTTGGGTTCAAGGCTCGTCCGTCGCCACCGCGGGGAGCAAGCGCCATCGGTTGTGATCCCCGCCACGACGAGCCGACCGATGGGGGCCGCGAGATCCCGATCCTCTTGCCCGAGAGGAATCTCGAAACGAGCTCGGCGCAGGTGATGTCCTACGGTTCCTATAAATCGAGGTCGGCCTGGGCCACCATGGTGGCACCAAGAGCAACCAGTGCCTCCGGATCTGTCCTGAGAGACATCCTGGCCGATGTCACACCCCCGGAGTACAACAGGGGGTGTACAACCGATCGCGGATCAGACAGGAGCCGCCACATGTCCACCACCGAGGAGTTCTACGACCGCCTGGCCGCCGCCGCCAGCCTTGAAGGCGACGACGCCGCCGTCAGGATCACCGCCACCTACGAGCCGGCGGCAGGCCCCGGCACGAAGGTCTCGCCGCCCACGTACCCCGGGCCTGATGCACCCCGCAACGCTTCCGATCCGTATTCGCCCTATGTCATCGAGGACCGCGTGGCTCCCGACGGGAGCACGCAGAAGTGCGTGCTCCTCGACTCCCGCCAGTCCCAGGCGAACCGCTGCGAGGAAGCTCTCCAGGGCGCCATCTACGACGGGCGACTGAGCCTGCCCCACCTTGTGCTGGAGCTCGAGACCCACGGGACCCAGGTCACCATTACCTCGCTGACCGCTCCGCACCGCAGCCGCGACGCCTACTTCCGCGACGCGCTTGCCTCAGACGGCAGCCGTTTCGACGAGACCGACGCCGGCAAGAGGCTGCTCGCCGGCGAGGCCAGCGCGTATTACGCCAGCGCTCCGGCTGATCTCGTGTACGGAGTCTGGGACTCGCACCGTAAGAGGCGCATCCAGACCAAGTTCCCCCGCGTCTACTCCTCCGAGATTGTCGGCCTGGGAACCCAAGTCGGCATCCGGATGGCAGGAAGGTACGACCTCCTCACGGGCGCCGCCAACGTGACCGGCGGCGACATGGACTGGGACCTGACCGAGAAGGGCGGCACGAAGGTGAGCGAGATCGGTCTGGGCCCGATCCCGCCCCAGCGGGGACCCGGTGGAGTGACCGTCGAGGCGATCCGCCGTGACGCGACGCTGTCCTTCGCCGGACTGGCCCGCCTGTCGCTCGGAGACGCTGCGACGAGCCGGGCAGGTCGCGCAGTGCTGGGGGCGCTCGCCCTCCTTGGCGACCGGCTCGCCTTCGGGAGCCCGGCGCTGTTCCTGCGCTCGGGGTGCGACCTGGTGCTGACCGACGAGCGGATGACCTGGGTGGGACGCCGCGGCGAGGACCCCTTCGAGCTTTCCCGGGCCGATGCCCTGGCCCTGTTCCAGATCGCTGTGGACCGGGCGGCGTCCGCGGGGCTTACATGGGTCGACGAGCCCGTCCGCCTGCGTCCGATGGCAAAGCTTCAGGCCCTGGTCGACAAGGTGTTCCTCACCTCGCCCGAAGAAGGCGAGTAGCAGTGCTCGCCCTGCAGATCGACTGGCTCTCCGCGGCGTACGAGGCTGGAGCGGAGCCGGGCGAGCGGGAGTGGCCGCCTCACCCGGCGCGCGCCTTTTGCGCGCTGGTCGCAGTGGCAGAGCCCGGCTCGGCCGACGACGATGCCCTCCGCTGGCTGGAGGCTCAACCACCGCCATGGGTCCACGCCCCAATCGCGACAGACGCGCGGCGCGATGGCTACGTAGTTACCAACGCAATCGATGTGAAAGGTGCCCACCAGGTCCATCTCGGTCGCACCAGCAGGAGCCGGACGTGGGCCCGGGCGCTTCCGGCACGTGCGTCCGCACGCTTCGTCTGGCCGGAGGCGGAAGCGGGCAAGTCGATCTTGGCCCGACTTGACGGCCTGGCGAGGCGGGTGCCCTACCTGGGACGCTCGACGAGCCCGGCACTGGCGATGTTCGCGCCAAGCTTGCCGGACGAGGACGACTTCGAAACGTTCGCACCGAGCGAAGGCGCCGCTACAGGCACTCGCCTTCGGGTGCCCTACCGCGGCTACCTGGACCAGCTGCGCGCCGCCTTCGATGCCGGCCAGGCGGCATGGACGACCGCCCGGCGCGTGGCTTATGGTCGGCCCGGCGAACGGGCGCCGGCGGGCCCCGCTCGGCCCGTCTCCCGACCGTACGCGCACCTGGTGACGCTCGGATTTGCCCCCGGCATCGCCATCGACGGACGGTTGGCCGTGCGCGTCGCGTCGGCGTTCAAGAAGGCGATCTTGTCACGCCTCGGCGCGCCGCTGGCCGAGGATCCGTGGTCCCCACTGGCCCCCAGCGCTCTGGATCTGCTCCATGGCCACTACGACCACGCCGACGGGCGGCGCCAGTGCTCGGTGTTAGCGCTGCCGGTAGTCGGGCATCCCAATTCTTCAGGAGCCCTCGCCGGGGTTGCAGTGGCTGTGAGCCCCAACCTGGAGACCGGAGTCCTGCGACCGCTCCTGCAACTGCTGGGTTTCGACCGCGCGAATGGCCCGCGCCTGGACCGCCTGGAGGTGGCGGGCGTTGGCACTTTCCCGCTCGTGCGCTCCGACCGCCGGCGAACTCTTGACCCCTCGCGCTGGACTCAGGAGTCGGAGCGGTGGGACACGGTCCTGCCGATCGTGCTTGACCGCTACCCGCGTCGGAGCTACACAGCCGAGGAGGCGGTCGCCGAAGGCTGCACCTTCGCCGGACTGCCAAGGCCTGCCGCCGTCGAAGCGCGCCCTGCCCCCCCTGTCGCGGGTGCGCCATTCGTACCTCGCAGCGCCCGTCACAGAGGTGGTGAGCCGCCAAGGCCGGCAGTGCACGCCACTTTGCATTTCGACAGCGCGGTAGCCGGTCCTGTGCTGCTCGGCCACCTGCGCCATCTCGGACTGGGCCTTTGCCTGCCCAGGGTCAAAGGGGGGTCGTAGGGATGGCGGTGCTCGGATCACCTGGCGGTTTCGCCGAGTTCTTCGAGGCGGTCCACGGCGTGGCGCCGTTCCGGTGGCAACAGGATCTCGCGGCCAAGGTGCTGACGAGCGGCTGGCCCGATGTCATCGACGTCCCCACGGGGCTCGGGAAGACGGCTGTTGTCGACATAGCGGTGTTCTGCCTTGCGAGCCAGGCAGAACGGGAGCCTGCCGAGCGCACCGCCCCCACCAGAACCTTCGTCGTCGTCGACCGTCGCGTGATCGTGGACCAGGCGTTCAGCCGCGCCAAGAAGCTGGCAAGAGCGCTGAACTTAGGTGGTGCCGGACATGCCGTCGGCACCGTTGCGGACGCGCTTCGCAGCGTGGCTGGAAAGGACGCACCGGCGCTCGAGGTGGTACGGATGCGCGGCGGCACGACTTGGGCCTGGCGCTGGCTGGAACGTCCCAGCCAGCCGGCGGTGATCGTGTCGACGGTGGACCAATTCGGCAGCCGGCTGCTCTTCCGGGGCTACGGCGTCGGCGAACGCCTCCGACCGATCGATGCTGCCCTGTGCGGTACTGACGCCCTACTGATCCTTGATGAGGCGCACTTGAGCAGGCCCTTCGTCGAAACTGCCGCCGCTGCCATCGACCACGACCGTCATGCGTGCAAGCCGGTGCTCGCCGGGAGGCGGCCCAGGCCAGTACTGCTGTCCGCCACGCCGCCAGAAGAGGTCGCCCACGAGGTCTTCCGGCCGGAGTTCGGGGCAGAAAGCTCTGCGGAGGAGCATCGCCGGCTCGCAGTGAGCCGCGAGGCCCGCCTCATCGAGGTGACAACGCGCAAGGATCCTGCTCCCGAGCTGGCGGAGGCGCTCGCCGCCCTCGCCGCAGGTGGCTTGGAATCCCCGGACATCCAACGCGTAGCTGTCGTGTGCAATACCGTCGCGCTGGCTCGCGCGACATATAGGGAGCTGGCGCGCTCTGACCCCGAAGCGGACATCGTTCTCCTCATCGGGCGCTGCAGGGGCGCCGAGCGCGAGCTCGTCGTGAAGGAGTGCTTGCCACGCTTGCAGGCCGTCCTTGAGCGCCCGCCCGCGCCCAAGATCATCGCCGTTGCAACCCAGACGATCGAAGTCGGCGCGGACCTCGACTTCGACTTTCTGGTGACAGAGGCAGCGCCGCTGGACGCACTACTGCAGCGCCTGGGACGCCTTGACCGGCTCGGCCTCCGGGGTCGCGCAACGGCGGCGGTGGTTCGCGCCGCTGGCGCCGCGGACGACCCGGTCTACGGCCGAGCCACGTCCCGCACGTGGTCCTGGCTCGTCGAGCAGTGTGAGGTCCCGCCCGCCACGAAGGTGAAAAATGTCGTCGCAGCGCTGGATGGTGCACCTGCGGTAGAGCTGGGCCCGAGCGCGCTGGGCAACCTGCTCACTCCGTCGGTCCGGAGAGAGCTTGCCGCAGAAGCACCGCTTTCTCCGGTGGTTCTCGGGCCCGTCCTGGAAGCGTGGGCACGGACTGCGCCCGCGCCGGAACCGGACCAGCCGGTGGCCCCGTACCTGCACGGCATCGAACGGCCCGCGGCCGAAGTGCTCGTCTGCTGGCGTGCAGGCCTGCCGTCGCCCTCCAACGACTTCGAAGCCTGGGAGGAGGAGCTGCAAAGCGCACCGGTCCTGGCCGAGGAGACCGTGGCGGTGCCGGTGTGGGAAGCCCGGCGCTTCCTCATCGGAGCGCCAGCGGGACCTGTCGCCGACATCGAGGGGATGCCGGACCCCGAAGAGGACCTCCCCGACCTCGACGAGCGGGAGCCAGTCTCTGCAGTCGTGCTCACACCTGATGGCGAGGTGGTGGCGGCCGATCGACACTCCCTGCAACCCGGCATGACGCTAGTGCTGCCGAGCGAGGTCGGCGGCCACGACAGGTGGGGATGGACGGGGGAGACCGGCGAACCGGTCACCGACGTCGCCGACGTGGTTGCTCACGCGAGGGGCCGCCTACGGCTCCGTTGGCGGCCCTCGGTCGTTGGGATCGAAGAGCTCCCGCGCCTCCCCGATGGCGACGCCGACGATCCGGCGGAGGGCCTCGCCCAAGCCCTCTCCGAGCTCCAAGAGGCGGCGCCCGAACTGCGAGCCGGCGTCGCTCAGATCGTCGGCGAGCTCGCCGGTTCCCGTGGCACACGGGTCGTCGAGCTTCCGGATCGCTGGAAGATCCTGGACGCGCCGGGAGGGCAGGCCCTCGATCCCGCCATCAGCGACGATGACGAGGTATCTACCAGTGGCTCTTCGGAGCCGGTGTCCCTCCGTCGGCACCTGTGGGATGTGGCAGGACTGGCCGAGGAGCAGGCTCGTCTCATCGGGCTTCCGCCACCTCTGGTGCACGCTGTCGAGCTGGCGGGCAGGGCGCATGACCTGGGCAAGGCCGACCCGCGTTTCCAGGCGATGCTCCATGGCGGCGATGCTCTGCGCGCCCTGGCGGCGTCCGAACCGCTCGCGAAGTCAGGGATGGATCCGACCGACCGGGAAGCGTTTCGGCGGGCACGGCGGCGATCGGGCTGGCCGAAAGGCATGCGCCACGAGGCGATCTCGGCCGCGCTGCTCGCCGAGCTGCGCGTGACATATCCGGAGCTGTTCCGAGACGTGGACGTCGACCTCGTGCGCCACCTGGTCCAGTCACATCATGGCCACGCCCGCCCGTTGCTACCACCTGTGGTCGACGAGGCGCCAGAGGACGTCACCTTCGGGCTCCCCCTTCCCTCGGGTCCCGACGCGGTGGCCAAGGTGCCCTCTGACCGCGATCTGGTCGATTGGGAGGGGCCGTCTCGTTTCGCCCTCCTCGGACGGCGCTACGGCCTGTGGGGCTTGGCGCTGCTAGAGGCAATCGTCCGCATGGCCGACATGGAGGCGTCCGCCACCTACCAGAGGAGGAGGGAGCCATGACGACAGTCACGCTCGAAGCCCTTCGCAGTGACGACTACCTCGGGTTCCTCGCTGCCATGGGCGCCTTCGAACTTCTGACCGGTAACGGACTGGACGCTCGGCTCGGGTGGGATGGCCTTGGCGGTCCTGCTCTTCTTGACACGCAGCTTGCCGATGTCGACGCCGTCGCCGGCCGCTTGCAGGACGTGGCGGTGAAGATCCGGGCGGCCGGAGCCCTTGTCCCGGCGTCCCCGCAGCTGATCGACCAGCGGCGCAGCCAGGCCGAGCGCAAGGCCCGCAAGGCCGAGGGCATCGAGGAGCGAAACGATCCCATGCGCGCCAGGCCGGAGATAGTACGTGACAGGTTCCGGGCAGTAGCCGCTCAGGAACGAGACGGAGACCGGGTCACGGCGCGCTGGGCGGCCGCTCTGTTCACGATGCTCGGCCTCGACAGCGGAGGTGACGCCGTGCTGACGCCCCTGTACGCACCCACCGGCCAGCAGGTGTTGTCCCAGCTCCTGGAAAAGTACCTGGTCCGTGCCGGTGAGGACGGGATCCTGATGGAGGCGCTGGTGGGTTGGCGACGGCGCTCGGACAGTGGCGCCAACCTCGACCAGCGGGACCTGCGCGATGCGGCCTGGGGCTCGCGCGGCGAGCCCGACAACGCATCCGTGCCCGGTGCCACATGGTTGGCGTTGATGGCAATTCCCTGGTTCCGCCAGGTCGGCAACGGTCGTCGCGCCGAGGCGGTCGGGTGGGAGCGCGATCGCGCAGCAGTGCGACCCAAGACTTTGCTCTGGCCGGTTTGGTCCGGGCTGCGATCGCCCGAAGCCGTAGAGGTGCTGCTGTCGCATCCAGCGGTCCGCGCTGTGGCAAGTGCCGCCGACGGTGGGAGGGACGCCGCTCGACGCTCAGCGGAGCAGAGCTCCCGGCTCAGGGCACTCGGGGTGGTCGCGGTGTGCAAGGCCAGCCGGGCCTCATCGGGCAACGCCGACGGGCCGCTCCAGGCGACCCGGGTGGTCTGGCCGTGAGCGTCGTCGACGTTCCCGACCTCGTGCCGGCCCGGATGGTCAACGAGATGGCCTACTGCCCGAGGTTGTTCTTCCTGGAGTGGGTACAGGCACGGTTCGCTGACAACGCCGAAACGGTGGACGGTCGCTACCAGCACCGGGTGGTCGACCACGAGGGTGGCCTCCTTCCAGAGCCGGCGGATGTGGGCGCAGTGAGGGCGCGGTCGGTCATGCTCTCTTCGCCGAAGCTCGGGCTGGTCGGACGGGTCGACCTGGTCGAGGGCGCCGACGGCGTGGTTCGCCCAGTCGACGTGAAGCGCGGCAAGCCCCCTGACAACCCGCAGCGCTCGTGGGAACCCGAACGCGTCCAGCTGTGCGTGCTCGGGATGCTCCTGCAGGAGGCCGGCTACAGCTGCTCCTCCGGTGTCCTCTGGTTCGTTGAGAGCCACGAGCGGGTGGAGGTGCCGTTCTCTCCCGCGCTCGTCGCGCGGACGAAGCAGCTAGTGGAGGACCTGCGGCGCACGGCGGCTGCCGATTTGCCTCCGCCGCCGTTGGTGGACAGCCCGAAGTGCCCACGCTGCTCGTTGGTCGGCATTTGCCTGCCAGACGAGCACAACCTGCTCAACGGCACGACCGATCGCTCGCCACGCCGGTTGATGGCCAGGGACGATCCAGCCAGACCGTTGTATGTGACGACACCGGGCGCCGTAGTCGGCGTCGACGGCGGGCGGCTGGAGGTAAAGCTGAAGGGTGAGAAGCTCGCGTCAAGGCGCGAGATCGACGTGTCGCAGGTCTGCGTGTTCGGCAACGTGCAGGTGACAACTCAGGCTCTCCGCCGGTGCTTCGACCTCCAGGTCCCGGTGAGCTTCTTCTCCTCGGGAGGCTGGCTCCACGGTATGGCGCAGGGTCTTCCGTCCAGACACGTCGACCTGCGGCGGCGGCAGGTCGTGCTTGCCGGTCAGGGTGGTCTGGAGGTGGCGCGCCGGTTTGTCGAGGGGAAGATCAGGAACTGCCGTACCCTTCTCCGGCGCAACGGGCGCCCGGCCCCTCCCGAGACGCTCGCGTCACTGGCACGGCTGACGGGCCAGGCCGCTTCTGCCACCTCGGTCGCCAGTCTGCTCGGCGTAGAGGGGGCGGCCGCGCGGATTTACTTCGAGTCCTTTACGAGCATGCTCCGACCCGAGCTCGGTCTCCCGGGCCGTCCATTCTCGTTGGAGGGCAGGAACAGGCGCCCGCCGCTAGACCCGATCAACTGCCTGTTGTCCTTCGTGTACGCGCTCCTCGTCAAGGACCTTACGGCAGTGTTGTGGGCGATCGGCTTCGACCCGTACCTCGGGTTCTTCCACCGGCCGCGTTTCGGCCGGCCGGCGCTCGCCCTCGACGTCGCCGAGGAGCTCCGGCCATTAGTCGGCGACTCCGTGGTCCTTAACCTGGTGAACAATGGCGAGGCCCGCGCCTCCCACTTCATCGTGCGCGGACTTGGAGTCAGCCTTACTCCCGACGGCCGCTCGGCCGTCCTCGCATCATACGAACGCCGGCTCGAGGTGGAGGTAAAGCATCCCCTGTTCGGGTACCGGGTGAAGTACCGCCGGCTCTTCGAACTGCAGGCGAGGCTCCTGGCGGCCTACGTCCTGGGTGAAGTGCCCGAGTACGTACCGTTCGGGACACGATGAGGCGTGTCGCGCCGGCGCTACCTCCTCGCCTACGACATCGCCGACCCGAAGCGCCTGCGGGAGACACACCGCACTGCCAAGCGCTACGGCTACCCGCTTCAGTACTCGCTGTTCGTGTGCGACCTGGACGCCGTGGAGTTGACCAAGCTCCGCTGGGATCTCGGCCGCGTGATCAGCCAGCCTGTCGACCGCGTGGCGATCATCGACCTCGGGGACGCCGCCAAGGTCACCTTCGAGTTCCTGGGAGTGCGCCCGCACATTCCCGGAGGGAGCGCGACCATCGTATGACGAGCGCTCCGATCGGCGCTCCTCTCCCGGGCAGCGCTCGCTCCCTGGTCAGGAGCCAGATCGGTGTGCCCGATGCCCGCGTCGCCATCCCGATCGGGTCCGTCGGCGACGACCGTTCGCAGGCACCCGTCAGAAGTGCACGTCAGATGTGGTAGATTGGGCGAGCGGTCCTCCCGGTCGATATGACCGGGCTCCATTGCGGCCGGAGGACCGAGAGCGGGATCCGCGCCACCGCGTCGCACGTCCTCCCGGTCGATATGACCGGGCTCCATTGCGGC
>DATGLW010000072.1:0-16078 GCA_035293965.1 Acidimicrobiales bacterium
GGCGTGCTTGTTGGCCACGAGGTCCTGGGCGGCGGTGAGGTCGGTGGACACGCTCGACTGGTCGTCTTCGACCACGAGCTTGAGCGGGTGCCCGTTCACCCCGCCGTGCGCGTTCTGCAGGTCGACCCTGGCCTGGGCCCCGCCGGGGCCGTCGGCGAAGGTCGACGACGCGTTGCCGGTGATCGAGGTGATGTAGCCGATCACGATCGGGCTGTTCTTGGGGGTCGCACCGGCCGCGGCACCGATGGCGGTCGTCGCGAGCCCAGCCAGCAGGAGAGCGCTTGCTCCCACCGCACAGTTGCGCATCCAGCGCGTCGCCATGAACCCCTCCCGAACTCCTGGATCACTGCCTGGTTACGGACCGGTCGATCGTACAGCAAGACGGCGACGCTTTCGTGGCATCGGGCGATCGGCCGGGCACAGGAGCGGGCAGTTCGCCAAAGGCGCCCTGGCCCTAGCTCCCCTCCGCCCTGCTCCGAGTGGGGGCGCCGTGCATACCCGCTTGCCCGTCGGCATGGCGCGGGCCACCGGCGGGCTCGTCGAGGTCAGCCGACAGCCGTTCAGAAGCGGGGCTGGGGGCCCCCAGCGGGGCTGGGGGCGAGCCGACGCCGGTGCGAGCGGCACCTCGGCGAGGGGCGACCGTCGCTCCCTCGGATCCGTCCGTGGGGACCGGGAGGCCCACAAGCTGGTACACCTCGGACCCGTCGATCGTCTCGTGCTCGGTCAGGAGGTCGACGAGCTGGCGGAGCTCGGTCCGATGAGCCGTGAGGAGCTGGACCGCCCGGGCCTCGGCTTCCCTCAGCAAGCGCGCCACCTCGGCGTCGATCTGGGCCTGGGTGCTCTCGGCGAACGGCCGGCTCGACAGCCCGGTGCCGCCCCCTCCCAGGAAGACGGACCCACCCAGGGGGTAGCCCACGGGCCCGACGGCACCCGAGAGCCCGAACTCGCGCACCATCTTGGTCGCCAGGTCGGTTGCCTGCGCCAGGTCGTTGGCGGCCCCGGTCGATCCCTGGCCGAGCTCGACCAGTTCGGCGGCTCGCCCGCCGAGCCGCACGGTCAGGGCGTCGAGGAGGTAGTCCTCGCCGTAGAGGTGACGCTCGACGAGGGGCAATTGCTCCGTGACCCCCAGTGCCTGCCCGGCCGGCAGGATGGTCACCTTCGCCACGGGGTCGGCATGGGCCGACAACGCCGCCACCAGCGCATGGCCCGCCTCGTGGACGGCCACCGCGTGCTTCTCCTCGGGGAGGAGCACGTTGGAGCCCTCGCGCCGGCCCAGCAGGATCCGGTCCCTCGCCTCCTCGAAGTCGCTGGCCGAGAGGACCTCGCGCCGGTCACGGACGGCCACGATGGCTGCCTCGTTCGCCAAGTTGGCGAGGTCGGCTCCGGAGAAGCCCGGCGTGCCCCGCGCGACCACCGACAGGTCGACGTCGGGACCCAGGTGCTTGTGGCGGCAGTGGACGGCCAGGATGGCGGTGCGCTCGGCGAGCGTGGGCAGGGGGATCACGACCTGACGGTCGAAGCGCCCCGGGCGCAGGAGCGCCGGGTCCAGGACCTCAGGGCGGTTGGTGGCTGCCAGCACCACGATGCCCTCGGCAGGGTCGAAGCCGTCCATCTCCGAGAGGAGCTGGTTGAGGGTCTGCTCGCGCTCGTCGTTGGCCACGATCGACCCGGTGCCCGCCCGCCGTTGGCCGATGGCGTCCACCTCGTCGACGAACACGATGGCCGGGGCGCGTTTGCGGGCCTCGGAGAACAGGTCGCGGACCCTGGCTGCACCGACCCCGACGAACATCTCGACGAAGCTCGAGCCGGCCACGGAGAAGAAGGGCACGTCTGCCTCGCCGGCCACCGCCCGCGCCAGGAGGGTCTTGCCGGTGCCCGGAGGTCCGACCATCAGCACGCCTCGGGGGGCGATGGCTCCGGCCCGCCGGTAGCGCTCCGGCTGGCGCAGGAAGTCGACCACCTCGGCGATCTCTGCCTTCGCGCCCTCATAGCCCGCGACGTCGGCGAACGTCGTGCTCGGGCGTTCGGCGTCGAAGACCTTGGCCCGCGACTTCCCGACACCCAGGGTGCCCTGCAGCTGACCGGCAGCCCCCTTCGACATGCGGAACCAGAGCCATCCGATGAGGAGGAAGGGCACGAGGAGCAGGGCCCACGACAGCACCTCCGAACCGAAGGAGGGCGTCGGCGGGGCGGCGTCGATCTGCACCTTCGCCTTCTCGAGGCGGTCGAGGAGGCTCGAGCCGGCGAGCTGGACGGGGATGACCGTGGTGAAGTTCTTGCCGTGCTCGAGCACGCCGCTGGCCTGCCCGTCCGAGGAGATCGTCACCGACTTCACCTGGTGGGCCGACACGTCGGCCAGGAACTGGGAGTAGGTGAGGTCGACGGTTGGGGCGCCGCGGGTGGCAGGCAGGGTGAGCCAGAGCAGGACCGTCAGCCCAACGGCGATCGGCCACAGCCAATGGCGCCAGGCGGGTGGGGGGGGCGGCGCGGTCGGCGTCGGCCGGTCGCCAGGAGGCGGCGGGTTCGCCTTCTTTGTCATGTCCCTTCCTCGCTGGCCACCGTACCTCGTGGGTGCCTCGTGGCGTACCGAGGCGCCGGGCCACGGTGGCCGCTCTCGTTGGCCGCCACCCTACTGTGACGGTGCCTGCTCCGGGCGGTGCCCTGCCCGTCATCGTCGGGTGGCACTGCCTGGGTCGCGAGGCCGTCACCCACGATCAAGGGGACCGAGCGTCCACTGTGGAGACCGGCGCCGGCGAGGCGCCCAGTGCCGCGCCGGAGTGTCTCCCCGAACGGGCTGGGTCAATCCACCGGTTGCGCGACGATGCGATCCGGGCGGATCCGCACCTTCACGCGGACTTCGCCCTCTTGTCGGAACGGGTAGGTGTCCTGCCCGAGGTACTTCTTCGCCAGGGCGTCGATGTGCTCGTCGGCCCCCTCGGTGGTCATCTCGACCACGGTTCCTCGGAACGCGACCACGAGGTAGGGATCCTCGGGGGCCACGATCGACACGGCCACGTGCGGGTTGGCTCGCATGTTCCTCGCTTTCACCCGCCCCTCGGCCGTGTTCACGAGCAGGTCGCCGGCCTCGTGGTCGACCCACACCGGGGTCACGTGGGGGACCCCGCCGGTGCCCACGGTCGCCAGGTTGCCGATGACGGGTCGCTCGATGAGCGCGATCGCCCCACGGCTGAGGTGCTCGGCGCGGTCACCGGGCACGGTGGCCTCCTCTCTCCCAGGCGGCAGCCTTGGCCGACAGTTGCGCCAGGAGCTCGTCGAAGGAGCGCGCGAACGCAGCGACGCCCTGGGCTTCGAGGGTCGCGCCCACGTCGGCCATGTCGACGCCGGCAGCCCCCAGCGCGTCGATGTCCGTGCGCGCCTGCTCGACCTCCGCCTGCCCGTCGAGCGAGCGCCGGACCGTGCCGTGGTCTTCGAAGCGGTCGATCGTCTCCTCGGGGAGGGTGGTGACGGTGTCCGGTCCGATCAGGGCGTCGACGTAGCGGGTGTCGGCGTAGGCCGGGTCCTTGGTGGACGTCGACGCCCACAGGGGCCGCTGGACGTGTGCCCCGCGTCTCGCCAGGCGTTCCCAGCGCTCGCCGGCGAAGCAGGACCGGAACAGCTGGTACGCGAGGCGGGCCTGGGCAATGGCGGCACGGCCTCGCAGCGCTGCCGCCGCCGGTCCGCCCGCCGCGTCGAGGCGGCGGTCCACTTCCGTGTCGACCCTGCTCACGAAGAAGCTGGCCACCGAGTGCACGTTGGCGAGGTCGCCCTGGTAGGCCTCCAGCCCCCTGAGGTAGGCCTCGATGACGTCGCCGTAGCGCTCGAGCGAGAAGAGGAGGGTCACGTTGATGTTCCGCCCCTCGGCGATCATCGCCTCGATGGCGGGCACTCCCTCGGCGGTCGCGGGGATCTTCACGAAGAGGTTGGGTCGCTTCATCCGATCGTGCAGGTCACGAGCCGCGGCGATCGTCCCGCGGGTGTCGTGCGCGAGGGCAGGCGCGACCTCCACGGACACGAAGCCGTCCGTGCCGCCGGACTGCTCGTGGACGGGTCGGAACACCTCGAGCGCGTCCTCCACGTCGCGAAGGATCAGCTCCCAGCAGGCTTCCTGCACGGAGCGCCCCTGGGCCAGCAGGGTGCGGAACTGCTCGTCGTAGTCGGGGGACCCCTCGATCGCCCTGGCGACGATGGTCGGGTTGGCGGTGACCCCGCGCACGCCGGCATCGCGGCGCCGCGCCAGCGTGCCGTCGTGCAGCCAACGCCGGCGCAGGTTGTCCAGCCAGGGGCTCTGCCCGTGCTCGTCGAACAGCTGTTGCAATCTCGTCATGATGCGACCCTCGCTCTCACCACCCTGCCCGCTTGCCACCTGCCCGCTTGCCACCCTGACCCGGACGGGCCCTGCGACGGCGCCGTCTCCACCCGTTCTACCCGCCCGGGCAACACCGTGACCGCCGGGCCCGCGGCTTGCGGCTGTGGTGGCGTGCCGGCGGAGGGGGCACAATACGGCCATGGCTGAGGTCGACGACCGTCTCACCCGGCTGGAGCTCGCCGTGGCGCACCTGACAGAGGCGATTGAGGAGCTGGCCAAGGTGCTCACGCCCGGTGCGGCACCCTCCGCGTCGCGCGTCGGGTCCCACCTGCGCGACGTGAGGGAGAACTGCAACCGGTTTGCCGTGCCCGTGCCGCGCGCCCGCGACTGAGCACGCGGCCGGGGCCGAGGCTGGGTCAGGCGTGCGGCTGGGGCTGGTACTCGGCCGCGCCGCTCAGGCCGCCGTGGCGGCTGCCGAAGGCCAGGCTGTTGAGGGCGGTGCCCACCTCCTCGGGACGCCACTTGCGGTTGCCGCCGGGGACGGTCAGGACGGTCTCCCTCGTCCAGGGGCGATAGTGGGTGATGGTCGTGCCCCCGGCGGCGAACACCTGGCCGGTCACGTGGCGTGACAGGTCCGATGCGAGCCACACGACGGTCGGGGCCACGTTCCCCGGGTCACCGGGGTCGAACGCCTCGTACTGATCGGTCTCCCGAACGGGGCCTTCCATCCCCGGGATCGTGGCGATGAGCCGGGTGTGGCCCGAGGGCGCCACGCAGTTGGACCGCACGCCGTAGCGTTCCATCTCGAGGGCGACCGCGATGGTGAACATCGCGATGCCCCCCTTTGCGGCCGCGTAGTTCGCCTGGCCGATGTTGCCATGCAGGCCCACCACCGAGCTCGTATTGACGAGGGACGCGTTGACGGGACCACCTTGCCGACGGCTCTGCTCTCGCCAGTACGCGCACGCATGGCGCGTCGGCGCGAAATGGCCCTTCAGGTGCACACGGACGACAGCGTCCCAGTCGGCCTCGTCGAGGTTGAAGATCATCTTGTCGCGCAGGATGCCGGCGTTGTTCACCAAGACGTCGAGGCCACCGAAGGCCTCGCGAGCCTGTTCGACCATCCGGCGCGCGCCCTCGAAGTCCGACACGTCCTCGTAGTTGGCGACGGCCTCGCCGCCTCGGGAGCGGATGAGGTCGACCACCACGTCGGCAGCCCCCTTGTCCGCGCCCTCGCCTCGCTCGGACCCGCCGAGATCGTTCACGACGACCTTCGCGCCTTCCTCGGCCAGTGCGAGGGCGTGCCCTCGGCCCACCCCGTGACCAGCCCCGGTCACGATCGCCACCTTGCCGTCGAGGATCCCCATAGCCGTCCCTCCTTCACCGTGCCCTACGACGTCGCCTGCCCCCGGGCGCCCCGGCCAGAACCCCGGCGCCACCCGGTGGGCCCACCCGGCGGGCCCACCCGCGGGCCGCACGCGTGACGCAGTGTCGCGCGGCCGCGCCCACGACCTCCCCCCGGTGGCGGCGGCGGTGGTCCCCATCCCCCCAGGGCGATCCTCTCCCTCCGCCCCGTGACCCCTCATCCCTCCTTCCAGAGGGAGCGGATCGCCGCCCGCCGCTCCCGGCGGTCCTTGCCGCGGAGGTCAACGTGGCCGTGCTCCGTCACGATCACGTCCACGTCGTGCGCAGGCGTGCTGACGGGTGCCGACAGGCGCTCGACGAGCGTGCTGCACCCTGCGGCGGACGAGCGCAGGGCCACCACGCTCAGTCCCCCGGGCGAGCTCGTGGCGGCGAAGCTGAAGTCGGGATGCCCGCCGGCGGAGGCGATGGCGGCGCCTCCGACGGACTCGACGTTCACCTGGCCGTCGAGGTCGACCTCGAGAGCCGTGTTCACCGACACGAACGCTGTCGCGCGGGCGAGGCGCGACACGTCGTGGGTCGTCTCGACGCCGTGCAGGAGCCGCTGCCCCCGCGCCCACTCGTAGAGGACGTCGCTACCTGCGAGGTAGGCGGCCATCGGGTGGGGGAGGAGGAGCCCGCGCTGGGCCAGGGCGACGACGCCGTCGCTCAGGATCCCCGAGTCCACCACCACCGGCACCTCGAGGGCTTCCAGCACCGCCCGCCCGATCGAGCCGGGGCCGAACTGCAGGCGGGCACCCGCCGGCACGAGGGCAGCCACCCGTTCGCCGATCAAGCGGTCGACGTCTCCCGGTTCGCCCCATTCGACGGCGACCGGCGGCGACGCGTCGGCATCGACCACCCACAGGGACTCCTCGGGCAGGGAAGGACCCGCGTCGGCCACCGGCAGGGCCGGCCGCTCGATACCGGCGAGGACAGCGCCTGCGGCGGCGGCGGCCCGCAGCCAGGAGACCTCCGTGGTGAAGTGCGCAGCGCGTCCGCGCCGCCCGAACGAGGTCACCAGCACGTCGGGCCGGAGGTGCGCCAGGAGCGCCGGCACGGCGCCCAGGCGCACAGGGAGCTGGCGGACCTCCCCCCGCTCGACCCGGCCCCGGGCGCCGTAGCCTCCGAGGAACGTCCGCACCGACTTGAACGCCGACGTGTCTAGCCCGTCGAGGGAGCCCAGGCACCAGCCGAGCAGCAGGTGCACGTCACCCGCGGCGCGGGCCGCTGCCGACAGCCGCGGGAGGATCGAGGTCGGCATGCCGGCGCCGTCCGACAGGGCCACCGTCGATCCGGGTCGGATCAGGTCCTCGAGTGCCGCACGCCGGCGCATTCCCCGGGGCGCCGGCGTGGGCCCCGCCCGGCCGGTCACACGAGCTTGTCCAGTTCGGCCTGGGCGATGGCCAGCAGCTCGTCGCGCGCGCGCTGCTGCTCCCGCTGCCGGTCAGCTGCTGCTTCGAGGTCGCGCAGGTAGGCCGCGTACTGGTCGTTGGCGTACGCGACCAGCTTCTGGAGGTACGTGTGCCCGGCTGCGTAGTCGCCGGGCGGGAGGGCCCAGGTGATCGTGGCACCCTCGAGGCGCGGGGGCGGCAGGTGCGTGAAGGTCAGCGTGCCCTCCCCGTGGGACATGGGGACGTTCTCGAAGATCTTCCGCCATCCCGAGTCGAGGTGGTCGGGCTGCCCGTCGAGCCCCCATTCGATCACGGTCAGGTGGTCCTTCACGTCGACCGCCTTGGGTCGCCCGAGCGTCACGGGCACCCAGTCGAACCCCGGGCCGTCGTCTGCGTCGCTCATGGGCATGCCCGTCCCCTTCGACCGCCTCCCACGAGGGGTGAGCCGGTCGGTCGGTGCGTCCTCATCGGGGTCCGCCGCGGGCCCGCCACCGGCACGCCCTGGCGGGCTCCTACCGGCACGCGCCCCAGGCTTCACCGCACGTGCACGCCCCCGAGTCCGGTTGCGTGGCCCCTATTCTGCCGCACGCCGGGGCCGGCTTCACACGTGCGTCCGGCCCCGATCCGCTCGGATCGATGCCAGGGGTTAGCCTGAGGCGGCCCCCTGCCGGCGACGACCACCTTGCGAGCATCCCGTGGACGACGAGCCGCCCGTACCCTGGACCATGCGCGAAGCCCTGGGCGGCCCGGGCTGGTGGCTCGGTCCCGACGGCCGGTGGTACCCGCCCGAGCAACGCTCGGCGCAGCAGGGCGACGTGGTCACCATGCGCGCCTCGCTGGGCGGCCCGGGCTGGTGGCTCGCTCCCGACGGCCGGTGGCACGCGCCCGACGACGAGCCCGATCGCCCGGACCATGGCCGGCACGCCGCCGCGGGCAGCGAGCCCGGTGACGCCGCCGCGGGCAGCGAGCCCGGTGACGGCGACGCGGGCAGCGAGCCCGGTGACGGCGACGCGGGCAGCGAGCCCGGTGACGCCTCGGCCGGCGGGCAACGTGCAGGTGGACCGTCCGGTGCCGCTGTACCCGACGTCGGGAATGCCGCCGCCCCCCGTCCGAGCCGTGGACTGGGCAGGCTCCTCCCGTGGCGGAGGGCATCACAGCGTGCGGCGCGGCGAGGAGACCGTCAGGTGCACGGATCGAAGGGTGCCGGGGGCAGCCATGGCGGCGCGGCCGCGGCGTGCCGTTCGTAGCCACTCCACCAGCTGCCGTCGCCGGGCAACCCGGCGAAGCCGAGCTTCTCCCGGGCCCGGAGCGCCTCGCGCACCTGGCGCTTCAGCTCGAGCAGCCGCGACCATCCCTCGGCCGGAGGTCGGCGCGAGGCCCACAGCTCTTCCTCCAGGTACCACGCGGCCACCCGCGCCGTCACGATCGCGTCGGAGGTTCCGGATGCGGCCCGCCGCGTGCGCTCGTCCGCCTCGGTCATGATGTCGGCGGCTCTGAGCCAGCCGTAGTCCATGTCGATGCGGAGGAGCCCACCGGCGACCTCGAAAGGCCCGACGACGTCCACCGTCGGGTCGATGACGGTCAGCGAGGCGCCCGGCGGCAGCGGCGAGGCCAGATCTGCTCGCTGGCGGTCGGCCAGCGTGATGGCGCCGACTGCCCGGACAAGGACCTCGACCGCGTTCGCCTGCGAGTAGTCGCGTTGCTCGGCGGGGAGGTCGAGGGGCACGGCGACGATGGCGATGACCCGCTGCGCACCGAGCCGCAGGGCGGCGTCGACCGGTACGTTCCTGAGGAGGCCTCCGTCGACGTAGTCGTCGTCGGCGAGCGGGCGCGGCGGGAAGACCGCGGGCACGCTGGCGGAGGCCAGCACGGCCTCGATCACGTCCACGGGGCCGCAGCCGGCTCCGCTCACGGGCGTGCAGGCGTCCTCTTCGACGATCGTCCCCTGACCGGTCACGTAGCGCAGCCTGCCTGCACGGAGCGCAGTGACCGCTACCCGGAAGTCGAGGCCCGGGCGAGCCAGCAGGGCCGGGTCGACGGCCCGGGCCCCCTCGGGGCCGCGCCCCCGGAGCGCGGCGGCGAGCGGGTCGAGGGTGAGCATCGAGCCGCCGCCACGGCCACCTCTGACGACCCGTGCCACCCGGGGCAGCGCGAGCGCGGTGCCGAGCAGTGCTCGTGCTGCGCGCAGCCGACGGCTGCCCGGAATTCTCGAACGGCCGTCGACTGCCCGATCAGCCGGCCGCGCCGGCCGGGTCCAGTCGGTCAGGACGCGGTCGACCATGGCCCCGACCGGCGTCCGGCGGAGTGCCCGGACCCAGGGCTGGGAGCCGAAGAGCAGGGAGCTGTGGGTGAGAGCGAGCAGCTCCGCTTCGAGGTCACGGACCCGCTCGGCGAACTCCTCCGGTGTACGTGCCTGGCTGATGACTGCTCCGGCGATCGCACCTGCGGAGGCAGCGGTCACGACGTCGGGAAGGATGGCCCGCTCTTCGACCAGGTACCGCAGGGCGCCCGCCTCGAACGCCCCCTTGGCGCCGCCGCCGGCGAGCACGAAGGCCGTCCGCGGACGGGTCCCATCCCTCGCGCGAGGCGGCGCACCTGGTCCGTCGGCACCGGCGTCGGTGCCGGGACCGTCCACGGTCTTCTCGCGCGCGCTCACGAGGCGGGCACCGCCCTCACCCCCCTGCGGCGGCGGTGACGATCTCGACCGCTGCCCCGTCGGCCACTTCCCGCGCGGCCCACTCGGAACGGGAAACGATCTGGCCGTCGACCGCGACCGCCACGCCCCCCGCGGCGCCCCAGTAGCGCTCGACGAGGTCGCGCACGGTGGTGCCGGCCGGCAGCACCACCGTGCTGCCGTTGACCGCGACGCTGACCGTGGTGCGCGCGGTTCCCTCCGGCGCGTCGGTCGGGCCACGTGGCGCCCCGCCACCTTGAGCCGGCGCGCTCATCGGCCCGCCCCGAGGGCCGCGGCCCGGTCGGGGGCGAAGGGCGCCAGCGCCTCGGGCACCTGGTTGCCGGTCAGGAGGGCCGCCAGCGCCTCGGCAGTGATCGGCGCGAGCAGGATCCCGTTGCGGTAGTGACCGGCAGCGACGGCGAGGCCCTCCATGTGCGTCCAGCCGACGAACGGCCCGTTGTCGGGCGAACCTGGGCGGAGCCCGGCGCTGCACTCGTCAAGCTCGAGCTCGTCGACGCCGGGAACGAGCGCTCGCGCGTCGTCGAGGAGCGCGTGGACAGCGCCGGCCTGCACGGACCGGTCGAACCCCCGCTCCTCGACGGTGGCGCCGACCACGAGCGACCCGTCGGCCCGGGGCACGAGGTAGCAGGGACGCCCGTGCACCAGCCCCCGCACGCTGCGATCCAGCAGCGCCCGGTCGGGGTCGCCGCGCAGGCGGACGACATGGCCCTTCACCGGACGGATCGGCGGGAGCACGCCCGCGGGCACCCCGGCGACGAGGGACGACTCGCACCCCGCGGCCACCACCACCGCTCGGGCTCGAACCCCGGAGCCATCGCGCAAGCGCACCCCGGCGGCTGCGCCCGAGCGCGTCCGCTCGACGGCGGTGACCGCCGTCCGGACCAGGCGCACCCCCACGCGATCACACGCCGTCGAGAGGGCCTCCACCAGCAGCCGGTTGTCGACCTGGTGGTCGCCGGGGATGTCGACACCGCCCCGGATGCCAGGTGCGAGCGCCGGGACCAGGGCCCGGCACTCGCTCGCCGACAGCCGGGTCGCCTCCAGCCCCAGCTCGTGCTGGAAGCGCAGCAGCTGGCCGAGGACGGCCTGGTCGGAGGCGTCGAGGGCGACGGCGACGGCGCCGCAGCGCCGGTACCCGACGGGCCGGCCGCTGGCCGACTCGAGGGCAGCGGCAAACGCCTCCCACCGTCCGGCCGCGGCCACGAGCAACCTGACCAGTATCTCCTCGCCGAAATGCGCTTCGCTGACCGGCGCCAGGAGCCCGGCGGCGACCCAGGAGGCGCCCCGGCCAGGTGCCGGGTCGGCGACCGCAACCTGGAGGCCCGCCCGTGCAGCGGCCCACGCACCCGAGAGGCCGATCACGCCGCCGCCCACGAACACCGCGTCGAGCACCACCCCGACGATCCTACGGGCGCGCTCCGGGCACCTCCCGATCGCGCGGGTCACTCGCCCGCCCGTCGCCGGACAGCGAGCTACCGACGATCGCCGAGGTGCTGCCGGGGCGGTGTAAGCTGAAGGCGCTGTTCTGGGCCAGCGCCGTCCCGGGCGGCAGGAACCTCTTGCCATCGCGAGACTGCCCGGCGGCGCCTCGACGTCGTCGGCGAACAGACGGAAGGACGACCATGGCCCGATCGCTCGGGGTCGGCGCACGCCGCGCCGATGGCCTCTACGACCCGGCGAAGGAGCACGACGCGTGCGGGGTCGGCTTCGTGGCCGACCTTCGTGGCCGGCCCAGCCACGGTCTGGTCGAGCAGGCCCTAACGGTGCTCGAGCGCCTGGCGCACCGCGGCGCCTCGGGGGCCGAGAAGGACACCGGCGACGGCTCGGGGATCCTGCTCCAGATGCCGGACCGCTTCCTGCGGGACGCAGCCGGCGCGCTCCGCGTCGACCTGCCGCCCGCCGGCCAGTACGCCGCGGGCCTTGTCTTCCTGCCCACCGACCCCGACGACGCGGCCAAGGCGAGGTCGCACGTGGCCGGCTTGGCCGCCGAGGAGGGCCTCTGCGTCCTCGGCTGGCGCGAAGTGCCGGTCGACGACCGGAGCCTGGGCGACACGGCTCGTCGGGCCCAACCGCGCATCGAGCAGGTCTTCGTCGGCGTCGCTGCGGGGAAGCCCGTGCGGGAGGGCCTGGAGCTCGACCGGCTGGCGTTCGTGCTGCGCAAGCGCGCGGAGCATGCGGTCGACGGGCTGTACGTGCCCTCGCTGTCGGCCCGCACGATCGTCTACAAGGGCATGCTCACCGCGCACCAGCTCACCGAGTACTTCCCCGACCTCCGGGATCCCCGCGTCGAGTCGGGGTTGGCCCTGGTCCACTCCCGCTTCTCGACCAACACCTTCCCGAGCTGGCCGCTCGCCCATCCGTACCGCTACCTGGCCCACAATGGCGAGATCAACACCTTGGCAGGGAACCGCAACTGGATGCGTGCCCGCGAGGCGCAGCTGCACAGCGACCTGCTGCCCGGCGACCTCGAGCGGATCTTCCCGGTCTGCACCCCCGGCGCCAGCGACTCGGCCAGCTTCGACGAGGTGCTCGAGCTGCTCCACCTCGGGGGCCGCTCGCTGCCGCACGCGGTGTTGATGATGATCCCCGAGGCATGGGAGAAGCACGCCGGCATGGACCCCGCTCGGCGCGCGTTCTACCGCTACCACGCGTCGCTCATGGAGCCCTGGGACGGCCCCGCTGCCGTCGCGTTCACCGACGGAACGGTGATCGGGGCCGTCCTGGACCGCAACGGCCTGCGTCCGGCCCGCTACTGGGTGACCGACGGGGGCCTCGTGGTGATGGCGAGCGAGGTGGGTGTCCTCGACGTCGACCCCCGCTCGGTGGTCCGCAAAGGCCGCCTGCAGCCCGGGCGCATGTTCCTCGTCGACACCGCCCAGGGCCGGATCGTCGACGACGGCGAGATCAAGGCTGCGCTCGCCGCCGAGCACCCGTACGCCGAGTGGCTCGAGCAGGACCAGGTGCAGCTGGCTGACCTTCCCCCGCGCACCATGCTCACCCCGCAGCACGCCAGTGTCGTCACGCACCAGCGCCTGTTCGGCTACACGACCGAGGAGCTCCGCGTCATCCTCGGCCCCATGGCGCGCGCCGGCGAGGAACCGATCGGCTCGATGGGGTCGGACACGTCCCTCGCAGTGCTCTCGGACCGCCCGCGGCTCCTCTACGACTACTTCACCCAGCTGTTCGCCCAGGTGACCAACCCTCCGCTCGACGCCATCCGCGAGGAGCTCGTGACCTCCCTGCAGGCGACCGTCGGGCCACAGGGAGACTTGCTGCACGCGACCCAGGGGGCGTGCCGCCAGATCGTCCTTCCCGAGCCGGTGATCGACCGCGACGACCTGGCCAAGCTCATGTACGTCAACGAGCACGGCGAGACCCCCGGGTTCAAGGCCTTCGCCATCGACGGCCTGTTCCCGGTGGCCGGCGCCGGCATCGCCGGTCGCCCCACTCCCGAGGGAGGGCGGGCGCTGGCGGCGGCGATCGAGGACGTGCGGGCCCGGGTGTCCGCGGCCATCGCGGCGGGGGCCAACCTCGTCATCCTCTCGGACCGGAACGCCACTGCGGAGCTCGCGCCGATCCCCTCGTTGCTGCTCGTGGCCGCCGTGCACCACCACCTGGTCCGTGAGCGGACCCGCACCCGTGTGGGCCTGGTCGTCGAGTCGGGGGATGCCCGCGAGGTGCACCACATGGCCCTCCTGATCGGCTACGGCGCAGCTGCCGTCAACCCGTACCTCGCGTTCGACACGATCGACGACATGATCGCCAGCGGCCAGCTCGAGGGTGTCTCCCCGCGCCAGGCGCACAAGAACTACGTCAAGGCCGCCTGCAAGGGGATCTTGAAGATCATGTCGAAGATGGGGATCTCGACCGTCGCCTCCTATACCGGCGCTCAGGTGTTCGAGGCCATCGGGCTCGATCGCGAGGTGGTGGACGAGTACTTCACGGGCACCGCCAGCCGGATCGGCGGCGTGGGGCTCGACGTGCTGGCGGCCGAGGTGGCCACCCGGCACCGCTTCGCGCACCTCGAGCGGCCGACCGAGCTCGCCCACCGCGAGCTGGAGGTGGGTGGCGAGTACCAGTGGCGCCGCGAGGGCGAGTTCCACCTGTTCAACCCGCGGACGGTGTTCAAGCTCCAGCACGCCACCCGTTCGCGTCGGTACGAGATCTTCAAGGAGTACTCGCGGGCGGTCGACGACCAGGCGGCCAACTTGGCCACCCTGCGCGGGTTGATGAAGTTGCGGCCAGCTCCGGGCGGGCCGGTTCCCATCGACGAGGTGGAGCCGGTCTCTGAGATCGTGAAGCGGTTCTCGACCGGCGCCATGTCCTATGGTTCGATCTCGGCCGAGGCGCACGAGACGCTGGCGATCGCCATGAACCGGATCGGCGGGCGCTCGAACACCGGGGAGGGTGGGGAGGATCCCGAACGCTTCACGCCCGACCCGGACGGCTCTCTCCGCCGGAGCGCCGTCAAGCAGGTGGCCTCCGGGCGGTTCGGAGTGACGAGCGAGTACCTCGTCAACGCCGACGACCTGCAGATCAAGATCTCCCAGGGCGCCAAGCCCGGGGAGGGGGGCCAGCTGCCAGGCCACAAGGTGTACCCGTGGATCGCGAGGACCCGGTACTCGACGCCGGGCGTGGGGCTCATCTCGCCACCGCCGCACCACGACATCTACTCCATCGAGGACATCGCCCAGCTCATCCACGACCTCAAGAGCGCCAACCCGCGGGCGCGCGTGCACGTGAAGCTCGTCGCCGAGGTCGGCGTGGGCACCGTGGCCGCCGGGGTCGCCAAAGCCCACGCGGACGTCGTGCTCATCTCGGGCCACGACGGCGGCACCGGCGCCGCCCCGCTGACCTCGATCAAGCATGCCGGCATCCCCTGGGAGCTCGGGCTTGCGGAGACACAGCAGACCCTCATGGCCAACGGGCTCCGTGACCGGATCGTCGTGCAGGTCGACGGGCAGATCAAGACGGGCCGCGATGTCATCGTCGGCGCCCTCCTCGGCGCGGAGGAGTACGGCTTCGCCACGGCACCGCTGGTGGTGTCGGGGTGCATCATGATGCGCGTCTGCCACCTCGACACCTGCCCCGTCGGCATCGCGACGCAGAACCCCGAGCTCCGCAAGCGGTTCAGCGGGCGCCCCGAGTTCGTCACCACGTACTTCGAGTACGTGGCCGAGGAGGTGCGCGAGCACCTGGCGGCCCTCGGGCTGCGCTCGCTCGACGAGGCGATCGGCAGGGTGGATCTGCTCGACGTCGGTGACGCCGTCGCCCACTGGAAGGCGGCCGGCCTCGACCTGAGCCCCATCCTTGCCGAGCCCGAGTCGCACTACGACACGGCGCCACGGTGCACACGCCAGCAGGATCACGGGCTCGAGCGGGCGCTCGACCAGCAGTTCCTCGCTGCGTGCCGACCGGCCATCGAGGATGCGACCCCGGTGTCCCTCGATCTCGCGATCCACAACACCGACCGGACGGTGGGGACGCTCCTTGGATCGGAGATCAGTCGTCGCTGGGGGGGCACCGGACTGCCCGACGGCACCATCACCCTCACCTTCCGCGGGTCGGCCGGGCAGAGCTTCGGCGCCTTCCTGCCGCGGGGGGTGACCATGCGGCTGTTCGGCGACGCCAACGACTACTTCGGCAAGGGCCTCTCGGGTGGCCGGCTGGTGGTGCGGCCGCCCGAAGGGTCGCCGTTCGCCGCCGAGGAGCAGATCATCGCCGGCAACGTCGTCCTCTACGGGGCGACCGGCGGTGAGGCCTTCATCAGGGGGCAGGTGGGGGAGCGGTTCTGCGTGCGGAACTCCGGCGCCGTCGCCGTTGTCGAAGGGGTGGGCGACCACGGCTGCGAGTACATGACCGGCGGCGAAGTGGTCGTGCTCGGGGCGACCGGCCGGAACTTCGGAGCCGGCATGTCGGGAGGGGTCGCCTATGTCTACGACCCCGACCGATCCTTCGGCGAGCGCGTCAATCTCGAGCTGGTCGACGTCGAGCCGATCGGCCCGCACGACGACGAGCGGCTCCGCGGCCTCGTGGCCCGCCATGAGAGCGAGACCGGCTCGGCCGTGGCTGCAGGCCTGCTGGCCGACTGGGCGCGCCGCGTCACCGACTTCGTCAAGGTGATGCCGCGGGACTACCGCCGCGTGCTCGAGGCCACCGAGCGGGCCAAGGCCGCAGGGCAGTCCGTCGAGCGGGCCGTGATGGCGGCCGCCCATGGGTAAGCCGACCGGGTTCCTCGAGTTCCCCCGCGAGCTGCCGCTGGCGCAGCCGCCGGCGGAGCGC
>DATGLW010000073.1:0-35287 GCA_035293965.1 Acidimicrobiales bacterium
AGCCGGTTCAGATCCTCGCGAACAACCACGGACGGCGGTACTCTCCTCATTGGCCTGGGCCTCCTTGTTTGGTTGAGCAGCGAACTCACCGCACATGGAAGCTCAGGCCGGCTCGATTTACAGGGACCCTAGGCCGTCACCCGATTGGACATCGACCTGTCGAGCTACACGACTGCAAGGAGTGCGATGGCGGTGCTGGGTAGCGTCCTCGACGAGCTGCGACAACCACGCCGTCGACGCGGGGGACGTCCGCTCGGATCACGGGTCAGTCTTCAGTGCGCCGACATCAGTCGAAGGCCATGGCACCCTGGATGACCGACCGACGGCTCCTCGTTACGCGTCCAGCGACTGCCGGGCTACGCCGAGGAACTCACGATTCCCGACCAGTAGTCCGGAATCGGCGCGATGTCGTAGTACGGGTTCATGGTGAGCGCTCTGACCGAAGAAGAGTGGGCGAAGACAGCCGGAAGGGTCGAAATGAAGATGCCGAGCGCCTGACGGATGATCTGGTGCTGCATCTGGCGAAGCAGTGCGACGCCCTTGGGGCTCGCCGGGCTCACGGCCTTCGCCTGGGCGTACAGGGCGTCGATCGTGGGGTCGGCATAATTGCAGAGGTCACTGATGGTCCCCGGGGCGAACCCGCTCACTGGACCAAAGGAGCCGACGGCAGAGCCAGACACGACGCCCAACGGTGCGAGATGCTTCACGTAGAGATCGGCGAAGCTCAGTGCCGGCGTCAGCGTGAGATGAACGCCGATCGCCTGCCATTCCTGCTGCAAGACCTGGTCGACCTCAGCAGCGAGCGCGCTCCCCGGGATGACCAACATGGTCGTGTCGAATCCGTTCGGAAAGCCTGCAGCGGCCAGGAGTGCCTTCGCCTTCTTCGGATCGTAGTTGTAGACGTTCACGAGGCTCTTGTCGAAGTAGGGCGTTCCAGACGGCCAGAGGTTCCACTCGGGCGATCCGATGCCGGCCTGGATCGTCTTCACGATGAGCGGGCGGTCGATGGCGTAATTGAGCGCTTGGCGTACCCGGACGTCGCTCAAGGGCGATGCGGACTTGCAGACGTTTGACCAAAGGGGGGCGTTCGGCGTCCTCACCTGGACCACGGGGTATCTTCCCCGAAGGGCGGAAACGGACGAGAAATTGGAGAGCTGCGTGAGGTTCACGGTCCCGCCTTCGAGGGCGTTTACCTGCTGCGTTGCCGTCGGCACGTTTATGAACTCGATGGCTCGGAGCTTGATGGCCTTGGCGTCCCAGTAATCAGGGTTCCTGACCAGAGTGATGCTCTGGTCAGGAACATAGCTCTGCAGCTCGTAGGGACCTGCTCCGACTGGTGCCGTCGCCAGATTCGCTCCCGGCTTCTGGGCCGCCGAGGGCGAAACAAGATAGGTCGACGGGAGATAGAACTGGTCGTAGAGCTGGCCGGCCACTGGACTGGCGAGGTTGATTGTGAGTGTGTCCTGCCCCGTCACGTCGATACTGGCAATTTGCTGAAGGGAAGAGTCGAACTGGCCATGTTGCGACGCGTTCTTGTTCCGTAGGAGTCCGAACCGTACGGCGCTGGCGTCGAGGGGCGTCCCGTCGGAGAATCTGACGCCTCTTCGAAGTGTGATCGCGATCGTGGTGGGATTCACGATCGTAACCCGGGTTGCCAGTCCAGGCATGAACGCACCGGTTTTGGGAGAGCGATGGAGCAGCGTGTCGTAAATGGCGAGCTCCCACGGAATGTTCTCCGCTTGAGCGATGGCCAGGGTCGGATCGAACGTGACCCTGGAGATCGTCGTCAGGGAGGTTGCGATCATGAGCATGCCGGCGGAGGTGGAGGCGGCCGTCCTCCGACTGCTGGCTGCGGCGACGCTCGAGCCGATGGCCCACACGAAATTGGCCCCGATGATCATCGCCGTCGCCAGCCGTGCAAGGCGCAGCGCTCTATGCCTGCCGCTCGGCTTGCCACTACACGTAAAATGCTCGCCAGCATAGTGAACGGTCACGGTGGTCCCCCTGTCGTCGGCGACCGTGCCTCGGCGCCTCTCCGCTCGTCTCAGCACGCCTGCAGCCCGGATTTCAAACCGGTCGATCCCCCCGGATCGTGACCCGGTTCATCTTGCGGAGCGAGGTGTCGCCCTGATCGAGCGAGCCACCCCAGTCGTCGATCGGGTAGTGCATTGTGCAGCGGTTGTCCCAGAAGCAGATGTCGCCCACGGACCACCGGTGTCGGCATGTGAACTCTGGTTGAACGGAGTGGCGGAAGAGGAGCGTCAAGAGGGCGTCGCTTTCGGCCTTGCTCAGTCCTTCGATACGGGTCGTGAACGACTCGTTCACGAAGAGTGCCTTCCGGCCGGTCTCAGGGTGAGTACGAACCACGGGATGCGTGGGGAGCGGTTTCTCCCGCTTCTTGTCCAAGATGAACTGGTCGGTCTCGAGGGAATCGCCCATGGGATAGCGGAAGAAGTGGTCGAAGTCGTGGACGGCGCGAAGGCCGTCGAGGAACTGGCGGACCGGCGCCGACAACGCCTCGTAGGCGAGGTACATGTTGGACCAGAGGGTGTCGCCTCCCCGAGGAGGGACCTCCACGGCGTGCAGCATGGTACCGAGCGGCGGCACCTCGGCGAAGGTCACGTCAGAGTGCCAGTAGCCGCCTGCGGGGATGTTGAGGGGATGGACCGAGGTCGCGGTCTCGATGAAGGGGTGCTGGTACAGGTCCCCGAAACGTGAGGCGAATGCCGCCAGTCCGCTCTCGTCGATGTGGTTCTGGCCCACCACCACCACGATGAGGTGGTCGAGCCAGACCTGGCGGAGCTCGGCAATTGTCCGATCGTCGACATCGCTCACATCGAGGCCGCGGATCTCGGCTCCGATGTTGCCAGCCATCGGGCGCACGTCGAATCGAGTCGCCATCGTCATGATTGCCCCCACAAAACATTTTTCAGAATAGCAAAACTCTACCCACGTGCACGGGTCCGAGTCAAGAGTTCAGGTCGGCATTGGCTGACGGCGAACTGCCGTGCGCCCGCTGGGTGATCGCCGCCGCGGTGTCGCGGAGTCGCCGGCCGAGTGCCCGGATCTCCTCGGGGGACAGCGGTTCGGGGAAACCGTCGAGGTTGATCACGAGGGCGACGCGGCGGTGCTGGTCGAAGACCGATGCGGCGATGTACGTCACGGGATAGCGCTGGGTCGGGTCGAGATCGAGCGCGGTCGGATCTCCGGGAACGGGCGCGACTGCGACCTGCCGGCCGTCGACATGGAAGCCGACCGAGTAGCCGAGGACCCGGGCCGATTCGAGAATCGCCCGGTACCGGGTGGCGTGGCCCCTGCTTTCGAAAGGACGTGCCCGGGAGAGCCATTGCTGGATCCTGTCGTCACCTGACCAGGCCACGAACATGACACCGAGAGGGGGAACGAGAGGAAGACGTTGCCCGACGTGCACGAGGGGACTGTTCCACCGGGGCGTCCCAGCCCGGGCGACAATGACCAGCTCGTCGCCGATCGGCGCGGCGGCGAGGCACTCCAGATCGAGCTCACCGGCAAGCTGGTCCATCTCGGCCCGCGCTACCTGGATCACCGGGTGGCCCACGAGGGCGGCGTTACCGACGGCGATCACCGAAGGGCCGAGGCGATAGGTCTTGTGGGAGGGGTGTCGCTCCAGGTAGCCGGCGTCGACCATGACATTGAGAACGGCATGCGCGGAGGCGAGGTTGAGGTCGAGGTGCTGGGCTATCTCCGAAAGCGTGAACAGCTCGGTCGGCCGGGTGGCGAGGAAGTCGAGGATGGAGAGCGCCCTGGTGGCTGCTGGCGCTGGACGACTCATCGGGGCTAACGAGCGAGGAATCGGGGGATCGGCGGGTCGAGGAACAAGTGCGATCTCTTCGGGAGGTCGGCGTGGGGCATGCATCCCCACTGTAGAGAACCGGTGTCCTTCTCTGTGCTCGGACTCTGTGCTCGGACTCTGTGCTCGGACCTGTTGCCTTCCGGCTGCTGCGCGCGGCGATGTCGGACACGGCGAGCAGGATCGGCCGGCCGGGGTCGTCGGTCCTGGTTCCGCCGGGTGTCAGGATGCTGCATCGACCGCCATCTCCCATCCGCGGTCCTCGCGCCAGCGGCAGCGCTACCGATGCCGAGGTGTGCGTACAGGTGGAGCCGGTCGTCGAGCTCGGATCCGGTTCGAACGGTCGTTGCCGCTGTGCGTCCCCTTCGTGCCTGGCGGGCCCCTCGTTCACCCCAGCCGGCGGCCGCAGCCGCACACATGTCGCGCCGGGGGCGCGGTGTGCGAGACTGCGCGGTGGCGGCGACGGGGTGAAGGCCTCGCCACCCACCCGGGCCGGGGGCCTTCAGCCACTTGCGGCGCGGCGCCGTGCCTGCCACATTGAGGGCCTTCGAGGAGGGGCGACATGCGCGGCTGTCCGGTGGCGAGCATGGGCGGGGGGCGGTGAAGCCTGCTCCCTTCGAGCTGCACGCAGTCGAGGAGGTCGAAGAGGCGCTGGCCCTCCTTGCCGCCTACGGCGACGATGCCAAGGTCCTGGCCGGCGGGCAGAGCCTGGTCCCGATGCTGGCATTGCGCCTGACCCGCTTTGGCCACCTCGTCGACCTCAACCGTGTCGAAGCCCTGCGCGGGGTGTCGCGAACCGACGGGTGGCTCACCATCGGCGCCATGACCCGCCACCGCGGGCTGCAGGTGGAGGACGTGGCGTCGCAGGTGCCGCTGCTGGCCCGGGCCACGGCCCACGTGGGGCACTTCCAGATCCGCAACCGCGGCACCCTCGGCGGGGCCATCGCCCACGCGGACCCGGCGGCCGAGCAGCCGGCCGTGTGCCTGGCCCTCGACGCGGTGATGGAGGTGTCGTCGCGCGCGGGGACCCGCGAGGTGCGGGCGGGCGACTTCTTCGAGGGCACGTGGGCCACCGCCCTCGGCCCGGAGGACCTCCTGACGGGAATCCGCTTTCCGGTCTGGTCTGGCCGGTCGGGCTTCGCAGTCGAGGAGCTGGCGCGCCGCCACGGCGACTTCGCCCTCGCCGGTGCGGTCTGCGCGGTGGCCGTCGGCGAGCGCGGGGTCGAGCGGGCCGCGATCGCCCTCTTCGGCGTCGGCTCCACGCCCGTGCGCGCGTCGGCGGCCGAGGAGGCGCTGCTGGCCGGCGCCGCCATTGGTGAGGTGGCAACGGTGGCAGCGCGCGACCTCGACCCGACCGGCGACCTCCACGCCAGCGGCACGTACCGCAAGAAGGTGGCCTGGGTGATGGTCGAGCGGGCCCTCGGCCGGGCGATGGAGGAGGCGAGAGGTGCCTGAACGGACGATCGAGCTCACGGTCAACGGCGAGCGTCGCGTGGTCGCCGTCGAGGACCGCACGACGCTTGCCGACGCCCTGCGAGAGCGGTGCCATCTGACGGGCACCCATCTGGCGTGCGAGCACGGCGTGTGCGGGGCGTGCACGGTCCTGGTCGACGGGGCGGCGGTCCGCTCCTGCCTGCTCTTCGCCGTCCAGGCGGTCGGCTCCGAGGTGACCACGGTCGAGGGGCTCACTCCGCCGGACGGGACGCTGAGCCCGGTGCAGGAGGCCTTCCGCGAGGCTCACGGCCTCCAATGCGGCTTCTGCACGCCCGGGTTCGTGGTGTCGGTGACCGCCTACCTCGCCGAGCACCCCGATCCGAGCGACGACGAGCTGCGCGACGCGCTGACGGGCAACCTGTGCCGGTGCACCGGGTACCAGGGCATCCTGCGTGCCGCCCGGCTCGCCGCGGAACGGCTCCGGGAGGTCCGTGGGGCAGCGGCTGGCCAGCCGGCGGGTGACCTGGCTGCGACGGCCGGAGCCGTCGGTGGGGGGGCAGGGTCATGACCACCGTCGCCCCCCAGGGCGCCGCAGCCCGCTTCGTCGGGCAGCGCGTGGCGCGGCGTGAGGACCCGCGCCTGCTGGCGGGTCGAGGGCGCTACGCCGACGACGTCAACCTGCCCGGGCAGCTCCACGTGGCGTTCCTTCGCAGCGACGTGCCGGCCGGCCGGATCCGGCACATCGACACGAGCGCCGCCCGTTCGCTCAAGGGTGTCCACGCCGTGCTCACGGGAGCGGAGCTCAACCCGGCGTCCGGTCCGCTGTGGACGACGACCATGGGCCCGCCAGCCTGGGGCCCTCCGCTGCGCCCGCTCGCCGGCGACGACGTGCGCTTCGTGGGGGACCCGATCGCGCTGGTCGTCGCGTCCAGCCGCTACGTGGCCGAGGACGCGTGCGAGCTCATCGAGGTCGACATCGAGCCCACGCCCGCCGTGTCCGACCTCGACTCGGCCATGGCCGAGGGGGCGCCGATCGTCCACCCCGAGCTCGGCACGAACCTCGTCGAGACGCCGCGGGCACCGGACCCCGAGCTCGACGATGCGCTGGCGTCAGCCGCCCACGTGGTGACGCGGACCTTCGCCATGGCGCGGGTGACCAACGTGCCCATGGAGGGGCGAGGCCTCGTGGCGTGGTGGGACGCGTACGGCGAGGAGCTCCGGGTGTGGCCGTCGACCCAGAGCCCGCACGAGATCAAGGCGTTCGCGGCCCGGGTTCTCGGCATCGGCGAGCACCGGGTCCGCGTCGAGTTCGGCGACGTCGGCGGCGGCTTCGGCCAGAAGATGTTCCCCACGCGCGAGGAGGCCGCCGTGCTGCTTGCGGCCAAGCTGGTCGGCCGGCCGGTCAAGTGGGTCGAGGATCGCCGCGAGAACCTCATTGCCGCCAACCAGGCGCGCCACGACATCGCCACGGTCACCATGGCCGTCGACGCGGAGGGCCACTTCCTCGCGGCCTGCGTCGACCTGCTGGAGGGCGTCGGCTCCTACCCTGCCGGCGGCGGTGCCCAGGGGGGCGGGGCGCTCGTGGCCATGATGTTCACCGGCCCGTACCGGATCCCGAGGCTCGGGTTCAGCTCGAGGACCGTCTTCACCAACACGTGTGGCAAGGCTCCCTTCCGCGGGCCGTGGGCGGTCGAGACCATCGCGCGCGAGCAGATGGTCGACGCCGTCGCCCGCGAGATCGGCATGGATCCCCTCGAGCTGCGCCGGCGCAACGTCGTCCGCCAGGCGGACCTTCCCTACACGCTCCCGAGCGGCATGGTCTACGACGTCGTGACGGCGGAGGAGACCCTCGAGCAGGCGGTGGCCTCCCTCGGCTGGGAGGACTTCCGCGCCGAGCAGGCCGCGGCCCGGGCGCAGGGCCGCCACCTCGGCGTGGGGCTGAGCCTCAGCGTCGAGCCCTCGGCCGTCGGCATGGGTGCGTGGGGCACCGAGCAGGCGATCGTGCGGATCGACGTGGCGGGCAAGGTCGAGGTCCTCCTCGGCAGCGGCAGCCACGGGCACAGCCTCGAGACGACCATCCCCCAGGTGGTGGCCGACCACCTCGGCTGCGCGCTCGACGACGTGGTGCTCCGACAGGGGGGCGACACCCCCTACGGCCCGGGCACCGGGGGGAGCCGCAGCGCGGTGATCGCCGGCGGTGCTGCCCAGAGCGCGGCCACGACGCTGCGCGAGAAGGTCGTGGCCATCGCCTCCCATCTCCTCGAGGCAGCGCCCGAGGATCTCGAGGTGGCGGGCTCCGCGGTGTCGGTCCGCGGCACCCCGAGCGCCCGGGTCACCTTCGCCGAGCTGGCGGGCGCTGCCTACCTGAACCCCGACGCCCTGCCGGCTGGCCTCGAACCCGGGCTCGAGGCCACCAGCCGCTTCCGGCCCCCGTCGATGTTCACCTGGTCCAACGCGTGCCACCTCTGCGCCTGCGAGGTCGACGCCGCCACCGGGGTCGTGACGCTGCTCCGGTACGTGGTGAGCGAGGACTGCGGGGTCATGATCAACCCGATGGTCGTCGAGGGGCAGATCGCCGGCGGTGTGGCCCAGGGCATCGGCGGCGCGCTGTACGAGGAGATGGCCTACGACGCCAGCGGCAACCCGCTCGCCACCACGTTCCTCGACTACCTCGTACCGACCGCGGCCGAGGTGCCCGTCATCGAGTACGGCCACGTCGAGACCCCCTCGGGGAGCCTCGGCGGCTACAAGGGCATGGGGGAGGGCGGGGCCATCGCGTCGCCCGCTGCAGTGGCCAACGCCGTCAACGACGCGCTGGCATCCTTCCGTGCCGCGGTCACCCAGTTCCCGATCACCCCGGAGCGGGTGCTGGAAGCCATCGAGCGGGCCACTTCCTGAACCCCGGCTCGCGAGCCCCGGGTGTTCCGCGACCCACACCCCACCTGCTACTGGTAGCGCTGCATGGCCGCTCGCTCTTCCTCTGCGGACGGCCGGGCGGAGGCAGCCGGGGCACCGGGCTCGTAGGTGACCGAGTGCAGCCGCCCCTGGTAGGGGAACGGGCCGTGGCGCTCGTAGACATCCCAGCTGACGGGCGATCGCCGGTCGAGGCCGACATCGATTCCCTCGAAGGGCGCGAGGAAGCTCGGCGTCTCCAGCCCACGGGCCGATCCGACGGGCGTGCCGTCGACAAGGACGGTCACGTCCCAGGTGCCGCCGGCAGCCGACACGTCGAGGACCACCTCGTGCTCGCCCGGCTCGAGGGTGGCGCACGGCACCACCGTCATGGACCCGTAGGCGTTGTGGGCGTACGTGCAGCGCCCGTCGTCCTCGATGTACAGGGCGTAGCCGCCGCCCTGGTCGCCGTGGGCGAACAGCATGCCTGCCGCGCTGGCCAGGTGCTCGAGGCGGACCCGGACTGAGAAGGATCGGCCCTGAATGAGCGCCGCGGCACGCGAGCGCTCGAGGGTTGGCGTGCCGGGGTAGAGGGTCACGGGCGCCGGGGGGAGGGGGGCACCCGGCCGTGCCAGCGCGTTCATGCCCGATCCGTCGTCGAGTGGGAACACCTGGTTCTCCCACGCCGCGGCCTCCCAGCTCTTGGCGAGGGCATCGACCCGCTCGGGGTGCTCCGCCGCCAGATCGCGAACCTGGGCCGGGTCGCCGAGGAGATCGTAGAGCTGCCAGCGATCGGCCTCGAAGGGCGTGCGGGGGTAGTGCAGCGTGACCGACTCCCATCCCTCGCTGCGGTACGCCCGGTGTCCGCTCATCTCGTAGTACTGCTCGGTGTGGGGCGACGGCGCGCCCGGTGCGTCGAGCACCGAGGCGAAGCTCACCCCTGTCATTGGCCGGACCGGACGGCCCGCCCGTTGCAGCGGCACCTCCAGCCCGATCATCTCCACGAGGGCAGGCAGCACGTCAGTGAGGTGGGCGTACTGGTTGCGGACCTCGCCCGCCGATCGGATGCCCCGGGGCCACGACAGGATGAAGGGCACGTGGTGCCCGCCCTGGAAGGTGGTCCCCTTGTGCAGGCGGAACGGCGTGTTGGACGCCATCCCCCAGCCCCACGGGTAGTGGGACATCACTCTCGGGCCGCCGAGGAGCTCGATGCGCTCGAAGTCGTGGTCAACCTGGTCGAAGTGCCCAGCGTGGCTGTGGACGGCGGCAACTGTCTTGAAGTACTCGGTCGTTCCCTTGGCCCCGCCCTCGCGCGAGGCGCCATTGTCGGAGGTGAAGATCACGACGGTGTTCTCGAGCTCACCGAGCTGGGCGAGGGCGTCGCGTAGGCGGCCCCAGTTCTGGTCGACGTTGTCGACCATCCCAGCATAGACTTCCATGTGGCGAGCGAAGAGCCGTTGCTCCTTCTCGGACAGGTCCTCCCAGGGGGTGACGTCGTAGCCCGGCTCGGCATTGCGTGGAGGGAGCTGGGTATGCTGCGGCACCACGCCGAGCGCCTTCTGTCTCGCGAAGCGCTCCTCACGGAGGACGTCCCAGCCGACATCGTACCGACCCCGATAGCGCGCGATGTCGCTCTGCTTGGCCATCAGGGGTGCATGGACCGCACCGTGGGCGCAGTAGAGGAAGAATGGAGTCGAGGCGTCCGAGGCCTTGATCCCCCGGATCATCTCGATCGCACGGTCGGTGATGTCGTCCGTGAAGTAGTAGTCCTCGGGGTAGGCGTCGATGGTCACCGCGTGGTTGTCCTCGTGGAGCATGTTGGGCTGGTGCAGGTTGGTGAGGCCCGACTCCATGAACCCGTAGAAGCGGTCGAAGCCCCGCCCAAGCGGCCAGGCGTCGCGCCGGCCCGCGTCGGAATGGTCCTCGGTCCGCGAAAGGTGCCACTTGCCTACCATCAGAGTCCGGTACCCATTGTGGCGGAACACCTCGGCCGCGGTCACGACGTCTTCTGCGATCTCGCCCCGGTAGCCAGGGAAGCCACGGTCGGCTCCCGCTAGGTTGCCGACTCCGGCGGCATGATGGTTCATGCCGGTGAGCAGGGTCGCCCGGCTGGGCGAGCACAGGGGAGTGGCATGGAAGTCAGCAAAGCGGAGTCCGGCTGCGGCCAGCGCGTCGAGGTTGGGAGTGTCGATCTCCGACCCGTAGCAACCGATGTCGGAGAACCCGAGGTCGTCGCAGAGGATGACGATGACGTTGGGTGCTCCTTCGGGTGGGGTCCGCACCGGCTCCCACCAGGGCTCCGAATCGGCCAGCGTGCGGCCGACCCGCCCCCCGAATCCGTCGTACGCTCTCTGCTTCTCCCGTGGCACGGCAGCTCCCTCCCTCTCGCCGGCGCGACAGCCGACCTCGCCGTCCTCACGTATGCACTCAGGTAGTGCCGGGTCGCGAGTCCGGACGGTGCCGTCGGTCTGCGGGCTAGTGTCAGCTGTATGGATGTTCACTCAGCCGCGTCGCGCGGTCAAGCGCGCGTGCCCACCGAGCGGTCCCAAGGTGTCCGGAGGGCACCGCCAGCTCGCCCAGGGCGGCAACCTTCGCGGCGCAACGCCATCCTCCAGGCCGCGATGGACCTCTTCGCGAAGGGTGGCTCCCGTGGCACCTGCATCGCGGCCATCGCCGCCCGCATCGGCGTCACCCCCGCTGCCGTGATCCACCACTTCGGAACCAAGGACGCACTCCTGCTCGAGGTCGTCGCCGAGATAGATCGCCGCCGGCCGTCCCTCGTCACCGATCCTGACGGCGTATCTGGGGCTGACGCACTTCGCCGTCTCGGCGAGTGGGGCAGCCTGCTCGAGCAGGACGGGGCACTCGCCAACCTGGCCCGACTGGCCACCGTCATGGTGGCAGAGGGACTGGACCCGGACCACCCGAGCCACGATTACTTCGTCCGGCGGGCGCAGGAGTTCCGGCTCGCCATCGCACCGCTTGTGCGTGCTGGACAACTCGACGGCTCGATCCGGCGTGACGTCGACCCGGTGAGCGTCGCCACCCAGGTGGTGGCCCTCGTGCAAGGCGTGCAGATCCAATGGTTTCTGGAGCCAGACCAGGTCCCCATTGGCAGCCTGCTGGATGACTTTTTCGCCGTGTTCCTCGACGGCCTTGCTCCACCGGCCTCCGGCCGGCCAGGAGGGCGAAGGGTTCCGCGCGGGCAACCCCCACGCCGAAGGCTACCCGCGCGCCGAGCGTGAGCGGCGGGAAGGTGTCCGCAGGACGGCCTGCCCGCGGTGACCCGGCCGACCGGTCCCGCAAACCGGCTCTCCGCAGTTCTCGGTCGTGCTCGCGACAGCATCCGTACACGCATAGGCGCGACCAATCGCCGTGATTGGTAATTCCTCTTCGACATGATTGTGCCTTCTGGATACGATCCGGTCGCGAGCGCGTCGTCCGGCAAAAGGGCGGCTGGGAGCCCGACGAAGCTGGCCCGGCCGCGTCTGTTGATGAACTAACTAATCAGTTATATAGTTGAGGTCGCGTCGAGCGGGGTCCAGCCGGCGCTCCGGGCGCAGGCTGCGCGAGCGGAACGTAGCCGAGTCGAGGACGGGGGGTAACGTGGCAAAGCACCTCGATGGCCACATGACGAGCGTCCAGGCGGCGGCCCCGAGCTCCGAGCGATCGCGGTCCCGGGGCCGGAGGCGGGCGGGCGTCCGGATCGCGGCTGGCATGCTGGCACTGGTCGGTGCCGGGGCGCTCCTGCCGACGTTGGCGCACGTGCCCCCGGCCGCGGCCGAGTCATCTCGGAGTGGAAGTGTGCTGACCGTGGGTGCCGACCTGAGCGGCACGGCGTGCGGCCCGATCCATTTTGACCCGGTGCAGTTCACCGTGGCCACGTGCTACATGGCCTACGACTGGCCGATCTATGGCGGTCTGCTCCGCCTGACCCCGAGCGGTGCCACCGTGCCCGACCTCGCCGAGTCTGTGACCGTGCCAGACCCTCAGACGATCGACGTCCAGCTCCGTCCCGGGGTGGTCTTCTCGGACGGCACGCCCTTCACGGCCGATGCCGTGAAGGCAGGGCTGGAGCGCACCATCCACACGGAGCATCCGGCTGGCTTCAACGCTCAGCTCTTCGACATCTCGGGCATCGACGCCACCGGTCCCAGGTCCCTGACGTTGCACTTCTCGCAGCCGGTCGCCAACACGTTCTATGCCCAGCTCGCGGACGAAGAGTCGTTCATCGTGTCGCCCACCGCGGTGGCCGATAACGTCGACCTCGATACGCACCCGGTCGGAGCCGGGCCGTTCCTCCTCAAGAGTTTCGTCCCCGGTCAGCGTATCGTGCTCGTGAAGAACCCGAGGTACTGGGACGCCAAGGCAATCAAGCTCCCGGAGGTCGACTTTGTCAACGTGCCCGCCGGGCCGCAGCAGGTAAACGCACTCGAGTCGGGGCTCGTGCAAGTCGTGAGCGGCCTACCCGTTTCCGATCTGCCCGCCGTTCGGCACAACCCCTCCCTCCACGTGCAGGCCACGTCGCAGGACGGGAACTTCCTGTGGCTGCCGATCTGCAAGTCGTCGGGCCCGTTGGCCGATGTGCGCGTCCGCCAGGCTCTCAACTACGCAACCGACCGGTCCGCCATCAACAAGGCTCTGCTCTACGGCGTCGGCGAGCCGGTGTGGGGCCTCTACCCGAAGGGCAGCCGCCTTTTTGACCGGAGCCTGGCCAACATCTATGCCTACAACACGTCGAAGGCGAAGCAGCTCCTCGCGGCAGCGGGCTACGCGCGGGGCTTCACGACAAGCATTATGCCCCTACCGACGCCGCTCGACAACCAGCTGGCACAGGTGCTGCAGGCTGAATGGAAGAAGATCGGCGTGAACGTCCAGATCATGGCGACCACCAACTACGTGAACGACTTTTATGTCCGCCACCTGGCCTCGATGGGCCTCATCTCCAGCACTCGCCCAGGGATTCAGAAGGTGAGCGGCCCATACCTCCCGGGCAGCATCGGCAACGCGTGTTCCTATAGCAATCCGACGCTCACCCAGCTCGTGAATCAGCTCGGATTGCTCAGTCCGAGCAGCGCGAGGTATAAGCCCCTTTGGGACCAAGTTCAGTCGTTCGTCATTCGCAATGCACTGTCCGTGTACGTCGATTTCGTGCCCGCGGTAACGGCCTTCAGCAAGCGGGTGACGAATTTGCACACCCTGCCGTACCTCGGCGGTGGGCTGCTCGACTACCGGGGCGTGACGCTGAGAGGCTGAGCCGGAGCACGAAGCGGAGCATGAATGAGCGGCACGAGGACGTGGTCGGCATGGCGACCGCGGCGGTACATGGGCAGTTGGCGGCTGGGAGTCGGCCGTTTCTGCGCGCTTGGCCAACGGGCAGTTCTTCCGCGGGGCCACGGTCGCCGTGGCCGTGAACGAGCCCTTCAGCGGCTGTCCGGTGGGCGCCGTGGCCAGGGGTAACGTGGCGCCGTGCCTGCCGCGGACGAGCTCGACCGCACGCCAGGTGACCGGGGGCCCGGCCGGCCGGGTCCCTCTGGACGCAGCCGGGGGCGACGGCGAGCCTGGTGGATCGGCACGGCGGTGGTGGCGCTGTCCGTCGCCACCGTGGGCGGCGGCATCGCCTGGGGTCGCCCCCGCCTGACCTGGTCGTTCCGGCCCTCCGACAACCGGCTCATGGTCTCGCTCGCACCGGGGCACGGGCCTTTGGCCAGCTGGCTCCTGGGCGCCGCATCTCTGTCGGTCGACGGGCACCGCGCCGCCCCGTCGCGCCCGCAGCGGCTCGTGCGGTTCCTGCGCCCGGGGCGAACGTCGCGGGTGACCGCGGTCGTCACCAGCGTGTGGTCGACCGCCGAGCACCTTCACATCCGCGTGCCCCCCGCCCCCGCCCTCGTCGCCACGAGCCTGGGTCCCGACGAGGAGACGCTGCGGTTCTCGATGCCCGTCACGGTCGACGGCGGCCCGTGCGGTCCCGGCCCGACGCGGCGCGCCGTCACCACCGTGGTCCTGAGCCGCCGTTCGAGTGCCTGTTCAGGCACCCTGCGGCTGGTGGCAGCGTCGGGCGAGCAGTCTCGTGTCGCGGTGTCGGTGCCGCCCCTGCCCCCGCCCCCGCCGCCACCGCCCTCGGACCTGCCCGCCCCCGTCGTGTCCTTCGGGCCCGCCACGGGGGGCGCGTACTACATCACCATCGACGACGGCACCGTGCCCGATCCCGCCGTCCTGGCTCTCATGACCCGCTACCACGTGCCGATCACCGCCTTTCTCGTGTCGAGCATCGCGGCGCGCGACCTGCCCTACTGGCGTGCCTTTGCCGCGGCAGGCGGAGAGATCGAGGACCATACGGTCACGCACCCCGACCTGACGGCCTTGAGCGAGCAGGCGGCCGAGGAGCAGTGGGCGGGTGCAGCCCGGGACTTCACGGCATGGTTCGGCACGGCACCGACCCTCGGGCGCCCTCCCTATGGCGCCGTCGACCGGGCCGTGCGGGTGGCGGCGAGCGAGGCGCGGCTGCGCGACGTGGTGCTGTGGAGCGCGTCGATGTACGACGGCCAGCTCACCACCTACGACCACCGGCCACTGCGCGCCGGTGAGATCGTGATCCTCCACTGGATCCCCGGCCTCTATGCCAGCCTGGTCCGTCTGCTCGCCATCGCCGCCATGGAGGGCCTCCACCCGGCCCCGCTCGCTGCCGCCCTGTCGCAAGCGGGGCCGTAGTGGCCGACCCGGGGCACGGTCCTGCCGGCCAAGCCGAAGAGGTCGTGTCCGTGGACGCTGCGGCCGCATGGCAGCGCGCCACGGGCAGCGGCGTCTGCTGGACGCTCGCTGCGCAGAGCGACCTCAACGTCAACGTCGTGCGGCTCGAGGCCGGCGACGAGATAGGCGAGCACGTCAACGACGACGTCGACGTGGTGGTCGCGGTGCTCGCGGGCGCCGGTCGCCTCGTGGTCGACGGGCGGGTGGTGGCGCTGGGCCCCGGCACCGTGGTGCACGTCCCGCGGGGGGCGAGCCGCCGCCTGGAAGCTGCCTCGCCGCTGGGCTACCTGTCCGTCCACCGCCGCCGCGCCGGCCTTGGCGTGGGCCGGCGTCCCGCGTCGTAAGGGGGGCCAGCTGCGCCGGCGAGCTCAGCCGGCCGCCGGCACGAGGGAGGACAGCTCGACGTCGGGATCGGTCAGGCGGTCGACCTCGACCGGGACCCGGGATCGGATGAGGGCACCGATCGGCTCGGTGACGTCCCACACGTTGGCGTTCATGCCCGCCACCACCCGCCCGTCGTGCAGCCAGAAGGCGATGAACTCGCGGGTGGCCGGGTCGCCGCGGAAGACCACCCGGTCCCAGGCCGGGGCCCACCCCGTGTACTCCATGCCGAGGTCGTACTGGTCGGAGAAGAAGTACGGCAGCCGCTCGTAAGCAGTGGCGCGGCCGAGCATGTTCGCCGCCGCCGCCGGCCCCTGGTTGAGGGCGGCGGACCAGTGCTCGAGGCGGATCCGCGCCCCGAAGAGCGGGTGGAAGGCGTTGGCCACGTCGCCGGCTGCGTAGATGCCGGGTGCGCTCGTGGCCAGGTGCTCGTCGACGAGGACCCCGTTGTCGACAGCCAACCCCGCCGCCTGGGCGAGCTCGACCCGAGGCGTGACGCCCACGCCCACGACGACCAGGTCCGCTGCGAGCACCGTGCCGTCGGCCAGGCGGACCCCCTCGACCGCGTCGCTGCCCAACAGCGCGTCGACGCCGGCTCCCATGTGCAGCGCCACGCCGTTGTCGGCGTGCAGGTCGCGATAGACGGTGCCCACCTCGGGACCGAGGACCCGCTCGAGGGGCACCGAGGTCATCTCGACCATGGCGACCTGCGCGCCCATCTGGCGCGCCGACGCCGCCACTTCGCATCCGATCCACCCAGCGCCGATCACCACCACGCTCGCAGCCGCCGCGATCGCCTGGCGGAGCTCGTCGGCGTCGGCGACGGTGCGCAGGTACCGCACGCCGGCCAGCTCGGCGCCCGGCGCCGCGAGGCGCCGAGGGGCTGCGCCGGTGGCGAGCAGCAGCCGGTCGTAGGCGAGACGCTCGGTGCCGCCGATGGTCACCTCGGCGGCGCCCGGGTCGAAGGCGGTGACGACGCTCGAGGTGCGCAGCTCGATGCCACGTTCGTCGTAGTAGCCCTCGTCGTGCACCGCGGCGGCAGCGAAGTCGGCCTCCCCTCGCAGGTAGCTCTTCGACAGCGGCGGGCGCTCGTAGGGGCGCACCGGCTCCTCGCCGACGAGGACGACCCGCCCGTCGAAGCCTTCGTCGCGCAGGGCCTCGGCTGCCTTGGCTCCTGCCAGGCTGGCCCCGACGATCACGAACGTCCGGGTGGCTGCCATGCTGCCGCCTTCCTCCCTGCCCTTGTCCCCACCCCGCTCGTGTCCGGTCTACCGCACGCCGGGGAGGCCTGCACGCGCGTCGCGACGGTGAGCGCAGGTTGCCGGAGAGACACCCCGCATCGCCGCCACCGCACCACGCATCGCCGCCACGACGCCCCGCATCGCCGCCACCGCCCCCCGCATCGCCGCCACGGCTTGCCTCATCGATCCAGCCTCCTCGGTCCCTCGGGTGGCCTCCTCCAACTACTGGGCGATGTCGGCGAGGGAGGTAGCAGCGGGAGGCTCTCGGGCGAGGGGTGCGCCCAGACGAGGGGGGTACAATAGGGATTGAGCCCTGGGATGGGCAGGAAAGGGGGCCGACATGGAACCTCGCATGGCGGTCGAGAGGTCCTCGCACGGTGGTGCTCCAGGCCTCCTTCCCTTCGAGCGCACGGTGCGCGCGTCGGCGCCGGTGCGGGTCCCGTTCAGGGACGTCGAACGCGCGGTGCGCCTGTGCCTGGCCGCGCTGTTGCAGCCCTCGGCGTCCGGCGCGCAGCCGACGGACGGGCGACTGGTCGTCGACGTCCACGTGCGAGGACGGTTCGGGCGCATGCGGGTTCCCGTGGTGGTCGACGTCGAAACGCCTCGCCATCCCGAGGCCGGCGCCGTCGCCCATCTGCGCTGGCGCGCCCGGCGGCTCCCCAAGCTGTTCCCGATCATGGACGCTGACCTGTCTGCCCACCCCAGGCTCGACGACGGCTCGGAGCTCGCGCTCTCCGGGAGCTACCGGCCGCCGCTCGGACCGCTCGGCGTGCTCGGCGACCTGGTCGTCGGCCGGCTGGCCCACTCGACGACCCAGGCGTTGGTCGAAGACCTGGCTGCCGCCATCGAGTCGGGGCGCGGCGGGTGCGGCGCAGTGAGTGCCGGCGTGGAGGGCGTGGCCCGCGGCTTGCCCTTGTCGTAGGCTCGGGCGCGAGGGCGCGATCTTCCGGAACGGTCCCGGGACCGCCTGGAAGGAGCAGCCATGGCCGTGGAGCTGAACCACACGATCGTCCCCAGCCGCGACAAAGTCGTGTCGTCGACCTTCCTCGCCGACGTGCTCGGGCTTCCCAAGCCGACACCCTCCGGGCACTTCATGGCCATCGAGCTGGCCAACGGCGTCAGCCTCGACTACGACGACCGCGACCAAGTCGTGCCTGCGCACTACGCGTTCTTGGTCTCCGAGGCCGAGTTCGACGCGGTCTTCGCGCGGGTGAGGGCACAGGGCATCACCTACTACGCCGACCCCGGCCACACCAAGCCGGGCCAGATCCGCGAGCACCACGGCCGAGGCTTCTACTTCTCGGACCCCGATGGGCACAACATGGAGGTGCTGACGCGGTCCTCGACCGGCTGATCGCCGGCCCGCCGGTTCCGAGGTCCCGCCGGCACCGGCGGGACCTCGGCGGACCGCCGCCGGTCAGGCTCCGAGGTCCTCGGCGGGTGCTGGCGAGCGGTGGGCAGCCGAGATGAGCTCGAGGATCTCGGCCCCGACGAGCTCGTCGCGCTCGAGCAGCGCGTCGCGCAGCTGCTCCACGATGTGGCGGCTGCCTTCGATCATCGAGCGGGCCTCGGCGGCGGCCCGGCGGAGCAGCCTGTCCACCTCGTCGCGGCCCGCGTCCGTGGCCAGCACCCTGGCGGCGAGGTTGCCGGCGCCCGGGTGCTCCGGCGCGGCTGCCGACACCAGGGTCGAGCCCATGCCGAGGGCGCCCACCATGTGGCACGCGGCGTCCGTCGCCGCCTTGAGGTCGCCGGCCACGCCCGAGGACGTCTCGCCGAAGAAGACCTCCTCGGCCGCCATGCCGCCCATGGCGATCTGGATGAGGGCATGGATCTCGGTGCGCGTCTTGGTGAAGCGCTCCTCGGTCTCCGAATGTGACAGGAGGCCGAGGGCTTCCTTGCGCTTCACGATCGACAGCACGTCCAGCTTGCGACCCTTGCCGACCAGCCAGGCCACCGTGGCGTGGCCCGCTTCGTGGGTGGCGATGAGGCGGCGCTCGGCCTCGGTGTAGACGACGTCCTGGGCGAGGCCGATCTCACCGGTGAGCTTCGCCTTGGCCACGTCGTCCCAACTGAGCGCTGCCGCACCACGCCGAAGGGTCCAGACCAGCGCTTCGTCGAGCAGGCGCTCGATCATGACCGGCGAGTAGCCGGCCGTCATCGCTGCCAGGGCATCACGTCGCTCGGGACGGTCCAGGTCGGGGTCGTGGGCCTTCTTGGCGAGGTAGTAGTCGATGATGTCGCGCCGGCCGGCCCTCGTGGGGAGGTCGAAGTAGATCGAGCGGTCGAAGCGACCAGGGCGCAGCAGCGCCGGGTCGAGGTCGGCGGCCCGGTTGGTGGCGCCGATGACCAGGATGTTGGCCGGGCGCACCGCCGGCTTGCGCAGCTGCCTCGTCGGAGGCAGCCAGGCGTTCAGCGCTTCGACGGCGAGGCCGGCCAGCCTCGCACCGAGCGGAGGGGCCTCGAAGGATTGCAGCTGGATGAGCAGCTCGTTGACCACGCCCGCCACGCCCTCACGCCTGCCGAGGCCGGCGTCGCCGCGCGAGGCGCCGATGGCGTCGATCTCCTCGATGAAGCCGATGGCGCCACCCTCGCGCCGTGCATAGCGGCGGAGCGCCCGGAAGTAGGAGCGGATCTTGCGGTTCGTCTGGCCGTAGAACATCGACTGGAACGCCGAGGAGGAGACGAACAGGAAGGGCACGCCGGCCTCGGTGGCCATGGCCCTCGCCATGTGCGTCTTGCCGGTGCCCGGCGGGCCCTCGAACAAGATGCCCCGCCGAGGCGTGCCGCCCATGGTCTCGGCGAAGGTGCGGTGGGCGAGGAAGAGGTTGAGCGTGCGCACCACCTCGTCGAGGACCGCCCCGGCGCCGCGGACGTCGGCCAGGCGCACGCCCGTCTCACCGGGCCGGTACAGCACGTGGGGCGACCGGCCCGCCCCGAGCAGGGGCACCACCATCACCGCGGCCAGCACGACCAGGAGGAGCACGCCCGGCGCGTAGGGCCCCCACGCTGCGGGCAGGTGGGGGAACCCGAAGGGACCACGGTGCCACACGAGGTCGCGCACCAACAGGAGGACGGCGATCGGAGCCAGGACGGCGGCGGCCTTCCACATCCGCCCCTGCCGGAGGCGCTCGCGCGCCGCCCCCACGTCGGCACTGGCCGGCGCGACCACGCCCGCCAGGGCCAGGCTGCCTGCCGGTGCCAGGGCCCGTGCCGGTCGCCCGGGCACCGGGCCGGCCGGTGCCTGCCCGGGGCTGGCCTCGGCCGCACGCGGGTGCGGCGCGCGGGATCGGCTGCCGTGCGGGCGGTCGCCCTCCCCGGCCCCCAGGTAGGAATGTGACGGACGCATGGGACCCTTCCCCTTCGGCTCGGCCGAGACGTCGCTCTTCGCCATCCCCGCCACCCGGGCCCCGCCGCCCGGCTGTGTCATCGCACCGCCATGGCCCCGATCGTGTCAGAGCGGTGCCAGTGTGTCGAGGTCCGGTACCGCGCCCGTCCCGTTCGCGTCTCATCCGCAGCCCAGGCGACGTCGCAACGGCAGCGGGCCGGATGGATGGCGCGCTCGGTCGAGGCGGCCGCCGCGTGCCAACTCGCCGTGCTCCCCCTCCCTTCACATCCCCGTTGCAACCGCTGCCGCGGGCACCCGGAGGCCGCTCCCGGGCCCAACAGGCCCCCGCCGGTACCATGCGGCCATGGCCAAGCCCGCCATCCACGTCGGCACCACCTTCGAAGAGCGGGCCGGTCGCGTCGACGAGGATGCGGCGATCGCGTACGCCCTCGCCACCAACGACCCGAACCCGATCTACCAGCGCGGGGGCGCGGTGCCGCCCCTCTACACGGTCTCGCTCATCCTCCCCGCCTACATCGAGGGCCATGGCAGGAGCGCCGATCCCGGTGCCGTCGAGGGGGTGCGTGGGGGCGTCCACGGCGAGCACGACGTGTACTTCCACGCGCCGGTGGTGCCCGGCATGGCAGTGCGGTGGGCGGACACCGTCCACAGTGCCCGGCAGACGCCGGCAGGGGCGATGCTGACCCAGCGGATCCTCGTCACCGACGAGGATCGCAACCCCCTCGTCGAGCACTTCTGGTCCACCCTGCTCATCGGCGGCACCATCGAGGCCGACCTCGGGCCGCCCCTCGCCGACCACACGTTCCCCGCCGACGCGCGCGACCGGCCCATCGGCAGCCGCACCTTCGAGGTCACCGGCGACCAGACGTTCCGCTACGCGGGGGCTTCGACCGACCACGCGGCGTTCCACGTCGACGACGGAGCCGCGAGGCAGGCCGGGTTCCCGGGCAAGTTCCTCCAGGGGCTGTGCACCTTCGCCATGTGCAGCGGGGCGGTGGTCGAGCTGGCGGCAGGCGGCGACCCGGCTGACCTGCGGCGCCTGGCGTGCCGGTTCGCGGCGCCGGTCTTCCCCCGCAGCGAGCTGACCGTCGAGCTCTTCGACGCGGGCCACACCCCCGAGGGCGGCCGCGCCGTGGCCTTCGAGGCTCGCTCGGGGGGTGCCACGGTCATCAGGCACGGCCGTGCCGAGCTGGCCCCCGCCGGGGGGAGCGGGTGAGCCCGCAGCGAGGGGGGTCAGGGGGACGGCGCCCCGAGAGGGCCGGCTCGCTGCAGGGCATCTTCAACTTTCGCGATCTGGGCGGCCGCCCGAACGTGCACGGAGAGACGGTCCGGCGCGGCCTCGTGTACCGCTCGGGCGCCCTGCACGAGGCGACGCCCGGGGACCTCGAGGTCCTGGCGTCGCTCGGGATCGAGGTCGTCTACGACCTGCGGACCAAGCGCGAGCAGCAGCGCCGCGCCGAGCTTCCCGGTGCCCGCGTGGTCAGCCTGCCGATCTTCAGCCGCGAGGCGCCCCGCCACGACCTGTCCGCGGCGACCGACGCCGAGGCCTTCTTGACCGCCGTGTACCGCTCGACCCTCGAGCACAGCGCGCCTGCCTTCGCTGCCCTCTTCGAGGGCCTCGCTGCGCCCGGTGGCCTGCCGGCGGTGTTCCACTGCACCGTGGGCAAGGACCGCACCGGGCTGGCAGCTGCGCTCCTGCTCGCGGCCCTCGACGTCGACGAGGAGGAGATCCTCGCCGACTACGAGCTGACGGCGCTGGCGCCCCGCCCGGCGTGGCTGGCGCGCCTGGTGGACGAGCAGGTGGCGCGCCACGCCGACCCTGCGGTCGCCGCGGGCGTCTTCGGGACCCAGCCGGGCGCGCTGGCGACGGTGCTGGGTGAGCTCCGCGAGCGTTGGGGGGGCGTGCGGGCCTACCTCGAGGAACAGGGGGGCCTGGCGCCGGGTACGATCGATCTGCTGCAGGACCGGCTCGTGTCCGAGGGTCCTCGAGGTGCAGGGCCGGGCCCCGTGTCGCGTGGCACGGGGCACAGCGGAAGCACGGGGCACGGCGGAAGCACGGGGCACAGCGGAAGGGTGAGCAGCGATGCGGGCCCGAGGGCCGGGGCCGCCAGCAAACGGGTGCGAGAAGGGGGTCAGGCCATGGCCGCAACGTGGAGCTTCGAGCTGTTCATCGACGGCGCCTGGGAGCAGGGGGAGGGCGGCAACGCCATCGAGGTGATCAACCCTGCCACCGAGGAGCCGATCGGGTCGGTGCCCGAGGCGACGGCCAAGGACGCCGTGCGGGCCATCGAGGCCGCGCGCCGGGCGTTCGACGAGGGACCCTGGCCGTGGATGAAGCCGGCGGAACGCGCGGCCGTGCTGCGCAAGATGGGCCAGGCGCTTCTTGCCCGCTCTGCCGAGCTGCACGACCTGATCGTCGCCCAGACCGGGTCGGTGGGCTTCGTGACCGACGCCATCCAGGCCGCCGGCTCGATCGGCATGTTCTTCTCGAACGCCGACCTGGCCGAGCATAGCTTCCAGTGGGTCGAGGTCGACCCGCCGACCGGGGCGCCCACGGGCATGGCCGGGTCGGCCCTCGTGCGCGAGCCCGTCGGGGTGGTCGGTGCCATCACGCCGTTCAACTTCCCGTTCATGCTCAACGTCGTGAAGACGGCGCCGGCACTCGCGGCCGGTTGCACGGTCGTGCTCAAGCCGCACCCGTGGACCCCCCTCGACGCCTTCCTCATCGCCCAGGCGGCCGAGGAGGCCGGGGTGCCGCCCGGTGTGCTCAACGTGGTGCCCGGCGGCGCCGAGGTGGGGGAGACCCTGACCACGAGCCCCATGGTCGACATGATCACCATGACCGGCTCGACGGCAACGGGGCGGCGCATCATGGCTGCCGGCGCGCCCACCATGAAGCGGCTGCACCTCGAGCTCGGGGGTAAGAGCGCCCAGGTGGTGCTCGACGACGTGAGCGAGGACTACGCGCGCTCCATCGGCTTCGGCGCCGTGCTCGTCCACTGCGGGCAGGGATGCGTCATCCAGACCCGGCTCCTGCTTCCCGAGCACCTGCTCGACGCCTACAAGGAAGGCGTGCGCCAGGCGCTCGGCCAGGTCAAGATCGGCGACCCGCGTGACCCGGACACCACCCTCGGCCCGCTCATCCGCGAACAGCAGCGCCAGCGGGTCGAGGGGCTCGTCGCGTCGGGCATCGAGGAGGGGGCAGAGGTCCTCTGCGGCGCCAAGCGCCCCGAGGGCTTCGAGAAGGGCTTCTTCTACGAGCCGACCGTCCTGGTCGGGGCCAACCACATGCGGATCGCCCAGGAGGAGATCTTCGGCCCCGTGTTGACCGTCATCCCGTACTCGGGCAAGGACGCGGATGCCGTGCGGATCGCCAACGACTCGATCTACGGGCTGGGCGGCGGTGTGATCGCCGCCAACACCTCCCGGGCGTTCAACGTCGCCCGCCAGATCAGGGCGGGCAGCATGAGCGCCCAGGGCGTGGGCTCGGCGGCCGTGGCCGACCTCGGTCCCGGCGGCGGCCAGGGTCCGGGGTGGGGCCTCGCACCCGCCGGGATCGGCCAGCGGGGCGCGTTCGGCGGGTACAAGCACAGCGGCGTGGGGCGCGAGTGGGGCCACCACGGGTTCGCCGCCTTCACCGAGGTGAAGTCGATCAGCTGGAGCTGAACCCCCGGCTCGACCCGGCGGCTCGTCGCACCGCCCTCCTGCTCGCCACCCCGCCCGGGGTCGCACCGGCCCCCCGCCGGGTGTTGCAGCCCGGCGGGGCGCGCCGACGCGCCCGGGGCACGAAGGTTCGGCCACGGTCACGCTGCCCTCGTGCGAGCGGCTCCCTACCTGTCGCCGGGGAGAAGCGGGTTCCCCCAGCGGTCGAGGAAGGCGACCTCGCTGAGAGGACGCCGCCGGGCGGGCTTGAAGTCGGTGCCCGTGTAGTAGGCGACCGGGAGCATGCACGCTTGCTCGTAGCCGGGAGGGATCTCGAGGATCCGCGCCGCCTCCTCCTTCCGGTAGAGATGGACCGTCGTGATCACCGAGCCGAGGCCCCGGCTGCGCAACGCGAGGAGGAAGCTCCAAACCGCGGGGTAGATCGAGGGTGGCCAGCCGGCAGCGCCGCCGGCATCGAGGACGCAGGGCACGACCAGCACGGGCACTTCGTGCATGTGCTCGCGCAGGTACTGCGCCGACGCCGCCACGCGTCGTTGCTGCGGCGTGTCGGGCACGTCGGGCTCGACGGTGCCCGCTCGGCGCGACCGGTCGTCGGGCGGGTGCCGGTAGAGGTCGCTCAGCGCCCGCCGACGATCAGGGTCGCTCACCACGAGCCACCGCCAGGTCTGGGCATTCGTGCCGGTGGGCGCCTGGAGGGCGAGCTCGAGGCACTCCTGCACCACCTCGAGTGGTACCGGGCGGCTGAAGTCGAGGCGTCGGCGGACCGCTCGTGTCGTGGTGAGGAGCCTGTCGACCGTGGCGAGGTCGAACCCGGACACGGGGTGGACGGTCATCGCCGCGAACCAGCCGGGGCCGGTGACCACAAGGTGCGGCCTGCCTCGTCGCTGGATTGCCGCTGCTTCATCCTGTTCATCATCTTCATCGTGTTCATCTGCGTCGGCTCTCCCGCCTTTCGGGCCTGGACGTCGCGAGGACGACGACGTCGACGGCGATCAGTTGGCGGCAGGCTATCGTGAGCGCCACCTGAGCCGTCGTGCTCGCCGTGCGCTGGAGCGTCGCTTGGCGCCGCCCCCTCTCGGTGCGCGAGCCGGCGCCGTGGCGGCCGTGGGCACGGGCAGCCGACGGGGCGCCCGTGCGGCGTCGGGTCGCCGGATCGAAGGGACGCTTGTCGCGTGGGAGGTGCATATGCGGATCGGCTACGTCATGCCGAACAGCTGGGGGCTCGAGGACCCGCGCGACGACGTCGAGCTGGCCGTCCTCGCTGAGCAGCTCGGCGCCGGCTCGCTCTGGGTGAGCCACCACGTCATCCACACCGGCTTCGTCGCCGAGCGGCTCGGGACGGGCAACTACTACGACCCCCTTGTTGCCCTGACGGCGGCCGCCATGGCGACGACTCGTGCCCGACTGGGCACGAGCGTGCTCGTGCTCGGCTACCTCAACCCGGTCGTGACAGCCAAGCAGCTGGCGACCATCGATTGGCTCAGCCACGGACGGGTCGATGTGGGCGTGGGCGTCGGCGCCCTCCGGGCGGAGTTCGAGGCCGTCAACGTCGTCGCCTTCGAGGAGCGCGGCGCGTACGCGGATGAGTTCATCGACGTCATGAAGGAGCTCTGGGCGCCGGGTCCGAGCTCGTTCCGAGGCCGGTTCTTCTCCTTCGACGGCGTCGAGGCGTACCCCGGCCCGTACCGACCGGGCGGGCTGCCCGTGCTCGTCGGGGGCAACGGGCCCTCGGCGACCCGCCGGCTGGTGGCCCGCGGCGACGGCTGGCACGGCATCGGCATGGACCCGGCGGGGGCGGCTTCGCACCGGGCTGCCGTCGTGGAGCGGCTCCACGCAGCGGGGCGCGACACAGCCGGCTTCACGTTCCAGGTGCGCCTGCACGTCGACGCCGACCTCCTCGACGTCGAATGGTGGCGCCGGGAAGCCGCTGCCTATGCCGCAGCCGGGGTGACCGATCTCGTCCTGGCGCCCCAGACGCGCGAGAAGGACGCCCATCGTCGGTGGCTCGAGACCCTGCTGCCGGTGCTGACCGGAGGCGAGTGACCCGAGCGGTCCAACCCTGCAGGTCGAGCGGCAACCCCGCCCACGACCGGGTGCGGTCGGGCGGCAACCCCGCCCACGACCGGGGCCGGTGAGCGGTCCCGACCCCCCGGGATTGAGCCCTCAGACCTTGGCCCGGATCTCTTCGCCGAAGCGGGCGACGGCGTCGAGGGACTCGGCGATCGTGCCCCGCACGACCGGGGCGTGCGTCCAGGTGACCCCCATCTCGGTGAGCCGCCCCACGCCCTCGAGGAACGCATCGGGGTCGGCGAGCCCCCGGCGCGTCGCGTCGAGCGACCCGACGACGTCGATGTCGGCGAGCGAGCGGCCGTGACGCTCGAGCCGCTCGCCAAGGTCGGCGAGCGCCGAAACGAAGTCGTCGTCGGTCGCGATTGTGACGGTGCGCGCCGTTCGGGGCACGGTGCCGCCGCCGAGCAGGGGTGCCCACCCGTCACCCCAGCGGGCCACCCGCTCGCGCACCGCGGCGGCGTTGCCTCCCAGCCACAGCGGCGGGTGAGGCTGCTGGACCTGCCGGGGGAACAGGGCCTGGCCCACGGCGGTGAAGTGCTTCCCCTCGTAGTGCAGCTCGCCGGTCGACCACCATGCCTTCGCCACGTCGACTGCTTCGTCGAAGAGCGCGTTGCGCTCCTCGAATTCGACACCGAGGGCGAGGAACTCCGAGCGCAGGTAGCCCGTGCCGAGCACGAAGGTCGCCCGGCCGCCCGACACGATGTCGACGGCGGTCATGGACTTGGTCATGAGCAGGGGGTTGCGATAGGGGACGACGGTCAGGAGCGTCATGAGCCGCAACCTCGTCGTGATGCCGGCCCAGAAGCCGAGCCCGACGAAGGGGTCGATGGTGGCGTGCCCGCCGTGGTCGAGCCACTTCCTCGACGGCGCGGGGTGGTCGGTCAGCGCGACAGCGTCGACCCCCGCTGCCTCGAGGGCGGCGGCGAAGGCCGCCATGCTCGAGGGCTTCGACCACGGCTGGCCCTCATCGTCGAGGCCGAGGGGGTACTCCACGACGAACTGCACGGTCCTCTCCTCTCCTGCCGCCGGTCCGTTCCGATGCGGCGCGGGCAGCCCGGCAAGCCGACCCGTCGCCCCTCGAGGGAGGCTCGCTGCCTCCGGTTCAGTGCGGGGCGCCGACCGCCTGGTGGGTCCCGCCTGCTGGGTGGTGCGCCTCGGGGTCGTGTGCTCCGCTGTGGCGCGCCCCGGCGCGGTGCGCCTCGGCATGGAGCAGCGCCCTCGAGCGCAAGAAGAGCACCAGCGTGGTGAGCGCACCAGGTACACCCGCGCCCACCAGGGCCAGGAAGATGAGGAGGCCCAACACCTGGTAGGGGGTGGAGCTGGCATAGGTCCGGTTGCCCCAGATCCACAGCACGAGGCCGAGCAGGAGCACCTCGGCCATGCACAGGGCGCCGAAGGCCCGCAGCAGCGCCGAGGCGCTCGCCGCGTCGCGGGCGGGCAGCGCCGTCCGGGCTGGCGGGACGAGCTTCCCGCCGAGGGCGAGGAAGGCGACGACGAGGATGCCGCCGACGAGGCCCCACACCCACCACGAGTCCCAGGCGGTGGCAGCGAGGAAGCCGAGGGCGGTGGAGAACACGATGAGCAGGGCCAGTAGGGACGTGTACAACCGTGTCACGGTGGTCCTCCGGAGAGGTGGTCGGTGGTGGCCCACATGGTCGCAGAGGTGGCACCGAACGAGCAACGTCAGGGCCCGGTGCCGCTCCGGCGCAGCTCGGCGCGTGCCAGCGAGCGCAGGTGGACCTCGTCGGGGCCGTCGAAGATCCTCATCGCTCGGTGCCACGCCCACATCCTGGCGAGCGGGGTGTCGCCCGAGACCCCCGCACCCCCGAACAGCTGGATCGCGCGGTCGATCACGGCCAAGGCGGCCCTCGGCACTGCCACCTTGATGGCCGCGATCTCGGTCCGCGCCGCCTTGGTGCCGTAGCGGTCGATCAGCCACGCGGCGCGCAGCGTGAGCAGCCGTGCCTGCTCGATGTCGAGGCGCGATTCGGCGAGAGCCTGCTGCACGGTCGCCTGCTCGGCCAGCGGCTTGCCGAAGGCAACCCGTTGCGTGGCGCGCTCTGCCATCAGGCGCAGGGCCCGCTCCGCCGCCCCGACGGCGCGCATGCAGTGGTGGATCCGGCCCGGCCCGAGTCGGGCCTGGGCCATGGCGAACCCGTCACCCTCCTCACCGAGCAGGTTCGCCACCGGCACGCGCACGTCGGTGAGCTGCACCTCGCCATGGCCGTGCTGGTCGGAGAACCCGAACACGGTCAGGTCCCGGAGGACCTCGACCCCCGGGGTGTCGATCGGCACGAGGATCATGGACTGCTGGCGATGTGCGGGACCTTCGGGGTCGGTCTTGCCCATCACGATGAGGAGCCTGCAGCGCGGGTCGAGCACCCCGCTCGTCCACCACTTGCGCCCGTTGACCACGTAGTGGTCGTCGTCGCGCTCGATGCGGCACCGGATGTTGGTGGCGTCGCTGCTCGCCACGTCGGGCTCGGTCATGGCGAAGGCGGAGCGGATCTCGCCGTCGAGCAGGGGCTGGAGCCAGCGCTCCTTCTGCTCGTCCGTACCGAAGAGGTGGAGGAGCTCCATGTTGCCGGTGTCGGGCGCCGCGCAATTGAGCGCCTCGGGGGCGAGGTCGAGCGACCAGCCGGTGAGCTCGGCAAGCGGTGCGTACTCCGTGTTGCTCAGGCCACCCACGGCCGGCAGGAAGAGGTTCCACAGCCCGAGCCGGCGCGCCTCGGCCTTGAGCTCTTCGATGACCGGTGGCACAGAGTGGTCGCCCCAGCCCTTCTCGGCCCGGTACCGATCCCACTCGGCTTCGGCGGGCTCCACGCGCTCGACCATGAAGCGCGAGAGGCGCTCGTGGTACTCCTTGGCCTTGGGGGAGAGCTCGAAGTCCACGGGACCCTTTCGCTTCGCTTCCTCTCGACGCGGCACCCGCTCGGCCGGCCCCGGTCTCCGGCCCTGCCGCAGCGCGGTGGCGTGTGCGACGGGCGGACACTACCCCTGGTGTTCGGGCCGTGCTCGCGTCGGCGAGGCCCGGCGCGAGGGGCGGCGGGGGCGTCCAGCGCGGCGACGTGGCGCCCCCTGAGCTCGGTGGTGGACAGATGGCGGCTGACGTGGCGGTGCTGACGTGCCGCCCCCTGAGCTCGGTGGACGGATGGCGGGGCTGACGTGGCGGGCTGACGTGGCGGGGTGGACGGGGCAGGGCTGACGTGGCGGGGTGGACGGGGCAGCCGGAGCTGGGTGAAGGTTGGGCGATGGTGGTGGATGGCGGACCGGGGGGCTCGGCGAGCCCGGCGCGGCAGCAGATCGCGTACTTCTCGATGGAGATCGCCCTTTCCGACGCCGTGCCCACTTACAGCGGCGGGCTGGGCGTGCTCGCCGGCGACCATGTCCGGGCGGCGGCGGACCAGGGGTTGGCGATGGTGGCGGTGACCCTCCTGTACCACGAGGGGTACTTCGACCAGGAGCTCGACGGCGAGGGCCGCCAGCGGGAGCACCCCGCCCGGTGGTCACCCGGCGCCTCCCTGGCGCGCTTGCCCTGCGAGGTCGACGTGGAGATCGGCGGTCGCAGGGTTCGGGTGGGGGCCTGGCGGGCGGCGGTGGCGGGCGTGACGGGGGAAGAGGTGCCGGTCTACCTGCTCGACACCCGCCTGCCCGCCAACGAGCCCGAGGACCAGGCGATCACCGATCGCCTCTACGGGGGAGACGAGGCCATGCGGCTCCGCCAGGAGATCGTGCTCGGCCAGGGTGGTGTGGCCCTACTCGAGGCGCTCGGCCTCGAGGTCGGCACCTATCACATGAACGAGGGCCACTCGGCGCTGCTCGCCCTCGGGCTCCTGTCGCGCGAGGAGGAACCAACCGACCCCGCCGCCTGGGACGCCGTGCGTGCCCGGTGCGTCTTCACCACCCACACCCCCGTTCCTGCCGGCCACGACCGCTTCGACCGGCACCTGGTCGAGGAGCTGCTGGGAGCCGAGGCGTGGCGCCTCCTCGACCATCACGTGCCGCTGCCTGGCGGTCGCCTCGACATGACCGAGCTGGCGCTGGCTGCCTCGAGGTGGTCGAACGCCGTGTCGCGGCGCCACCGTGAGGTGGCCGCAGCCATGTTCCCGGGGCGCCGGATCCGATCGATCACCAACGGCGTGCACGCCGCCACCTGGGTGGCAGGCCCGATGGCCCACCTCTTCGATCGCCACGTGCCAGGCTGGCGTCGCCACAACGCCACCCTGCGCTACGTGCGCGAGATCCCCCTCGAGGAGATCGCCGCTGCCCACGCGGAGGCCAAGGCGCTGCTCGTCGCCGAGGTCGAGCGCCGGGCCGGCACCCGCTTCGATCCCGACGCCCTCACCCTCGGCATCGCCCGCCGGTCGACCGCCTACAAGCGGCCCGACCTCGTGCTCGCCGATCCGGCACGACTCGGTCGCCTCGTGGAGGAGGTGGGCCCCCTCCAGATCGTCTTCGCCGGGAAGGCCCACCCGAAGGACGGCCCCGGCAAGGAGCTCATCCGCCGGATCGTGGCCGCGGCCCGCCAGCTCCGGGGCACGCTGCCTGTGTGCTTCCTCGAGGGGTACGGCATGGACCTTGCGAGGCTTCTGTGCGCGGGCACCGACATCTGGTGTAACACGCCCCGCCCGCCGTACGAGGCGTCGGGGACGAGTGGCATGAAGGCGGCGCTCAACGGGGTGCCGAGCCTCAGCATCCTCGACGGGTGGTGGATCGAAGGCCACATCGAGGGGGTGACCGGCTGGAGCGTTGGGCGAGAACCGGCACCGGTGGGCTCGGCCGGGGCCGGCCAGGATGATCCCTCCGGCGACCTCGCAGCGGCGGATGCAGCCGACAGGGCCGATGCAGCCTCCCTCTACGACAAGCTGTCCTCGTCGGTCGGCCCCCTCTTCTACCGGCATCCGGACCGCTTCGCCGAAGTCCGCCGGCACGCCATCGCCCTCAACGGCAGCTGGTTCACCACCGAGCGGATGGTGCGCGAGTACTGGCTGGCCGCCTACGAGGTACCGGGGACCGGTCCCCCGGGCCCGGGCCCGGCCCCCGGCGGACCGGGTTAGGCTGGCCCCATGGTCTACATCGCAGGAGAGTGGCGTGAGGCATCGTCGGGCCGGCGCTTCGAGTCGCGCAACCCGGCCAACGGCGAGCTGATCGACTCGGTCGCCGACGGCGGGCCCGACGAGGTGAAGGCTGCCATCGACGCCGCCGCCGAGGCATTCGCCTCCTGGTCCCAGCTCACGGCGTACCAGCGCTCGGAGCACCTCTACCGGGCCTACGAGCTCATGCTCGAGCGCCACGAGGCCCTGGCCAAGCTGATGACCGAGGAGCAGGGCAAGCCGATCCGCATGGCCCGCACCGAAGTCCGCTACGCCGCCGACTTCCTCCTGTGGTACGCGGAGGAGGCCAAGCGCGTTTACGGCGAGACGATCCCGTCGGCCCGCGCCGACCAGCGATTCCTGGTGCTCCACCAGCCGGTGGGGGTCGTCGGCGCCATCACGCCGTGGAACTACCCGATCTCGATGATCACCCGGAAGGTGGGCCCTGCCCTGGCTGCCGGGTGCACCGTGGTCCTCAAGCCGGCCGAGCAGACCCCGCTGTGCGCCGTGGAGACCTTCCGGGTCTTCCACGAAGCGGGGCTGCCCCCTGGCGTGGTCAACCTGGTCACTGCAGCCGACCCCGTGCCGGTCGGCGAGGCGCTGCTCGGCGATCCCCGGGTGCGCAAGCTCGCCTTCACCGGCTCGACGGAGGTCGGCAAGCTGCTGGCTGCCGGGGCGGCTCGCCAGATGAAGCGGGTCTCCCTCGAGCTCGGCGGCCACGCCCCCTTCCTCGTGTTCGAGGACGCCGACCCGGTCCACGCGGCCAAGGGAGCGGCTGCGGTCAAGTTCCTCAACACCGGGCAGGCCTGCATCTGCCCCAACCGATTCTTCGTCCACCGCGACCTGGCGAAGCCCTTCGTCGACACGATGCGCGAGCGGTTCGCAGCTCTGAAGGCCGGCAGCGGGCTCGTCGACGGGGTGACCGTCGGCCCGCTGATCGACACCGCGGCCCTCGACAAGATGGAACGGCAGGTGGCTGACGCCCTGGCCAAGGGCGCCTCCCTCGAGCTCGGTGGCGAGCGGCTCACGGCCGACGGGCTCGATGCCGGGTGCTTCTTCGCCCCCACGCTGCTCACGGGCGTGACCCCCGAGATGGAGATCTACCGCGAGGAGACCTTCGGCCCGATCGCCCCGGTGATCGTCTTCGACGACGAGGACCAGGCCATCGCCATGGCCAACGACACGGAGTACGGGCTGGCGTCCTACATCTACACCCGCGACCTCGGGCGCGCGTTCCGGGTGATGGAGCGCCTCCGCTTCGGAATCGTCGGCGTCAACGACATCAACCCGACCTCGGCCGCTGCCCCCTTCGGGGGGGTGAAGGAGAGCGGCCTCGGCCGGGAGGGCGGGCGCGAGGGCATCACCGAGTACCTCGACACGAAGCTCGTCGGCATCGCCGTCTGAGGCGTTCGTCTCGGCAGCCGGTCACGTCTCCACCGCTGTGAGCGCGAGGGGGCGGCTCTGTGACGGGCAGGACTCCTCGGGACGCATGGCCCCAGCAGTGCCGCTGACCCCGACGTCCAGGTGCGGGCATGTCGCGACCATGACCCGTCTCCGACCGGTCACGCTCGCCACCACGCTCGCCACCGCGGGCTGCGTCCTGGCGGTGGAGAGGACGAACGACCGGCTGCGAGGACGCCTGCCATGAGCCGAACGTCGTCGGGGTCGCAGGGAGCAGAGGGCGCCTGCTGGAACACCTCAGGGAGGTAGTGGTTGTTCACCGACCAACCAGGCATCGTTTCGAGACCGGGATGGGCCTGCTCGTAGCGAGCCATCTTCGCCTCGCGTTGCTCTCTCGTGTTGATCACACAGTCGAGATGGTAGAAGGGCAGGTCGAGCAGGCGTTTTGGTTCGACGCCCTCGATGTTGGTGTGCAGTCCGCCAGGAAAGCGAAGCGCCCGAGGGTCGTTGCGCACCAGCCGCACGTGCACGTCGTCGGACCAGGGCTTCTCGTTGATGAAAGAGCCGATGTCCGGGAAGACCCACCGGCGCGGGAGCACGTACTGGAGCAGGTCCGTGGATTCGACCAGGGCCGGAAGCTCCCTGAGGAGCCCCTGGCTCGGAACCTCGTCGTTGTCGAACCGAAAGATCCAGTTCCCGGAGCAGAGGCTGTGCAGCCAGGGGAGGTGCTCTTCGATCGAGTTCCGCCACTCTCGCCGCTCGAGAACATCGACCCGGAGCAACCGGAGCCGCTTCGTGGGCACGCGGGAATCCACGGCACACACCAATTCGTCGGCCACGGGCCGGAAGAGGTCGAAGATGGCGGCGGTGCGCTCGAGAGGCTCCGCGGTGAAGCAACAGACGGAGAGGGAGGTCACGGGGGCGCCTGGTCGGGTCGTCGTTACGTGCGGATCCGTCCCCGCCGTTCAGCCCCGCAGCAGCTCGTTGAAGGGCACGTCGCGGTCGAAGGTGGGCTCGCGCGGCAGTCCGAGCGCGCGCTCGCCCACGTTGTTGCGCTGCACCTCGTTCGTCCCCCCCGCGATCGAGGAGCTCCGGCTCGAGAGGTACTGGTGCGACCACGACGAGGCGCTCGTGTCGCCTTCGTGCCATGCCACGCCATCGGAGCCGGCGAGCTCGAGCCCCAGCTCGGACCGGCGCTGGGCCAGGTTGGCGCTCGAGAGCTTGAGGGCGCCGCCGTAGCCGTGGTCCATGCGGCCGGCAGCGATCGCGTTCGACACGCGGACCGAAGCCTGGGCGTGCACCATCTGGGCCGCGTACATGGCTGCGATCTTGCGCCGGACGCCGGGGTCGTCCTCGAGCCCGCGGCGCCTGGCCAGGGCCACCAGATCGTCGACGCCGGCGTGGGTTCGCTGGCCGCCGCCGCTGCGGCCCACCCATTCGTGCTCGATCTGCAGGAGCCCTCGGGCGACGCGCCATCCCTCGTTCTCCTCGCCGACCAGGTTGGCCGCTGGCACCACCACGTCGGTGAGGAACTCCTCGCAGAACTCCGCGCCGCCGTTGATCTGCCTGATGGGCCGGATCTCGATGCCGGGCCAGGAGAGGTCGATGATGAAGACTGAGATGCCCTTGTGCTTGGGCACGTCCCAGCGGGTCCGCGCCGGGCACATGGCGAAGTCCGAATGCTGTGCGCCGGTGCTCCAGATCTTCTGGCCGTTCAGGATGTAGGTGTCGCCGTCGCGCGTGGCCCGGGTGAGGAGGCCGGCGAGGTCCGAGCCCCCTGAGGGCTCGGAGAGGAACTGCAGCCACAGCTCCTCTCCGGCCAGCATCCTGGGCACGTGCTCGGCCTTCTGCTGGTGGTTCCCGAAGGCCAAGAGGGTCGGTCCGAGGATGTTGAGCGACACGGCGAACACCTGCGTCGGCATGTCGTAGCCGGCGGACTCCTCGAGGAACACCCGCTCGTGGTCGAGGCTGAGCCCTTGCCCGCCGTACTCGGCCGGGTACGTGATGCCCGCGAAGCCACCCTCGAAGAGGGTGCGCTGCAGTTCCCTCGCGTGCGCCACTCGCTCCGGGCGGGGATCGGACCCGTCGGGGTCCTCGTAGGTGCCGTCGTCGCGCCGGCGCAGTAGCGTCATGTTCTCCTGCAGCCAGGCTCGTGCCCGCAGTCGGTACTCGTGCAGGTCGGCAGGCTCGATGACGACGTCGTCGCTCATGATGGGCGTGACCCTTCCGTTCCGAGGCCGAGCAGGCCGGCCAAGCGGTCGAGGTGGGCAGCCGGGCTGCCGTAGAGGGCCCGGTTCGACTCGATCCTGCGCAGGTACAGATGGAGGTCGTGCTCCCAGGTGTAGCCGATCCCGCCATGCAGCTGCAGGCAGTCGCGGGCGATGAGCGGCGCGTGCTCGCCGATGTAGGACTTGGCCACGCTGGTCGCCTCGGCCGAGCGGGCGCCGAGCTGGACGGCGGTGACGGCTGCGGCCGCGGTTGCTCTCGACGACTCGAGCCACAGGGCCATGTCCGCGAGACGATGCTTGAGGGCCTGGAAGGAACCGATCGGCCGCCCGAAGGCCTTGCGGTCCTTGGCGTACTGGAGGGTCATGGCGAACAGCCGGTCAGCCGTCCCCACCGTCTCGGCGCTCTGGAGGGCCACGGCGAGATCGAAGATGGCGTCGACGTCGTCCGCCGCGCGTGCTGCGTCGCCGAGCACGGCACTCGCGGGCACCCGGACCCGCTCGAAGCGCACCTCCGCGAAGCGCCGTGCGAGGTCGAGGCTCCGGAGCGGCACCACGGTCACTCCGTCAGCTGCGGCGGGGACGAGCACGTTCACGAGGCCGCCCTCGCTCCGGGCTGTCACGAGCAGGAGGTTTGCCACGTGGGCATCCTGGACCGGTGCGACGGTCCCGTCGAGGACGACGGTGCCGGCCTCCACGGTGGCGAGCACGGCGATGGCGTCGTAGGAGCAGCGGTCACCGGCGAGCGCGCAGGCCCAGGTGGCGATCACCTCCCCCGAGGCGATGGCCGGCAGGTGCTCGGCTCGCTGTTCGGGAGATCCGGCGCGAGCGACGGCCGCCGCCACGAGGTTGGTGGGGAGCACGGGCCCGGGGAAGACGTGCCGGCCCAGCACCTGGGCGACGAGGGCGAGGTCCTCCACCCCTGCACCCGACACGCTGCCACCCCCGTGCTCCTCGGGCAC